>NZ_JAGEKQ010000009.1:0-54204 GCF_017565385.1 Dermacoccus sp. NHGro5 | reverse complement strand
TCTCTAGTATTAGGCCCAGTTTCCCTTGCTTATCCGGGAGTGAGGGGCAGGTTACTCACGTGTTACTCACCCGTTCGCCACTAATCCACACCAGCAAGCTGGTGCTTCATCGTTCGACTTGCATGTGTTAAGCACGCCGCCAGCGTTCGTCCTGAGCCAGGATCAAACTCTCCGTAGAAAAAATTTGTTACCCTGGCCGAGAAAAAAACGGTGACAAACAACAACCCCAGAAGGGTCATCGTAGTTCTGTACAATCATTAATCACTCAGCCAAAACACGCGACACTCCATAAGTGCCACTAAAATGTTTGGCGATGATCACATCGGCACGCTGTTGAGTTCTCAAAACACCATCGCACACCACACGAAGCAGGAACCCTTTTCGTTTCCCACCCCGCTCGGGGCAACTCGTCAACCTTACCACCCTCGCTCCCCGACTTCAACTCGGCGCTTGCTCGTGGTGGAGCCAGCGCGCTTGTCGAAACTGCGGTGAGCTTCGAGCTCGTGAGGCAAACTGCCCGGAAACACTGGGGTTTCTGTGCTGTCTGCCCCTCGGCGACTCGGAAAACATTACACGTCCTCCAGGTGGACGCCAAATCACCGTCAGGTGACGTGCGCCACCCCTTGGACACACCAGGGCCGCCCCACCGTCAGCCGATCCTGACGGTGGGGCGGCCCTGGCGTGTGCGCGCTCAGCGATCTTGGACGGTGGGATCCGGGACGATGCGACGGTGGTCGGGCTCGAAGCCGTGGCGAACCCCCCACAGCACGGCCTGGCTGCGGCTCGTCACGCCGATCTTGCGATAGCCGGTGCGGATGTAGCTCTTCACCGAGTTGATCGACAGGTGCGTCTGCGCGGCGATGTCGTTGTTCGACAGACCCTGGGTGATGAGTGCGAGCACCTCGGCTTCACGCGGCGTGAGCCCCTCCTCGCGCCCCGGCCATTCGCCGGCGATGGGGCCGGAGCCCACCTCGGCCGAGACGATGACCTCGCCGGCGTGCACTCGCTCCAGCGCCGAGACGAGTTCGCCCGCGGGCAGCGTCTTGGAGAGGTAACCCCGAACGCCGGCATCGAGACTGCGGCGCACCAGGTCGGGCTGGAAGTTCCACGTGTACACGACGACCTTGTCGACCCGGGGCTCCTTGAGCAGGTGCGCCAGCGCCTCAGGCTCGCCCTGCGCCTGCCCGAACGTGTCATAGAGCGCGATGTCGACGGGGTGTTCGACCGTCGACATCGGGCCCTCGATGTCGAGTTCGGCCACCTCGACCCGGTCGCGGTAGCGCTCGAGCATCTTGGCCAGACCGTTGACGACGACCTCGTAGTCGTCGATCACGGCCAGTCGGATGGGGGAGGCGGAAGTCATCACCCCATGAGGGTACGGGGCACACCCGCGCGTTGCCCCACCCCTAGAGGTGAAACACGTCGAAGAATGATGATTTCCAATGCGTTTCACCCCTGTCGAGGCCGGCTGACTGCCTCAATCGAGCGGCTGCGTCAGGTCGTAGAAGACCGTCGATCCGATCGTCACCTGCCGGTAGGTGGCCTCCGCCCACGCCAGGACGCGGCTCGCATCGCTCGTCTGGGCCGAGCTCGTCCCACCGCCCGCCGATGTTCCACCACTGGCCAGCAGGTAGTGAATCTTGCCTGCCTTCACCTCGGCCTGGAACTGGGCGAGCGTCGGGCTCGGGTCGGTGCCGTTGAAGCCGCCGATCGCCATGACCGGCTCGCCCGTTCCGAGCTGCAGTCCGGCCGCGCTCTGCGAACCCACCGCCGCGGCCACCCAGGTGTAACGCTGCGCGTCGGCCCGCAGGGCAGAGATGACGGCGGCGCTCGGTGTCGTGGCATCGAGCAACCCGCCCATGCCGCCGCCACCGACTCCCTGCCCACCTGCACCGGTGGGCACGGTGCCACGCGTCGTCGAGGAAGCGGCCGGCGGCGCGCCGACTGTCGAACCACCCAGGGCGCGAGCACCGGGGCCACGGCCGCCCGCACCCCGGCATCCCACCCATGCCGCCCGACGCCGGCCCGGCGGTGACGATCGAGCCGGTGTGCCCGGAGGTCAGCGTCGTGAGCGAGTACGCGGTCGGCCCCGCGAGGCCCGCGACCACGGCGCCCGCGACGATCACGGGCAAGGCTCGCGCGTGCAGCCGTCGCCCGATGACGAGGAGTGCCGCGCACGTCATTCCGATCGTCAGCACGCCGACGCGCAGCACGTCGCTGTAGGCGCTCGTGCGGGAGAGCAGGACGAACCCCCAGATCGACGACGCGGCGCCCGCGGCCGCCATCGTCAGGCTGCCGACCGGTTCGCGGCGACGCTCCCAGGCCTGCGCGCCACCCATGCCGACGAGCGCCGCGACTGCCGGCGCCAACGCCACCGTGTAGTAGGCGTGGAAGATGCCTGCCATGAACGAGAACGTCAGCATCGTCTCCAGGAGCCAGCCGCCCCACACGGCGTAGGCGGCCCGACGGACGTCGGTGCGCGGCGCACGCGCGCGCATCACGACACCCATGACGCCGAGGATGATCGCGGCCGGGATGAGCCAGCTGATCTGGCCGCCGATCTCGGCGTCGAACAGGCGCGTCAGCCCCGTCGAACCCCACTGCCCGCCGGCAGCGCCCCCGCCGCCGCCCACCGAGCCCGTCTCCTCACCGCTGAGTCGGCCGAAGCCGTTGTACCCGAACGTCAGGTCGAGGAAGGAGTTGCTCTGGCTGCCGCCGACGTAGGGACGCATGCTCGCCGGGGTCAGTTCGACGATCGCGACCCACCACCCGGCGGATGCCACGAGAGCGACGAGGGCCACGAGGCTGCCGACGAGGCGTCGACGCAGTGGCGCCGCAGCGAGCAGCAGGAACGCCGCCCCGAAACCGGGGATGACGAGGAAAACCTGCAGCGTCTTCGTCAGGAACCCGAAACCGAGCAACGCGCCGACCAACGCCATCCAGCGCACCGAACCGCGCTCGAGCGCTCGCATCGTGGCCCAGGCGGCCGCCGTCATGAGCAGGACGAGCAGCGCGTCCGGGTTGTTGAAACGGAACATGAGGACGGCGACCGGGGTGAGCGCCATGACGAGGCCCGCGAGCAGGCCGGCGCCCGCGCCGAAGTGACGCTTCACCGTCGCGTGCAGGATGGCGACGGTGGCCACACCCATGAGCACCTGCGGTACGAGGATCGAGAAGCTGCTCAGGCCGAGCAGCCGCACCGACAGCGCCATGACCCACAGCGACGCAGGTGGTTTGTCGACGGTGATCGAGTTCGCCGCGTCGGAACTGCCGAAGAAGAACGCCTCCCAGTTCTGCGAGCCCGCCTGTGCCGCAGCGGAGTAGAAGGCGTTCGCCCAGCCACTGGCGGTGAGGTTCCACAGGTAGAGCACTGCAGTCGCCGCGAGCAGGGCCAACAGCGCCGGGCGGGCCCAGTTCGGGTCGTCGTGCGGGCCGGTGACGAGGCGCGTCAGCCAGGTGCGGGAGGTGTTCGAGGCCGTGGTGCGGGTGCCGAGAGCGCCGGGGGTATCGCCGGCATCGGGGCTTGTCGCGCCACGGAGCGTCATGTCGGTTGCCCGGCGGGCGCGATGACGCGGTGCGCGCCGCGCGCGGCGTGAGCCGGCGGCTGAGATCGAGGAGTTCATGGCCCTGAGCGTCACGACCTCGGCTTTGGCCCGGCTGTGCGACGACCAGCCCGGGGCCGTGCAGTGGCCGGCCGACGGGCGGCTTCATGAACCGACGACACGCCGGGCACAGCTTCTCCACAGTGCCGGCGCGCAACGTCGACGGCGGATGACGGGCGAGCGCCCGCGACGTCGCGCCCCGAGGCGCCAGGCACGAAGGAGACACGATGGACCACGACGACCCCCGACCCGACGCACACAGCATGAACGACGACGACCCGACACTGCACGACATCCCGCCCGTCCGCCGCACTGCTCTGCCCCACACGGGCACCGACGGCGACGCCGGCACGGACTACCGCGGGGGGCCGGAGCAGGAGGCGCCGTTTGCCTCGGGCGCTTCGACCGGCAACGACACGGCAGGCGCTTCGGCGCCGGGACCCGAGCGATGGTCGGCGAAGAAGTCGGCGCTCGTGTCGGCGCTGGCCATGGGCACGGCGTCGCTCGTGTCGATCGGCGCGGCCGCGGCAATGCCGGCCGGAACGTCGGGGGGCGGCATGGGCGGCGGAATGGGCGGGCCCGGTGGCACGTCGCAGAATCAGCAGGGCACGACTGGTCAGATGGGCCCCGGCATGCAGATGCCCGGCTCGGGCACCTCGGGCTCCGGTACGAACGGAACCTCGGGCGGCACCACCAGTTCTGCCGGCGCATCTGGATCTGGCACGTCCGGATCTGGCACGTCCGAATCCGGTGCGTCCGGATCCGGCACCGCAGGCCAGGGCAGCGGGACGAGCGGGGGCGCCCAGGGACAGGCGCCCGGCGGCTCGGCGGGCAATGCGAACCAGCAACCGCCGAGCGGCGGGCAGATGCCGGGCGCCGCGCCCGGAGGCACGGGCGGAAACGCCGGAACGTCAGGAAGCTGACGCCGGATACCGCCAACTGGCGGCCCCAGACTGGCAGTACGGGTGCCCGCCCCGGCCTCCCCTCAGGCAGCGCGGCGTTTCACCCACTGCCCGAGCTGGGTGAGTACCGCGGGCTGCGGATCCTTGCCCGCCGCCACACGTTTGGCAGCGCTGGCCATGGCCGCGTCATAGACGGGCCGGACGAAACGCTTGGCGCCGTAGGCGACCCGGCCGTCCGGGTCGGTGAGGATGATGTGTCGGCGCGCGCCGATCCCGGCGAACGCGGTGCGGGCGACATCGGCCGCCGAACGAGGCGAGCCGTTGATGAGCTCGACGGCGTTGGCCTCCATCTCGGCGTCGGCTCCGGCCAACGACTGCGCGAGGTTCGTACGGAAGAACGACGGGCAGATGACGCTGACGTCGATGCCGAACGGCTCCAGTTCGTTCTGCAGCGTCTCGCTGACGGCGACGACAGCGGCCTTCGTCGCGTTGTATGTCGCCATCGCCGGCGCGTGGACGAGCCCGGCGAGCGAGGCGGTGTTGACGATGTGGCCGCTGCGCTGCGTCTTCATCATCGGGGTGAACGTGCGGCACCCCCGCACGACGCCCATGAGGTTGATCGACAGCGCGCGCTCCCAGTCGGCGATCGCCGTCGTGTCGATGCGCCCGCCGACGGCGATGCCCGCGTTGTTGACGAGGATGTCGAGTCGCCCCCAGTGCTGCTCCACCCAGGCGAGGGCATCGGCCCAAGCGGCATCGTCGCGCACGTCGAGCGTAAGGTAGTCGACGCCGTCCGGCACGCTCGCCGGGCGCTCGGCGTGGAGGTCCGCGACGACGACGCGGGCGGCGTCGGCCACGAAGAGCTTGACGAGTTCGAGGCCGAGACCTGACGCGCCACCGGTGACGAGGACGCACCGACCGGCGTGGCTGGGGGCTGTTCGGCGGCTGAGCTTCATGAGTTTCACGGTAGGTCAGCCACCGGCCGGTTCGCGGCGCTTTCGTCGCTTCGGATGCGGGATGCGTCAGCGGCGCACCGCGTCGATCTCGAGACGTACGTAGTCGAGCACCGGCTCGACCATGGCCTCGCGCACCGCCCGGGTGAACTCGCAGCCCTCCTGCTCGCTCATGCGCTCGAGGTAGGAACCGAGGCAGACGGTCGCGAGGTAGCGCTCCATGACGTCGGGGTCGTCGAGGCGGATCGGGCTCGGGCGCAGCGCGACGCGATCGACGTCGAAACCGTTGCGCTCCAAGTGTTCTCGCGTCTCCTCGGGCGAGGCGAAGGCCTTCGGGGCGAAGCCCTCGGCGTTGACGGCCGCGATCGCGCGCTCGACGTTCTCGATGTTGCCCTCGCCGCCGGAGTCGCTCGTCAGCCGGCCGCCCGGGCGCAGCACCGCGGCGAGGTGGGCGAACAGCGTCTCGTGATCGCTGATCCAGTGAAAGCACGCGACGCTCATGACGGCGTCGAACGGGCCTGGCCGCGCACCGAGCTCCGCGACGTCAAGTGGTTCGGTGAGGTCACGGACCGCGAATGCGGCCCCAGACCCGACCCGCTCGCGGGCCTGCGCGATCATCTGCGACGAGCCGTCGACGCCGACGAGGTCGACACCCGGATGGCGCGACAGCAACTCGGCCGCGTCGCGGCCGGTGCCGCATCCGGCGTCGAGCACCCGTTCGTCACCGCGCAGCGTCATGCGCTCGATGGTGCGTCTGCCCCAGCCGACGTGCGGCAGCGGCAACTCGTCGTAGCTCTTCGCATCCCATTCGCGGGTCATGGCTGGCGCGCTCCTCACGGTGTCCGGCCGGCCGGGAGACCAGCTTTCTTGACATCAAGATACTTTACATCGAGATAAATATTGGGGCTCCGCCCGTGCGGCCCACCCAAGCCGTGCGATCCCTGACGCCCTCGCGCCCTACCCCTCGAGCAGGCCGGCGATGTCGTCGGAGGTGAGACGACCGCCGCCGGCACCGGCGTCGACGACGTCGTCGAAGAGCTTGCGCTTCTTCTCCTGCAGCTCCATGACCTTCTCCTCGATCGTGTCCGCGCTGACGTAGCGGTAGACCATGACGTGCTTGGTCTGCCCGATGCGATGTGCGCGGTCGATGGCCTGATCCTCGGCCGCCGGGTTCCACCACGGGTCGAGGACGATGACGTAGTCGGCCTCCGTCAGCGTCAACCCCGTACCCCCGGCCTTGAGGGAGATGAAGAACGCGTCGGCCTCGCCGCTCTTGAACTCGTCGACGACCTGCTGCCGGTTGCGCGTCGAGCCGTCGAGGTACGTCGTCGAGACGCCGGCGTCGGCTGCGGCCTCGCGCACGATCGCCAGAAAGTCGGTGAACTGACTGAACACGAGGGCGCGATGCCCCTCCGCGGCGATCTCGGCGAGTTGCTGCACGACCGTCTCGACCTTGCGGCTCACCGAACGCCCGGCGAACTCGTCGTCGACGAGGGCCGGGTCGAGTGCGAGACGACGCAGGCGGGTGAGCGCGGCCAGGATCTCGACACGGTTGGCGTCCGGGTCCTTGAGCAGGCCCATGAGGCGCTGCTGCTCGCGCCGCAGGTGCCGTTTGTAGACGCGCTCGTGCTGCGGCGACATCGCGACGTCGACGCGCTGCACCTGCTTCTCGGGCAGATCGGGCGCGACCTCGCCCTTGCGTCGACGCAGCATGAGCGGGCCGATGCGCCGTTGCAGGCCCTTGAGCGCGTCTGTGGCGACGTGCCCCTCCCCCTGCTCGATGGGCTTGCGGTAGCGACGGATGAACTCCTCCGGGCGTGGGAACAACCCCGGCGCGACGAGGTTGAACAGCGACCACACGTCCATGACGGAGTTCTCCAGCGGTGTGCCCGAGATCGCGAGCCCGAACGGCGCGCCGATCTTCTTGACGGCCTGGAAGGTCTGCGACGTGTGGTTCTTCACCATCTGCGCCTCGTCGAGGATCAGCGCGCGCCACCCGCAGGCATGGAACGCGTCGGCGTCGAGGCGCGCGACGGCGTAACTCGTCACGACGACGTGCGGAGCGTCCCGCTGGATCTCCTCGGCCACCTCGGTGCCGCGCTTCTTCGACGTCTCGGCGAGCACCTTCACCTTCAGCTCGGGCGCGAACTGCGCGGCCTCGCGCGCCCACACGCCCAGCACCGACGTCGGTGCGACGACGAGTGCGGGCGTCGTGTCGAGTTCGCCTGCGACGCGGGCGCGTTCGAGCATCGCGAGGGTCTGGATCGTCTTGCCGAGCCCCATGTCGTCGGCGAGCACGCCGCCGAGCCCCGCGTCCCACAGGTTGGCGAGCCAGGCGTATCCCTCGAGTTGGTAGGGGCGCAGGGTCGCCCGGAACGACGGGGGCAGCTCGACGCTCTCCGGGTTCCACCCCGACCTCGTCAGCCCCTCGACGGCCGCCTGCCACTGGGAGCGCTGCGCCTCGACGATGCCGAGCCCGACGAGCTGATCCCACAACCCGATGTCGTAGCGGCTGATCTGCAGGCCGTCGCTCTTCTTGTCGGTGAGTTGCTGCGCCTCCTCGAGCACCTGGGCGATGTCGAGCAGCTGCGGAGAGTCAAGGCGGAAGTACGTGCCCGACGGCAGCATCATGACGTCGCGCCCCTTGCTCATCGCCTCGATGAGGTTGGGGTACGGCACCTCCTGGCCGTCGACGCTGATCGTGATCTGCAGGTCGAGCCAGTCGGTCGCGAGGCCGGCCTCGTTGACGCCGACCTGGACGATCGGATCGTCCTCGGCCTCCTCGTAGGCGGGCAACTCGCCCTTCATGACGACGTCGACGCCGTCGATCGCCCGCAGCTCGGGGATGGCGTCGGCGAGACGCACGGCCTCCAGACCGGTCAGTTCGGCGGTCTGCTTGACCCATAGGTCGAAGGCCGGCACGGCGCGCGTCAGGCGCAGACGACTCAACGGCAGCGCCGCGCGCGCGATGACGGCGGCCTCGCTGGAGAACTGGCGCCCGCGCCCCATCGGCGGCGAGGGGAGGCGACGTTCGCCGTACGTGAAGAACGTCTCGACCTTCGCCTTGCCGACGGTGACCGGCTCGACGACGAGCAAGAGGCGCGGTTCGACGGCGTCCGTCAGCGTCTGCGACGCATCGCTGACGCTCGCGTGTCGGCGGATCTGCGGCAGGAACTCGGCCTCGAACTCGGGCACGTCGGCTTCGGGCACCTCGATGACGTCGCCGAGCAGGAGCGGTTGGAGCAGGGCGTGCGGCGGTTCGTGGAACGGCACGAGCTTGAGGCTGCCGCGGTCGAGGATGGCGACGCCGTGGGCCGGATCGCCGACGAGCGTCGCCGTACCGAACTCGGGTTCGAGGTCGACGCCGACGACGTCGGCCGTCAGGACGAGCCCGCCATCGCGTCGGTGGACGCCGAGGCTCACCTCGGCCGCTTCGGCGAGAGTGACGCCCTCGCCCGGCGTCGCGGCGAGCATCAGCGTGACGCCTGCGTCGGTCAGTTCGGCGAGCGCCTGCCAGACGCCGGGGCCCAGTTCGTCGAGGTAGACGGTCTGGCCGTTGCCGACCCGCGGTTTGTGGGGCGTGATGAAGCGGCGCAGCGCCTCGCTCTGGTGCTCCTCGGCCTCGGCGATGCCGGCACTGCTGCGGGCGTCGAGCCACGTCGCGGTGCGCGACCAACGGCCGGTACGCATGAGTTTCGTCGGTTTGAGCTCGAACCGCTGCACGGGCGTCGAATCGGTCAACGACGCCGGCCGAGCCTTCGGCTCGAACTGCAGGCCGACTTGCGCGCGCCATGCATCACTCGACGGGCTCGCCGACCGCGCCGCGGCGCGCTGCGACTCGTCCGGACCGAGGCTCGCCGTGAGCTTGTCACGCCACGAACTCGTCGAGGACGCCGCGGCACCGCCGAAGAGGGGAACGACGTTGGACTCGGCGGCGTTTCGCGTGCCGGACGGGGCCGATGTGCGGCTGACGCTGCCCTCGCGCACCCCCGACGTCAGCGCGCGACGAGCGGCGAGGATCGAGGCGACCGCATGCTTGCACTCGGTCGCGACAGGACATGTGCACCGCGAGACCCACAACGGCTCACCGTTGCCGGCCTCACCCTTGTACGTGACGAGGCACTGATACGGCGCGAGACCGTTGCCGGTGACCGTGCCCATGAGGACACGCCCGCGATCAGCCGTCGCGAGCGCGATGACCTTGCCCCCGATGGCGTAGTCGAGACCGCGCCCGAAGGCGCCGTCACCGACGACGGCAGCCAGGCCGACGTCCGTGCTCGTCAGCACCCACGTGGCCTCGTCCGGCTCGAACTTCATCACGTCCGCGAGGCTATCGCAGCGCGGCGACAGCCTCGGAATTCCGCGGAAAATGACCGCTCGAGCGACGCAGCGAGTCGTAGGGTGGCGGCATGCACACGCCGTCGATCGTCCTGTGCGCGACGTGGGCGCCCCGCACCGCCGCCGACGTCGCAACGCTGGGCCCGGACAGCCTCGACGACGACGAACGCGCACGGGCCCTGGCCGTGCGCTCGGACACCGCGCGCGCCGAGTTCGTCACGCGCCGTGCGCTGCTGCGCAATGAGCTGGCCAACCTCACCGCCATTCGTCACGAGGACATCCGCTACTGGCGCGAGCCGTGCACGGCGTGCGGCGAGCCGCACGGGCGTCCACGCGCCGTCGGTCATGACGGGTTCTTCTCGACGAGCTCGACGCCGTGGATCACCGCGCTCGCCTCTGCGGACGTCCCCGTCGGGATCGACGTGGAGGTGCTGGCCGCGGCGTCGACCGTCACCGACGTCAGCCGGATGCTGCATCCCGGCGAGCAGGCCGTCATCGACGCAGCGGCGAGCGACGATGACGGACGCCGGGCCTTCACGCAGATCTGGACGCGGAAGGAAGCCCTGCTCAAGGCCACGGGTGAGGGGCTCAATGCGCCCCTCGATCGCGACGACGTCAGCGACCGCGCGCGCATGCCGCCCGGCTGGCGCATCGTCGACATCAGCGACGACCTCGAGGGCTACGACGGCCCGTCGACGTTCGGGGCCTGGGCGATGCGGTCGGATTGAGGGCTGCGGACGCCATCGGAGCCGTCGTCCACGTGACGAACGTGGACGCGAATCGCAGCGGGGGACAGGAATCGCGAATGTGGACGAAAATCGCAGATGGACGCGGAGGCATGCAGGGGCGAGGGGTCAGCCCCAGCCCAGCTCGTGGAGGCAGGCATCGTCAAGGCCGAAGTAGTGGCCGATCTCGTGCAGGAGCGTGACGCGGATCTGTTCGATCACCTGTTCGCGGCTGTGGCTCAGCCGCTGGATGGGGCCGGAGAACAGGATGATCTGGTCGGGCAGGGCTCCCCAGCCGTAGCCCTCGCCACGATCCGGTAGCGCGATGCCGACGTACAACCCGAGCAGCTCGCCCTCGCCGTGTGCGACGCAGGCCTGGGCGAGCTGTTCGGGTGACGGCTCGTCCTCGACCTGGAAGACGACGTTGTCGAGACGGTCGAGGAAGCGCTGCGGTACGCCGTCGAGTGCCTCGCCGACGGCGTCCTCGAACTGCTCCCGACTGAGGTGCGTCACATCTTCTGCGCGGTCCCGGCGACGGTCTTCGCGTACTCGGCAGCCTTGTCCGCCGCAGAAGCACTCACCGTCAGCATCGAGTACGACCCGCTGCCGTTCGGGATGACCATGGAGACACCGTGCACGGTGACACCCTTCGTCGTCAGCGTGTACTCCATCTGCTCACCGGCGCCGGCCGGCGTCGTGATGCGGCTGTATTCACCGGTGGTGACCTTCATGTCGCTGGAACTGTTCGACCCGTTCGCACCGCTTGCAGCGTTGAGCTGGTTGAGTTCCTTCTCCAGTTGGGCCTTGCCCGCCAGGCTCGGGCGCGTCACCTTGAGGACGTTGATGTTGTCGTTGAACCTCTGCGCCCCCGTGGCGTCGATCGCGAGGACGTCTGCGGCCGACGTCATCTGCGCGACGTACTTCTCGGGCGACATGCCGGACTTCTTCGCCACCGGCTCGAGCTGCTTCTTCACCGCGTCCTGCTTACCGAGCTCACCGTCGACGACGGTCCACGACTTCGGCACCGAGAAGGACAACTTGTTCGCCGTCGCCTTCGCCAGCTGCGTGTCGGCGGGCAGCGCCACGCTCGACGCGGCGACGGAGCTCGATGCGCTCGACGGCGAACTCGACTCGGACGCAGGGCTCGTCGACACATCGGTCGACGGCGCCGCACTCGACGAACCACTCGCATTCGAGGCCGCACTCGCGGCGGCGCTCGTCGCGCTGCTCGCGGCGGACGTACCGGAGTCGGAGCCCATCGAGCACCCCGTGAGCGTCAGGGCCGCGACGGCGCTCGACGCGAGCATCGCGCGCTTGATCGTCATCCGCCTCGTGGTGCGCTGGCGAGACATGGCAAACCCTCCCGATCGACGTGTGGTGGCTCGAGCCTAGCGCGGCAGCACCACCGGACGTCCGGTGTTCGGGTCAGGATGCACGACGCACGGGATGCCGTACAGCTGCTCGGCGAGCTGCGCCGTCAGCACGTCGGTCGGCTCGCCCGCCGCGACGATCTCACCGTCCTGCATCGCGACGAGATGGTCGGCGTAGCGCGCCGCGAGGAACAGGTCGTGCAGCACCATGACGACGGTCGTTCCGTGCTCGCGGTTGCGGCGGCGGACGACGTCGAGCAGTTCGACGGCGTGGCCGATGTCGAGGAAGCTCGTCGGCTCGTCGAGCAGGAGGATGCCGGTCTGCTGCGCGAGCACCATCGCGAGCCACACCCGCTGACGCTGGCCGCCGGAAAGAGAATCGGCGGTGCGTTCTGCCAGTTCGCTGACGCCCGTCGCCTCCATCGCCGCGGCGACGGCAGCGTCGTCGTCGGGCCCGCCGCGCCCGAGCAGGCCCTGGTGCGGGGTGCGTCCCTGACGCACGAGCTCGGCCACCGTCATCCCCTCCGGCGCAATGGGGTGTTGCGGCAGCAGCGCGAGGGCCTTGGCGACCTCGCGCGTCGGCGTCGCGTCGATGCTGCGCCCGTCGAGAAGCACATCGCCGGCCGCGGGCTTGAGCAGCCGCGCCAGGCCCGCGAACAGCGTCGACTTGCCGCAGCCGTTCGCGCCGATCAGCACGGTTACCTCGTTCTCGGGCACCTCGAAGGTGATGCCTCGCACGATGTCGGGGCCTGCGGAACGCCCGGATCCGTAGCGCAGGACGAGGTCATGGGCGGCGAGGGACGTCACGAGGCACGGCCTTTCGAACGGCGGGGCGGGCGCTGCGAGGTCAGCAGCAGCCAGGCGAGGACAGGCGCACCGGCGAGGCCGGTGATGACGCCGACGGGCAGCTTGTTGTCACCGGGGACGAGGTAGGCGCCGACGTAGTCGCCGCCGATCGTGATGATCGCGCCGACGAGAGCGGCCGCGACGATGGCGGTGCGGCCCATGAGGCGCCGCGAGATCGGGCCGGCGAGCAGCGCGACGAACGAGATCGGCCCGCAGACACTCGTCGTCACGGCCACGCCGATGACGACGGCGCCGAACGTCGCGGCGCGTACGAACCCGTCGGGCACGCCCAGGCCGATGGCGAGCGGGCGCCCCATCTCGAGCACGCGCAGCCAGTGCGCGAGGGCGGCGAGGACGATGAGCACGAGCGCACCGACGACGGCGAGCCGGGTGATCTGCGGCCACGACACGGCCGAGACGGACCCGGCGAGCCAGGCCATCGCGTCCTGCGCTTGATAGGCGTTCGACTCGAGCAGGATCCACTGGATGAGCGACTGCAGCGCGGCGGCCAGGGCGATGCCGACGAGGATCATCCGCGGCGTCTGCCCACGCGCCATCCCGAGGATCACCGCGGAGACGGCGAGGCCACCCGCGATGGCGGCGCCCGTCACGCCCGCGCCGCTCCAACCGAGGATCGTCGTGCAGAACACGGCCGCGGTGCTCGAGCCGAGCGAGATGCCGAGGACGTCGGGGCTCGCGAGAGGGTTGCGCACGAGCGACTGCATCGCCGCACCGCACGCCCCGAACACGGCGCCCGCGAGCAGGCACGCGAGCGCGCGCGGCAGCTTCGACTCCATGACGATGTAGTTGGCAGCCGGCACGTCGACATGCTCGCCGCGCAGGATGCGGACGAAATCGGGGATCGTCACGGTGAAGTCACCGAGCAGGCACCGGGCCAGGAAGACGCCGAATGTCACGAGCACGAGCGCAACCAGCATGATGCTCCGACGTCGGCGGCGCGCGGCGTCGAACGTGTTGGGCGTCGTGGCGTGTGCTGCCGTCGCGCGCTTCACAGCGACCTCATTCGTGCGACGACCCACAGCAGTGCCGGGCAGCCGAGGACGGCCGTCATGATGCCGACCTGCACCTCACCGGGCGGGGAGACGATGCGGCCGAGGGTGTCGGCCAGCACGACGATGCACGCGCCGAGCACGCCGGCGGACGGCACGAGGACGCGGTAGGACGTGCCGATGAGCGGGCGCAGGACGTGCGGCGCGACGAGCCCGACGAAGGCGATGGGCCCGGCGATACCCGTCGCGGCCGCGGCGAGCATGACGCCCGCGCCACCGATGACGAGCCGCAGCCGGCCAGGACGCTCGCCGAGGCCGGCGGCGACGGAATCGCCCATGGCGAGGACGTCCAGGCGGCGTCCTGAGGCCAGCAGGACGAGAAATCCGATGAGCAGGAACGGCACAGCCGGCACGAGATCGCCGAGGTCGCGGCCGGCGACGGACCCGACCTGCCAGAAGCGGTAGGTGTCGAGCGACTTGCCGTGGGAGACGAGCACGGCCTGCGCGATCGACGACGTGCCCGCCGTGAACACCATGCCGGACAGCGCCAGCGTCAGCGGCCCCGACTGCGACGCCTGCCCGAGAGCGCGCGCACCGAACGTCGCGAGAGCCATGACGGCGACCGCCGCGACGGCGGCGCCGACGAGCGACAGCAATACGTACCCGAGTAGGTTCGAGACGCCCCACCACGTGATGCCGATGACAACGGCGAGCGCCGAGCCCGCGTTGATGCCGAGGATGCCGGGGTCGGCCAGCGGGTTGCGGGTGATGCCCTGCATCGCCGTCCCCGCCATCGCGACGGCAGCGCCGACGATGATGCCGATGGCGGTGCGGTCGCCGCGCGAGGCGAGCAGCGCCGAGACGTCACCGCCGTGGAACGAGCCCGCCCCGACGGTGAGCGAGACGGCGACGGCGAACGCGAGCAGCAGCGGCAGCGTCAGCCCGCCTGCGAGCACGCGGCGCGCGTCGATGCGCGGCGTGCGACGCTGATCGGTGCCGGCGCGGGGCGCGGCGGGAGTCGACATCGTCACCCTTTCCAGTGGAACGACGATTCGCCCGGCGCGTCACACCGTCGCGCGGTGGCAGCCGGGCGAACCCTCGAACGAGCCTACGCTCAGGCCTTCTTCGCGGCCTCGGCGAGCTTCGGCAGGAAGGTGTCGATCGCGACGGGGATCGACAGCGGCGTCGGGCTGGCCATCGTCTCGGACGCCTTCTGGTCGGTCAGCGCGAGGTAGCTGCCCTTCTTGAACGCGGGGATCTGCGACAGCAGCTTGTCGGAGGTGATCTTCTTCGTCGTCGCCGCGTCCACCGCGTCGAAGACGACGATGTCGGCGTCGAGCTCGGAGGCCTTCTCGGCCGACAGTTCCGTGGAGAACGTCTTCGCGCCCTGGCTCGCCTTGGTGACGAACGACGGCGTCTTGAGACCGAAGTCGGCGAGGCCACGCGGACGGTTGTCGTTGAGTGTGTAGACGGTGATCGAGTTGAGCTTGGCCGCGTCGAAGTAGACCCAGGCGACGCTCTTGCCCTTGAGTTCGGGGTGCTTGTCGAGGGCGGCCTTGACCTTGGCCTGCGTGTCGGAGATGACCTTCTCGCCCTCATCCTTCTTGCCGAGCGCCTCGGCGATCATCTTCGTCGACTCCTGCCACGACGTGCCGTACGGGTACGTCGGGTAGGCGAGGGTGGGAGCGATCTTCGTCAGCTTGTCGTACTCAGCCTGCTTGAGGCCCGAGTTCGTGCCCGAGATGAAGTCGGGCTGGTACTGGGCGACCTTGTCGACGGGCGTGCCGTCGGCATCGCTGTAACGCTCGGGTGCCTTGCCGCCGACCTCCTTGAGCTTCGCGTCGAACCAGTCGCTCGACTTCGCGGCGTTGCCGCCCCACGTGATCGCCGGCGCGGCGACGGGCACGACGCCGAGCGCGAGCAGGATGTCGGCGTCCGACCAGCCGGCCGTGACGACCTTCGTCGGGGCCTTCTCGAGCTTCGCCGTGCCGAGGGCGTGCTTGATCGTGACGGGGAAACCCGCGCCGCTACCCGCCGAGCCGGCCGATCCCGACGTGGCGCTCGAGGCCTTGTCGGACGACGAGCCGGTGCTGCAGGCGGCGAGGGCGCTGGTGGCACCGGCGGCGGCGATGGCGAAGAAGCCACGGCGGTTGATCATGCGGACGACCTTTCGTTCAGGCGCACGACGGCACCCGTGTCATGACGTGATGGTTCTCGCGAGGCCCTGCCGGACCGCGAGTTAGGCAATGCTAACCTTATAGAAGTCGAGATCGTCAACCGCGCGGACTGAGGCTCACGTCGCGTCTCAGATAGGTGCGGGGACGGCATCACCACCGGCCACGGCAGTCACCGCCGGGCCACCGAAGGAAGGCGGGACGCGTGAGCGACCAGC
Organism: Dermacoccus sp. NHGro5; assembly: GCF_017565385.1. Lineage (NCBI taxonomy): Bacteria > Bacillati > Actinomycetota > Actinomycetes > Micrococcales > Dermacoccaceae > Dermacoccus > Dermacoccus sp. NHGro5. The sequence continues at coordinate 38,066 of NZ_JAGEKQ010000009.1, read as the reverse complement.
CCCACGACGCGATGACGCCACCACGCACCCTGCTACGGGTCGAGCGCGGCGAGGCGGGCCGTGTGCTGCGCGAACTGCGCGCCCAGGACTTCGTCTTCACCGTGCTCGAGCGCGAACAACCATCTTCGCGGCTCGTGCGGATTCGATTCTCGGGCAACGGTTTTCTGCGTACACACGCGCCGTATCCGACGATGTGGGTGCGGCTGTGGTTCGCCGATCGCTCCGGCACGGGTGCGGGGCATCAGCGGGCGTACACGCTCGTCGACCCCGACGTCCCGACGGACACGTTCTGGCTCGAGTTCGCCATCCACGACGGTTCCGCGACGGCGTGGGCGCTCGGCGCGCAACCGGGCGATCAGGTCGAAGCAAGCCTCTACGGTTCGGAACCGTCGCTGCCGGGCTGCGACGACGTCGACCATCACCTGCTCGTCGGCGACCCCGCGTCACTGCCCGCGATCAACTCGCTGCTCGACGCCCTGTCGCCGGCGCCGACGACCGTCGTCCTCGAATGGACGCACCCTGACGACCGCGCACTGCCGGTGCGACTGCGCGACGGCGACGCGCTGCGCTGGGTGCGCCGCGAACGTGACGGCGGCGCGCTGCTCGACGCCGTCGACGAGGTGCTCGCCGACCTGAGCCAGTTGGGCGACCCGGCGCTCGGGCGCACGTGTCGCGGTGATCGACCGAATCTTCTTGCCGTACCGGCCGATTGCCCGCGCGTTTTCGCGTGGGGTGCGTGCGACACCGTCACGACACGAGCTCTGACGAAGAAGCTGCGCGCCGCGGGTCTCGCGAAGAACTGCGTCAAGACGCTCGGCTACTGGCTTCCCTCCACCCAGACCGCTGCCCTGACGGGCTGACGCTCGACGCGAGCGATCGGCGCAGCCGCCCGCCGCGCCGATCGTGCTGAGCGTTCCTCACTCGTTCGGGATGTTGCGTTCCAGCTCGGCCAGCCAAGCGCGCGACGACGCGTCGGACGGCATGCGCCAGTCACCACGCGGCGACAGTGCGCCGCCGGCGCTCACCTTCGGCCCGTTCGGCAGTGCCGAGCGCTTGAACTGCTGGCTGAAGAAGCGCTTGTGGAACACCTCGAGCCACTTCTTGATCTCGGCGAGGGAGTAGGCGGGGCGCTCGTCGTCGGGGAAACCGCTCGGCCAGCGCCCTTCGTCAGCGTTCTGCCAGGCGTGCATCGCGAGGAACGCGATCTTGCTCGGGCGCGCACCGTGCGTCAGCACGTGGTAGAGCGTGAAGTCCTGCAGGTTGTAGGGGCCGACGGCGTCCTGCGTCGATTGCGGTTTCTCGCCCTCCTTCGTCGGCACGAGCTCGGGCGAGATCTCGGTGTCGAGGATCGACAGCAGCGTCTCGCCGACCTCGGCGGAGAACTCGCCACCCGAGGCGACCCAACGGATGAGGTGCTGCATCAACGTCTTCGGCACGCCCGCGTTGACGCCGTAGTGCGACATCTGGTCGCCGACGCCGTACGTGCACCAGCCGAGCGCGAGTTCGGACAGATCGCCGGTGCCGAGGACGATGCCACCCTTCTGATTCGCGATGCGGAACAGGAAGTCGGTGCGCAGGCCGGCCTGGACGTTCTCGAACGTCACGTCGTAGACGGCCTCGCCGCTGCCGGCGGGGTGGCCCATGTCCTTGAGCATCTGCGTCGCCATCGGCCGGATGTCGACCTCCTCGAACATCACGCCGAGCGCTTCGGCGAGCTTGTACGCGTTCGACTTCGTGTGATCGCTCGTCGCGAAGCCGGGCATCGTGTACGCGAGGATGTCGGTGCGCGGGCGCCCGACACGGTCCATCGCCCGGGCGGCGACGATGAGGGCGTGCGTCGAGTCGAGGCCACCGGAGACGCCGATGACGATCTTCGGCGCGCCGATCGAGCGCATGCGCTGCTCGAGGCCCGAGACCTGAATCTCATACGCCTCGTAGCAGTCCTGCGCGAGCTGCGCGTCGTCGGCGGGGACGAACGGGAAGCGCTCGATCTCGCGGAGCAGGCCGCGGTCACCGTCCGGGGCGCCGAGTTCGAACGGCACCTCGCGCAGCGGACGCGTCGGGCCGATGCCCGGTCGGTTGTCGTCGTAGCTGTTGAAACGCATGCGGGCCTGGCGGATGGCGTCCAGGTCGACGTCGGCGATGCTCGTGCGCGGGCCGCTCGGGAAGCGCTCGGATTCGGCGAGCAGCGTGCCCTGGTCGTAGATCATCGTCTGCCCGTCCCAGGCAAGGTCGGTCGTCGACTCACCCTCGCCGCTCGCGGCGTAGACGTACGCGGCGAGGGTGCGGAACGACTGGCTCTGCACGACGAGGCTGCGCTGCGACGACTTGCCGATCGTGATCGGCGAGCCCGACAGGTTCATGAGGACGCTCGCGCCAGCCGCGGCGGCCTCGGACGACGGCGGGATCGGCACCCACACGTCCTCGCAGATCTCGACGTGGATCGCGAGGTCGGGCAGGTCGACGGCGCGGAAGATGAGGTCGGGCCCGAACGGCACCTCGCCCAGGTCGCCGAGGTCGATGTACTGCCCGCGCTGGTCGAGACCCGGTGCATACCAGCGCTTCTCGTAGAACTCCTTGTAGGTGGGCAGGTGGCTCTTCGGCACGACGCCGAGCACCTCGCCGTCCTTGATGACGACGGCACAGTTGAACAGCCGCGTGCCCTTGCGCAGCGGCGCGCCGACGGCGAGCACCGGCGTCAGACCTTCGGAGCCGTCGACGATCGTCTTGATGGCCGCGAGCACGTCGTCGAGCAGCACGTCCTGGAAGACGAGGTCGTCGATGCTGTAACCGGTGAGGTCGAGTTCAGGGAACACCGCCGCTGCGACGCCCCGGTCGTGCAGCTCGCGGGCGACGTCGAGCACGCGCGCCGCGTTCGTCGTCGGATCGGCGAGCGCGACGGGATGCGTCACCGCAGCAACGCGCGCAAAACCGTGAGCATAGAGCGAGCGGAAGTTCATGCCGTCAGTCTGGCAGGCACCACCGACAACCGCGAGCATCCGCTCACGCGCCCCGCTGTCATGATCACGCCCCCAATCCAGCGATTCGCCCGCGGTTGGCGGTGCGGCACCAGAACCCACTTTGCCTGACACATTACTTAGATCATGTCGCGCAACAGGATGAACATGTTGACTTTCAATACGTACGGCCTGAGACTCAATCCATGGCACCCCGTTACACGCACGTCACCCTACGACTGTTTCTCCTGATGTCGATCCTGGGAGCACTCCTCCTGCAGACACTGGTCCTGCCCGCCATGGCTTCATCGATGGCGGAGCGGTTTCCGGAGGTCGCAGACCTCGAACTTCCCACCCTGGCCCTCGCCATCTTCGTGCTGGCGTGCTTCGAGATCGCACTCGCGTGCGTATGGATGCTTGCCGGTGCGACGCGCAGGGGTGAGATCTTCTCCTCCGGGTCGTTGCGGTGGGTCAATCTCATCTGCGCCTGCCTCGCGCTGACTGCACTCGCCCTAGCGGGCTTCACCCTGTTCGACCTGTGCGCCGGGATCGGGCCCATCTCAGTTCCCGCGTTCTTCTCGGCCCTGCTGTTCGTAGACATCGGCTGCTTGTCGATCGTGCTTGTCCTACGTGCCCTTCTGATCGGGGCCACCGGGCTGCAAAGCGAACTGGACGAGGTGATCTGATGGCGATCATCATCCGACTCGACGTTCAACTTGCCCGGAACAAGATGGGCGTAGCCGAGCTCGCGGAAAGGGTGGGCCTCACCCCATCCAACGTGTCGATCTTGAAGAACGGCAGAGCCAAAGCCGTCCGTCTGACCACGCTCGATGCCATCTGCACAGTGCTGCAGTGTCAGCCGGGCGACATCCTCGAATGGGTCCCGGACGAGTGACGCCGTCGCTCGCGCCGACTGTCCACCCGCCGACTCAGGCGTCAGGCGCGGAAAACCTCCTGCGCCTGATCTTCGATCCCATGTCGCGACTCCTGCGAGAACCGGCGCAGCTGCAGATCCATGATGAAGCGCGCTTCCGCTTCCGTGCAATCGAAACGGCGGCGCCCCCGCGCATTCAGGTCATCGTCGTCAAGTGAGTCCGCTACGTCAGCAAGGAGGGCGTGGCGATCTTTCAGTGCCGGGAGGAGAAGCTCGTGCATGCGTTTCTGGATCATCATGACGCCAGCGTACGAGCCAGCCCCCGCGACAAGGCGCTGCCTCTTATCCGCCCGCTCAGCCTCTATCCTCATCCATATGGGTGGGCAACACGAGCCGTGGAACCTCAACATTCATCATGATCAGCTCCTCGCAAGACTCGCCCCGCCGGGAAGCCGCGTTCTCGATGTGGGCTGTGGCGACGGGTTTCTTGCGGCCCGGATGCAGGCGAACGGCTGCCGTGTCGTCGCCATTGACGTGGATGCAGGCGTGCTCGAGCGGGCGCGCCGGCGATGGACCGGTCGCGATATCGAGTGGGTTCAAGCAGACCTGCTCACCTACGACCCGCCAGGAAACGAATTCGACGCCGTCGTTTCGAACGCAGCGATCCACCACGTCGAAAGGCGTCGGCCGAGGTCTTGCCCGGTCGCAACTTTCGTCGTTTATGGCTCGGTCGCTACCTCATCGAGTGGACGCGCCCCGCCGACCGGTGAGGTCGGTCGGCAGCCGCATCACAAGTGACGGGCGCGGGGCACGGCTCTCACCTCCGCAGCTACACGGGAGGAACAGCGTCGTGGCGCGTCGACCACAGACCCGCGGCGAGGCTTGCGCCCCACACCAGGAACAGCGGATCCCAGATCCAGGCGTGCCCGATCATCGCGGCACGGTCGAAGCCTCCGTCAGGGCGAACGGCGCCGAGCAACACGGCGTTGGCGAGCACCGTGTTCGCGCCACCCCACGCCACGAGCACGACGCTCCCTACCCAGCAGACGGGGCGCGTCAGACGACGCAGCGGCCAGCCCCGCCTCGCCAGCCAGAGCGGAGCGACCGCACTCACGCCCTTGACCAACGCCACCGGGTACAAGACCCACATGATGTCGGCGAACTGAGCCACGAAGCTGTCACCCATCGTCCACAACAACCCCCGCTCACCCAGCGCCCAGTAGAGCGTCACCGCGGCATGGATGACGCCGGCGAGTGCGGCGAGGACGAACCAGCACGACGCTGACGAGCGGCGACCTGACGGTTGGACGGTCACGCTCTCACCTGCCCGTCGAAGGGATGATCATGCCCGCTGAGTCAGCTGACGGTAGGTGCCGACGCTGCTGCCGGAACATGCAGATGGGCGTCGAAATAGTCGTGGATACGCTGCTAGGCGCGCTCGGCGTCGTCGCGGCTGCCGCCGAAGCCGGCCACGTGCCACAGCGGCGCGAGCGTCGGAATACAAATCGGGCACGATGACGACGTACCCCCACGACGCCATGCGTTCCGCGTGCGCACGCATGTCGTCGTTCACGCCGAAGATCTCCATCACCATGACGACGCCGGGCCACGGCCCGTCCCCGCCAGGGCGCGCAAGGTAGGCGGAGAGGCGCTCAGAGCCACCCTGCTGCCTCGAAGCCTGAGCCAGATCAACGGTGCGCATCAGGACGTCAGCCATGCCGTGACCGTACTCCAGAGGCCCCCACGCCCCGCTACGCCGCGACGTGAACATCGAACGAACACCCGTGCGACGAGCGGGCACAGCCGCGTCGAATGCGCCGTGCCAGAGCCGGAGCGGGCGACGTCCGCCGCCGATCAGCCGCGAGGTGTTCCGTCACCGCCCTACATCTGTAGTGTGACGTGAGACACGTTCACAGCCGTTGGAGGCCCCATGTCCACCCTCACCACTCGGATCCCCCGCCGCCTGGTCGAGCACGCCAAACCCGGCGTGCGCTGGAGCCTGCAGCACGCCATCCCGCGCAGGGCGCTGGTGCGCGTCGCGTCGCAGGGCGACCCGCAGGGGGTGCTGAGCACCGAGACGACGGGCCTGCTGGCGGAGGAGCTCGCGCCGATCCTCGCGCGCATCCGCAGTGGCGGAGCCATCGTGGGCGGCAAGCTCTCGACGCTGACAGGCGAGCACGACGCCGTCAACGAGGTGCTGACGAGCAACGACTTCCGCACCGGCTTCCCCGGCGACACCTCGCGCGCGGTCCGCGGCGCGCTGACGTGGGCGGCGAGCACGACGATCGGGCCGCTCGAGCCGCCGTCCCTGCTGGCCACGGACGGCCCCACGCACACGCGCAACCGCAAGCTCGTCACCCGCGTGTTCACCGCGCGCGCCGTCGAGGCCCTGCGCGAACGCACCGAGCAGGTCGCCACCGAGCTGCTCGACGACCTCGAGGCCGACGCGCGCGCTGGGCATGACGTCGACCTCGTCGCGCGCTACTGCGAGCAGCTGCCCGTCACCGTCATCGCCGAGATCCTGGGGGTGCCCGAGAGCGAGTACGAGACTGTGCTGCGTCTCGGCGGGCACGCCGCTTCGAGCCTCGACCTGGGGCTCGACTGGGCGACGTTCCGCCGCACCGAGAGCGCGCTCGACGAGTTCGACGCGTGGCTCGAGACCCACCTCGCCGCCAAGCGAGCGCAGCCGGGTGACGGCCTGTTCAGCGCGCTCATCCAGGCGCAGGACGACGGCGTCGGCCTCAGCGACCGGGAGCTCAAGTCGGTGGCCGGGCTCGTCCTCGCCGCCGGTTTCGAGACAACCGTCAACCTGCTCGGCAACGCCATCCGGCTCATCGTCGGCCACCCCGAGCAGCTCGCGGCGCTGCGCAGCGGCGAGGCGTCCTGGCTCAACGCCGTCGAGGAGACGCTGCGTTTCGACCCGCCCGTGCTGCTGACGGCGCGCACGGCGACGTGCGACACGCGCGTCGCGGACGTCGACGTCGCCGCCGGGACGCTCGTCGTCACCGTCCTGGCGGCAGCCAATCGCGACCCGAAGATCTTCGACGACCCCGACGCGTTCGACGTGCACCGCGAGAACGCGCGCGAGCACCTGGCGTTCTCGGCCGGGCGCCACTTCTGCCTCGGCGCGGCCCTGTCGCGGATGGAGAGCGAGGTCGCGCTGCGCGCGTTCTTCGACCGCTTCGACGTCGAACTGCTGCCGGGCGCCACCCGTCGGCCCACGCGCATCCTGCGGGGATACGCGACGCTGCCGGCGCGGTTGGCGGCGCGCGGCTGATCAGAAGGTGCGACGAGAAGCACGCGAGGCCGACCGCGGCGCGATCGTCGCAGGTGCCGCGCACGACCCAGGCGCCCCGACGGACAGCGCGGCCCCCGTCATCACCACCCTAGAATCGAGCGACCCCGACGTCAGCCGAAAGCAGCCTCAGTGACCATTCCCGACGCACCGCCCGGATCGACGAAGAGCCGCCGCATGATGGAGCGGCTGCTGGCCGCTCGTCAGCAGCTCATCAGCTTCGTCGTCGTCGGCGGGCTCGCCTTCGTCGCGGACGCAGGCGGGTTCAACGTGCTTCGCTATGCCGGCCCCGATGGGCACGGCATCATGTACGACCAGGCCGTCACGGCGAAGCTCGTCTCGACGGCGCTCGGCGTCCTCGTCGCGTGGCTCGGCAACCGCTACTGGACGTTCAAGGACACGCGGCGCGAGCAGGTGCACCACGAGGTGCTCATCTTCCTCGCCGTCAGCGCCGTCGGCGGACTCATCGCCATGGGCTGCCTCGGATTCAGCCACTACGTCCTCGGCCTGACGAGCAAGCTCGCGGACAACATCTCTGCCAACGGCGTCGGGCTCGTGCTCGCGACACTGTTCCGGTTCTGGGGCTACAAGACGCTCGTGTTCGTCGCGGGCAAGCCTGCGGAGGACGTCGCGGTCGAAGCTACTGACGCACCGCCGGCCGCATGAGTGACGCGCACGGCGGGTGGACGACGACGGGCTCCCGCGAGGTCTACTCGAACCCGTGGATCGCCGTGCGCGAGGACGCCGTCCTACGACCCGACGGCGGCGAGGGCATCTACGGCGTCGTGACGATGCAGCATCCGTCGGTGTTCGTCGTCGCGATGGATGACGACGGGGCCGTGCTCATGGTCTCGCTGTATCGCTACGCGACGCGCGGCATGTCGCTGGAGGTCCCGGCAGGCGGGTGCGACGGCGACGACCCGCTCGACGCAGCACGCCGCGAGCTGCTCGAGGAGACCGGTTTCGTGGCATCCGAGTGGCACGAGATCGGGCGGATGAACGCGCTCAACGGCGTGTGCGATGCACCCGAGTTCGTCTATCTCGCAACGGGTCTGACGATCGGCGGCCGCGTGGACGTCGAGCCGCCCGGCAGCGTCGGCGCCCTGGGTGACGGCACCGTGGCCGACGCAGCCGACATCGCGAGCGCCACCGTCGACGTGGAAGCCGAGCAAGCTGCCGAGGGCATCGACGCCGCCCGCTTCGTACCATGGGACGAGGCGATGAGCTTCGTCCGTGACAGCACCATCAGCGACGGCGAGACCGTCGCGGCCCTCATGTACGCGGCACTCGCGACGGGGCGCATCTGAAACCCGGAGATCGTGTCCTGCGCACCCTCGGAACGCAGCAGCACACTCCAACCCGGCCCACCCGTTCGCATCCGAACGACACCTTGCGTCAATCGCGCCCCAACTCGTCAGTAACGCTCTACCGTCGAGACGGACGCTCGCGCTCGGGCGTCCGACCTGCGCTTCACCAGACCCGAGGAAGACATGCCGACCGACGTCGAAATCGCCGCTGCCACACCGATGCTGCCGATCGAGGAGATCGCCGCGAAGATCGGCATCCCCGCGAACGAGATCTTCCGGTACGGCCCGCACAAGGCGAAGGTCTCGCTGCCATACGTGCAGGGCATGCAGCGTCGCGAGGGCAGCAAGCTCATCCTCGTCACCGCGACGAGCCCGACGCCCGCAGGTGAGGGCAAGACGACGACGACCGTCGGCCTCGTCGACGGCCTCGCCCACATCGGTGAGACGGCCGCGGCTGCGCTGCGCGAACCGTCGATGGGCCCTGTGTTCGGCATGAAGGGCGGCGCCGCCGGGGGCGGCAAGAGCCAGCTCAACCCGATGACGGACATCAACCTGCACTTCACCGGCGACTTCGCCTCCATCGCCGAGGCGCACAACCTGCTCGCGGCGCTGATCGACAACCACCTGCAGCAGGGCAACGAACTGGGCATCGACCCGCGCCGCATCACGTTCAAGCGCGTGCTCGACATGAACGACCGCGCACTGCGCGACATCGTCATCGGCCTCGGCGGCCCGACGAACGGCGTGCCGCGCGAGTCGGGCTTCGACATCGTCGTCGCCTCCGAGGTCATGGCGATCTTCTGCCTCGCCACGTCGATCGACGACCTCAAGGAGCGCCTCGGCCGCATCGTCGTCGGCCACACCTACGACACGGAGCCCGTGACGGCCGCCGACCTCGGCGCCCACGGCGCGATGACGGCACTGCTCGCCGACGCGCTCGCGCCCAACCTCGTGCAGACGCTCGAGGGCAACCCGGCATTCGTCCACGGCGGCCCGTTCGCGAACATCGCGCACGGCTGCAACTCGGTGACGGCGACGAACACTGCTCTCGCGCATGCCGATTGGGTCGTGACGGAGGCCGGCTTCGGCGCCGACCTCGGCGCCGAGAAGTTCATCGACCTCAAGTGCCGCTTCACCGGCCTGCGCCCCGACGCCGCCGTCCTCGTCGCGACGATCCGCTCGATGAAGTACCACGGCGGCGTCGCCGTCACCGACCTGACGAGCGAGAACGTCGACGCGATGCGCTCCGGCATGAGCAACATCGAACGGCACCTGCACAACCTGCGCGAGGTGTGGGGCCTGCCCGTCGTCGTCGGCCTCAACCGCTTCCCCAGCGACACCGACGCCGAGATCGCCGCGTTCGTCGAAGGCATCGAGAAGCTCGGCGCGCGCGTCGAGGTGTGCACCCACTTCTCCGATGGCGGCGCCGGCGCGGCGGGCCTCGCGCGCGCCATCGTCGAGGCGACCGAGGGCGGCACGCCCGATCTCCACTTCACCTACGACGACGGTCTGACGCTCGTCGAGAAGGTCGAGAAGATCGCGACGACGATCTACGCTGCCGGCTCGATCGCCATTCCGCCGGCGGTGGCGAAGCAGATCTCACAGTTCGAGGCCGAGGGCTACGGCCACCTGCCCGTCTGCATCGCCAAGACGCAGAAGTCGTTCACGACCGACGACGCGATGCGCGGCGCCCCGTCCGGCCACGTGCTCGAGGTGCGCGAAGTTCGCCTCGCGGCCGGCGCCGGCTTCGTCGTGTTCGTCTGCGGATCCCTCATGACGATGCCCGGCCTGCCCAAGAAGCCCGCCGCGCTGGCCATCGACGTCGACTCCGAAGGCCACATCACCGGCCTGTTCTGAACCGCTTGATCTGACCAGACGATTCCAGGCCTGCGCCGGGCCGGCCCTCGGCCGCCCCCGCCGTTCCGCGTCGCGTCGCGGCGCGGCGCCGCCCGCCCCTCTCGCGTGCAAGTGCACCCGGGTGCACTTGCACGCAGATGCATGTGGGCGCATGGGGATAGGCGACGCGTCGTCAGGGAACGAGTTTGCGCAGGATCCGCGCGAGGTCGACGCGATCAGCCGCGTCGAGACGGTCGACGAATACCTCGCGCACTCTCGCCACATGAGGGGGCGCGGCCTTCTCGATGGCTGCGCGCCCCTCACGCGTGATGACGACGCGCGCGCCACGCGCGTCCTCGGCCACGTCATGGCGCTCGACGAGACGACGCTTGGCCATGCGCGTCACCTGGTGAGAGACGCGGCTGCGTTCCCACTGCAACCCGGCGGCGAGTTCGGAGAGGCGACGTTGCCCGTCGGGTGCGTCGGTGAGATGAACGAGTACCTCGAAGTCAGGCTCGGAGAGACCACTGGCCTTGAGGTCGCGCGCGATGACCACGTGCTGACGGGCATGAACACCCAGCCAGGCGCGCCACAACGCTTCCTCGTCGGAGCGCAGCCATCGACCGTCGTGATTCATACCACTCACCCTAGCGCTTGGTTGACACGTCACCTACCGAGCATGCCAAGCTTTAGGTGACACATCACCAACCTTGTGAGGACCGATGCGCACCACCGGCAACCTTTTCACCCTGCCCGCCCCGATCCGTGACGCCGGGCTCCTGCTGGCCCGCGCCCTGCTCGGAGCCGTCCTCATCGCCCACGGATGGCAGAAGCTGCACACGAACGGCATCGACGCCACCACCGCGATGTTCGAGAAGATGAGGGTCCCGGCGCCGCACGCCTCCGCATGGTTCGCGGCCCTCACCGAACTCATCGGCGGCGGCATGCTCGTGCTCGGCGTGCTGACGCCGCTCGCCGGCCTCCTCGTCGCCGTCGACCTCGCCGGTGCCTGGTGGTTCGTGCACCGCAGCCACGGCGTCTTCGTCGACGAGAGCGGTTGGGAACTCGTTGCCGCCCTCGGCCTCGCCGCCTTCGTCTTCGCGCTCGTCGGCCCCGGCCGCTGGAGCGTCGACGGCCTGCTCAACCGCCTGCGCAGCCGCGGAACCACCAGCGACGAGAGCCGCACTCCCAACGCCCTCACGCACGAGGACACCGCCGCGCGCGGCGCTCACGTCGCCGGCGCAGCCACCGATGCGACGGCTGACGACGCGCGCGCGACGGCGCCGGCCTGAGTCCGCCCGAGCCGGCGGACCCACCCGCCGTACCGAAGAGACGAGGCCCCCGACCTGCACGAGCAGGATCGGGGGTCTGGCGCGTCAGAGCCCGGCGCTGACGACGATGGGACTACTCACGCAGCGACTCGGTGGCCGATCGTCGAGCAAGGCCCGGCCCCAGCGGGGACGAGGGCGCTCACAGGTCGGCCAGACATCACGCCACTCAAGGCAGGACGCGGCTCAGGGCAGAACGCGCGGGCTGTATTTCGCCGCGCGAGCTTCGGCCAGCTGCGCCTGCTTGGCGCCGGCCTTGGCGAACGCCGCCTTGCGCGCCTTCGCCGTGTTCTGCGCCATGAGCAGGACGAGTTGTTCGGCGCGCTCGCGCCGGAACGTCGTGCGTGCGGACGTGTTCCATGACCGGTTGAACAGACGCTTGGCGGCGGCCAGCTGGTCGGGAGACTTCTGCGTCAGCTCGTGCGCCAGGTCCATCGCCGCGGCGAGCGGGTCGTCAGCCACCTCCGACGCGAGGCCCAGTTCGACCGCGCGTTCACCGCAGAGCATCTCGGCGGTCATCGTCAGCTTCTTCGCGACGTCGATGCCGACGAGTTCCTTGAGCGACTGCACGCCCGACATGTCGGGAATCAGCCCCCACTTGCCCTCGAGCACCGCCCACTGTGCATCACTTGTCGTGTAGCGGTAGTCGCCGGCGAGCGCGATCTGCAGCCCGCCGCCGTAGCAGTGCCCGTGCACCGCGACGATGACGGGCACCGGCACGCGCCGCCACGCCCAGCAGGCCTCCTGGAACGTGTTCGTGCCACGCCACGGACGCGGCAGGAAGACGGGCACGATCTTCACCGGCTTCGCCATGACCTCACCGAAGTCGAGGCCCGCGCAGAACGACCGCCCCTCGCCCGAGATGACGACAGCGCGCACCCCCTTGTTGCGGCGCACGTGATGCGCAGCGGCGACGAGCTCGCCGAGCATCGGCAGCGTCAGGCCGTTCAACTTCTCCGGACGGTTCAGCTTCACGTGCGCGATGCCGCCCGTGATCGTCGTCTCCACATTCGCCATCCCGCCAGCCTAGTGACGCGACCCGCCCTCGTGGGGCGATTCGTCGACGCCGGCACGCGACGTGGTGTGCGGGCACGGATCCGGCGCAGCCATCCGAGCACCGGGCCAGACGTCACGACACGTCGGCGCGACGGTCGTCGACCTCGTGCCCCTCGACCCCGCGGCTCTCAAGGACGTGCGCCTCGTGCTCGTGCTGGGCGCCGGCGAAGAGTTCGAACGCGATGACGATGATCCACGGCACGATCGTGCAGATCGCGAGGACGACAGCGAGCGAGACGCCGTGCGCGGCGAGGAACGCCGCGAAGCCGAGGACGACGAGGGCGAGGCGCCAGGATCGCGGTGTGCAGGCCCGCCCACAGCTGCAAGGACACCGGGGGCCAGGGCGTCGACTGGACGGGCGCCGTGCTCGTCGCCATCAGCGGCCGCCGCGATCGCGTTCGGGTTCGCCCCTCGATGCGCCGGGGCGGAGCGGGCCGCGCGCACCCACTGCCCGAGCATCGCCAGGCGCATGATGCCGTACCCGATGACGATGACGGTGTTGTCGAAGTGGCCGTTCTCGACGGCGTGGAACAAGTCGGGGATGCCGAGCGTGAAGATGACGACACCGATCATCTGCACCATCGTCAGCAGCCGGTACAGCCAGTCGTCGGTGTCGTATGCACTCACGAACCACGAGTAGTCGATCCACTCCCAGATGATGCCGAAGCTCGTGAAGCAGAACGATCCGACGCCCGCCGCGACGTGCCCGTGCGCGAATGAGTGCGCGCGCTGCGACGCGCCCGTGGCGACGGCGACGACGAACGTCAGGTCGAAGGGCAGCTCGAGCGTGCTCGCGACGCGTCCACCCTCGTGTGGTGGCGCCCGCTCATGGGGCGCAGACGCGAACGCAGACTGTCGGGATCGACACGGGTGGGCGCGGCTTCACTCATCCGCACCACGTGATGGCAGTGCGACGCCGCCCCGCGCCATGCCCACTTCGGCTCCTGGCGCGTCCGCGGCTCAGGCGGCGATCTCGACGAGCGAGCCGGCCACCATCTCGTACGTGCGGGCCCCGACGAGCGACGGCGCGTAGGCGTGAACGCTCAGCGCCGGGGCATCGCCGACGGGGGCCGTGCGGTGCACGAGATCGCCGGCGAACGTGCGGCTCTCCCCCGCCCCGACGACCGCGCTGACGGTGGTGCCGCGCACCCAGCGCTCCTCGCGCAAAGCTCCCTTGACGACGACGAAGGCGCCCGTCGCGCGCCCGTGGTCGTGCCATTCGCTCGTCGACCCGGCCGGCCAGCTGATCGCCCACATCTGCAGGTGCGGCGTGCTGGCGAGCTCGACGCGGCGTCGCTCACCGCCGTCGGGCAGGTCGTCGAGGTGCGCGGCGAGCGACTCGTCCGAGGCGAACAGGCGCGCGACACGCATGAGTTGCTCGTCGGTGAAGCTCGTGATGCCGGGGGCATCGGCTGCGGTGTCGGGTTGCGGGTGGCGGTTCATGCTGAGGCTCCGAGAGCTGGGGGTTGGCGTGAAGGGCGCCTGATGGGGCGCGATGGTGGCCTGATGAAAAGCGGGTAGGGCACGCCGACGGTGCGTCGTGGCCCTCCCCGACCTTGACGAATGGTTCCCCCACCGTCTCACGTCGAACGTCGACGGTGGGGGCAGCGCGCCGACGAAGTCGCGTCGACTGCGCGTGTTCGCGACGAGCGAACGCGAGCAGCACGAGCCGGCGCGTCGCGTCGGGGTCGTCGATCAGTCGAGTTCGAACGCGACGTCCGTCAGCGAGCGGCGGCGACGCGGCTTGTTCTCGCGCTCGATGTTGGCGGCGAGGTCGTATTCCTCGACGCGGCCGGCGAGCGTCGTGACGGCGGCGTGCTCACCGTCGCGTTCGGCGTCGGGCCAGGCGCGGCCGACGGCGATGCCCGCCATCGGCGCCCATGCCTCACCGAACGCGGCTCGCGTAGCGATGGCGTCGTGGTCGAACCCGGCGAACTGGTGGACGGCGAGGCCCATCGCGTGCGCCTGCAGCGTCAGGTACGCGGTCGCCTGGCCCGTGTCGTGTGCGGCGGTGGCACCGAAGACGAACTCCTTCGACGTCTCCGGCAGCTTCGCAACCTGCACGAACGAGACGGCGAGCATCGAAGCAGCCGGCGCCCAGCGTCGATTGCCGCGCGCGAGCGTCTCGACGATGGCGGTGAACGTCGGATCCCACTCATCCCCCTGACGGCGACCGACGAGGTAACGGTACGGCTGCGAGTTGCCGGCGCTCGGCGCCCAGCGGGCCGCGTCGAACAGAGTCGCGAGGTCGGTGTCGGAGAGGTCGTACGACGGATCGAACACGGCCGGGCTGCTGCGGCGGGCGACGACGTCGAGCACGGCGTCGGCCGGGGCCTCGCTCGTCGAGGCGAGAGCATCGTGAAGAGTCATGCCACCACCCAAGCACGTCGCGCCGACAAGCGCGGAATCCCGGCGCTGTGGGGAGGCTGAGAGTGCTGCGGAACGGAAGCGCCCGCCACCGCGGATGCGATGACGGGCGTCTCCCTCTTCCCCAAGAGTCCTGCCGCCGATGCGTGCCGGTTCAGGCGTGCAGGGAGCGGGCGCGGCGCCGGCGGGAAGAACACCGGGCGCCGCCGAACGCCGACGCGGGAGGGGTCGTGCGGCGTTCAGGTCGATGGGACGAGGGGGTCCGAGAGCTCTGCGCGGGGCGTGATGTGGCGATCAC
Source organism: Dermacoccus sp. NHGro5 (assembly GCF_017565385.1). NCBI lineage: Bacteria > Bacillati > Actinomycetota > Actinomycetes > Micrococcales > Dermacoccaceae > Dermacoccus > Dermacoccus sp. NHGro5. Next base: position 22,748 of record NZ_JAGEKQ010000009.1, on the reverse strand, counting down.
GCTGCGGCACACGGCTTCAGGGGTGGGCCTTCGTCAGAGGGAGGCTTCGACGCCGTTGGAGAACATCGAGTCGTGCAGGCGCACCTTCGTCAGCTTCGTGCCCTTCGGCGCGTCGAAGACGAGGATGCCCTTGAGCGTGTTGCCCGGGTTGATCTCGGTGTAGAGGGTGTCGTTGCCCTCGATGTAGATGGCGCCGTCCGAGGTCGCCTCATAGCCGACCCCGTTCGCGTCGTAGGCCTTCTGGTCGTCAGCCGACAGCGACTGCGTCTCGGTGCCGGTGTTCTTCACCGTCACGTGCACGAGCGTGTACGCGCCCTGCGCCTTCTTGTTGAGATATTCGCCGCCGATGCTCGGCACATCGCGCTCGATCTTCGTCACGGTGAAGGTGAACTTGCCGTCCGTCACCGACTGCCCGACGGCGGGCAGAGCGTCCTTCTTCTCCTCCTTCTTCGACTCGTCCTTCGCGGTGTTCTTCGCGTCGCTCTTCGACGTGCCGGACGAGGACGCGCTCGAGGCGGACGAGTCGTTCTTGTTGCCGCCGCCTGCCGCGCTGGCGATGCCACCGACGACGCAGAGGGCGAGCAGCCCCGTCAGGATCTTGTGACGGACGAAGAAGTTCTTCTTCTTCGGCGGCTCCTGCGGCTGCCACTGCTGCTGCGGGTAGCCCTGCTGGCCGTTCTGCGGGTAGCCGTTCTGGGGGTAGCCCTGCGCGCCCTGCGGGTAGCCTTGCGCGCCGTTGTTGCCGTTCTGGCCGGTCGAACCGTCGAAGTGGGTAGCGCCGTTGCTGTTGTTCATCGTGCACTCCGGGGAAGAGTCGACGCAGATCGCGTCGGGTGAATGGAAGTGCCGCATCCGCCGATTGCTCGGCTGCGACCCCCGAAGACTCGCTGCCCGGCAGCACCTGCCACATCACCCGATCAGTCAGACGTCACCTGCCCGATCGGGCAGAACCGCCGAGAATGGTGTCGAGCGATCGAGCCCGCCCCCCTCACTCGCCCCGGCGAAGCCAACTGAGTCAGTTGGTGCGACCTGCGTCAGCCGTGACTGACTGACTCAACCGCGCTCGCGCTCACGGTGAGAGCGCGCCGCGCGTACGTCGTGCAGCCGGTCGAGAATCTTCGTGGCCGCATCCTTGCTCAGCATCCAACGCTGGATGCGCGGATGACGCCCTCGTACGTGAGGTTGACGCCGTCGATGTTGATCTTCGTCGGCTCCTTGTGCAGGAGGTTGTCGAGCTCGCGCTTGGTGTAGTCCTTGATCGGCTTGTCCATGTCGAAGAACTTCGAGCAGGCGAAGATGCGGCCGTACCAGCCGTCCATCATCATGCCGGGGACGGTGAGAGCGCCCTCGGCGAGCGACTTGGTCTTGTCGAAGAGCTGATCGAGGTCGAAGTCGCTGACGCTGCCGCGCCCCTCGCAGCGCACGCACATGCCCCCGGTGACGGTGAACTGCCGCACCTCGCGGGTGCCGTCGGCTTTTGAGGGAGCCCGACCCGAAGCCGACCCGACGATGAACGAGTACGCCCGCGGGCCGCCGATGCTCGGCGTCGCGATGCGCGAGAACAGGATGCGCAGCATCGCATTGACGTCGGTGCCGGTGCCGACCGTCGAGCGCGGATTCGCGCCCATGCGTCACGGAAACCGACCCTGCGAATGTGTACGAGAATCGCAGATGTGCACACCCCGCCAGGCGCAGAACGCCACGTTGTCGGTGGCCGCGTCTAGGGTGAGCGGCGTGACGATGCCAGCGCCCAGCACCGACCCGCCGAACAGGCTGGCGACGCCCCTCGGCACCCCGCCCGCGGCGACGAATTCGACCGCGCCTCTCGGCAACTCCTCACGTGCACGTCGTCGCGCCACGAACGCCGCCATCATCGTGGGCACCATCTTCTCCGCGTCGCTGGCCGCGGCCTACGTCACCCCGCGCATGGACGGCGCGGCGCCCGGCGGCTCGGGCAACGCGCTTAGCGTCACCGCGTTTCTCGCCTCGATCGCAGCGGCCGCCGGCCTCTGCTGGCGACTGCGTTCGACGACGGCGCTGCTCGTCACCGCTGCCCTCGCGTGCCTGCCCGGCCTCGCCCTGCCCACCGACAGTCTGCCCGCGCTCATCGCGATGGCGAGCGTCATCGTGTGGCACCCTGACGTCCGCGCGCACGTCGCCGTCAGTGCCGCTGCCACGCTGGCGACGTTCGTCGCCGTCTGGCGTGACTCGCGCGGCACCCGCGACGGCACGAGTTTCTGGAACAGCATCGAGCACCCTGACGGCTCGTCCGGCTCGTGGCCGGCGATGCCGTGGTGGCAGGTCGCGCTCATCACCGCCCTGCTCGTCGGTCTGTTCGCGGGGGTGGCGCTCGTGCGTCGCAGCCGCCGTGACGCCTCGCGCGCCGCCGCCGTCGCGCACCACGAACGCGCCCATGCCGCGCAGGCGCAGGCGCAGGCGCGGCAGTCGGACGTCCGCGCGCAGGACGCCGTCAGACAGGCGGACGAGGCGCGCGCCCGGGCCCAGCAGACGCAGGCAAAGGTGCATGATCTCGGCCGGCAGATGGCGGAGAAGGATGAGCGCGAGGCCCTCGCACGCGAGGTGCACGACGTGCTCGGCCACCGCCTCAGTCTGCTGTCGATGCAGGCCAACGCTCTCGAGATCGAGGCGCAGGAGGCGGGTTCGCGTGACGTCGAGGATCGCGCGCGACAGATCCAGGAGGGCGCGGCCGGTTCGATGACGGATCTGCGTTCGCTGCTCGCGATGCTGCGCACCGGCGCGACCGACGAGTCGGCGGATCATCACGATCTGGCCGACATCGCCGATCTCGTGCGTGAGTGCATCGACGCGGGCACGCCCGTCAGCTCGAACGTGTTCGTCGATCAGTCGCACCCCCTGGACCCCGTCATCTCGCGCAGCGCGTACCGCATCACCACCGAACTGCTGACGAACGCGCGCAAGCACGCGCCGGGCTCTCTCGTGCAGCTCGACATCCGCGGTGACGCGCGCGGTGGCATCACGATCTCGACGACCAACCCGCTGCCCGATGTCGCGCGCGCTGCCCGATCGGATGGTTCGGGAACCGGCCTGACGGGCGTGGCGCGGCGCGCTCAGGACGTCGGAGGATCGTTCTGGGCAGGCCCGTCACCCGACGGTCGCCGCTTCACCGCGAGCGCCACGCTGCCGTGGACGATGCCGCGTGTCTGACGACGGCTCGATCCACGGCACCACACGTGTCGAATGCGACGAGAGTACGAAAGCAGTTGAGCATGAACGACATTGACCGCCCCGACGGCGCATCCCTTCCGGCCCATGACGGCGCTGAGCGCGCGATCCGCGTCATGGCCGTCGACGACGACCCGATGGTGCTCGACCTCATCCGCGTCATGCTCAAGGCCGCGCCCGGTATCGAACTCGTCGCGACTGCGAGCGACGGCGACGAGGTGATCGGGGTCGTCACAGCACATCACCCGGATGTCGTCCTCATGGACGTGCGCATGGAGCGCATCAACGGCATCGACGCGACGCGCGCACTGACGAAGCGGCCGAACGCACCGCGCGTCATCATTCTCACGACGTTCGACGAGCAGGAGTACGTGCCGCAGGCGATGGACGCCGGTGCCGTCGGGTTCATCCTCAAGGCGTCGGCGCGCGAGGCGCTGTACGGGGCGATCCGCGACGCACACGAGGGGCGCAGCCCCATGTCGCCCGCGAGCGCTGCGCATCTGCGCACCGGATACCTCGACGCCGGGGGCGCCGCGCGCATGGACGCTCGCGCGAAGCTCGCACGGTTGAGTGACCGTGAGCGCGAGATCGTCGAGATGGTGGCGCAGGAGATGTCGAACCCCGCCATCGCCGCCGAATTGTTCTTGAGCGAAAGCATGGTGAAACAACACCTGACGTCGGCCGCCACCAAACTCGGCGTGACAGGCCGCGTCGGCATCGCGATGGTCCTGGCCCGGGCGGAGTAGCGTCGAGGATGCGGTTCCTCACAGACGGCAGCCACGACCCGAACGGAGGCGCACCCGTGGCGCGGTGCCCGTCTGGCGCGCTCGAGGTGCACGAACACGACGCGATTTCCTGACGGTTTCCTCGGACGCGACGACTCACCGCCTCATCTCTTCATCTCGCGGGCTGACGCACATGAGGAAGCCTGACGCGCTTACCACCCGCACTCGCGCCACCCAGCGCACGAGGGGGGATCGTCAGCGAGCCGAATCGAGGCGCGCCACGTGATCGTCGCTGAGCTGCGGAGCCGCCAGTGCGGCGTCGAGCTGCTCGAGCGAGCTTGCCCCGACGATTGGGCGCATCGACGGGCTGCCCTGCACGAGCCAGGACAGCACGACCTGCCCGGGCTGCGCGCCCAGTTCGTCAGCCACCGACCGCAGCGCCGAGAGGCGACACGTCGTCCCCGGGTGGTCGTAGACCTCGGGCAGCGGCCGGTCGTCACGGTCGTACGCACCCTGGATCAGCGGGCTGTAGGCCCAGCACTCGAGGTCGTCATGCGTCTCGAGATAGTCGATCGTCTCGTCGCTGACGAACCCGAAACGGTGATCCTTGCCCGGCACCTGCGTGTCGGGGCGCGGGCGGACGTACGACGTCGTCAGCTGCAGGGCCGTGAACGGCTCGACGCCCTGCTCGGCGGCCAGCATGCGTGCCTGCTCGACGCGCCACGTCGGGTGGTTGCTCACACCGAGCCGGCTCACCTTCCCTCGCGCAACAAGGGAACCCAGCGCCGCGACGACGTCGGGCATCGGCGTCGAACGATCCTCACCGTGCGCCCAGTAGACATCGACGACGTCGATGCCGAGACGTTCGCGGCTGCGCTCGAACTGGGTGGCGATGACGTCAGGCGCAAGGCCCTCCCACTCGGTGAATTCGCCGGCCCGCGCCGGTTCCTGACCCACCTTCGTCGCAATCGTCAGACCTTCGCGGATGCCGGCGTTGGCGCGCAGCCACGCCCCGATCATCTGCTCGCTCTGACCGCCCGCACCCGTCGGATTCGCCCAGAACGCATAGCAATTGGCCGTGTCGAGCGTGCGCCCACCGGCGTCGACGTAGCGATCCATGAGGGCGAATGACGTCCCCTCGTCCGTCTTCGTGCCGAAATGCATCGTGCCGAGGACGAGATGCGGGGCGATCCAAGAAGTCATGCGCCCATCCAACACGCAGCTGGCCACGCACCTCAACGTGGAGGGGCGGCCTCGAGACACCCTGATCCCGCCGGTCCACAGGAACCCCTCGCCGCACACGTCGGGCCACGAAGTGCCACGTGCGATCTCGTAGCCCGGCGGCGGCGCGCGAAACACACGAGATACGACACTGCCGTGCGGTGCGTCGGCACGCCATCACCACCGGCCTCGACGGAACCACCACACCCGCGCGCACGTCACACCAGCACACCATCGAGGGGAGCAAGACATGCGCCGGTCCATCATCATCACCATCGCCGTCGCGGTGCTGGGCATCATCGGCGCCGTTTCGGCGTTCGCGCTGTCGTCCCGAATCGGTGCCTCAGGCGGGCACGGCGGATCGGAGCCGGCACAGCCGGACCCGGCGATCGCGCGCAACATCGCGAACACCGTGCGCCACCAGCCTGGTGTGGCGAATTCGCGCGTCGTGATGAAGGTGAACTGCATCGACGGCTGCCAGGGCCTTGACCATGAGTTCACGGTCGACGTCATGCTGACGGACGACGCCAGCGCACGCCACGTGCTCGACGTCAACCGCACGATCAACGAGCTCTACCCGCGCACGGCTCCGCCGGAGTGGGCAGGTTCTCCCGGGCGAATCCGCTTCAGCCTGCACTCGCCGCAGGACGGTGGTCTCATCGTGCCGACCAACAACGGCAGCCACGGCACGGCTTCGTCCCCGCCCAGAGCCAGCGCGTTGACGAGCACTCAGGTCGACGCGTTCTTGGCGGCTGCCCGCGTCAACCCGTCGTCGTCGGCGTCTTGGTCGTGGTCAGGCAGGGACGACGCGCCGTCGTTCGTCGTTCGCTCCACCATCGAAACCAGCGATTGCGCGACGCTCGACGCGACGGCCGCGCACACCGTCACCGCGCTGTCGGCGATACGCCGCGACGGCACGCCAGCGGAGTTTCGTTTCCGGTGCGAGCACGCCGCGGGTGCGGTGCCGATCGGCGCGACGACGCACACGACCGGATGGTCGACGATGGCCGACACCCTGTCGCGGCTCATGACCCCGCCGGCGAGCAGCAGGTCGTACCGACGTGACGGCGTCTACCTGACGCACAAGCACGACAGCGCCGTCCTCACGGTGAGGGGCAACCCGTCTAATACAACGTCCGAGGTGAAGAACGACGCGGCGACCGTCGTGGCGCAGCTTCGCGAACTCGATGTGCCGACGCCCACGCTGAACCTGCGGCCCGCACCGTGACCGGCGGCGCTCGACGGTGAACGTATGACGCGTCATGAACACGCGAACGCCCGGCACCCCGAGTCGGGGCGCCGGGCGTTCGTCGAGGCTCAGGCCTGGGCCGCGGTCTCTTTGCTCTCGGCGCGACCGCAGTTGCACCCGCCGCAGCCACAGCCGCCACCGGCACCCATGCCGGCTTCGCGAGCCTTGGCGTCGGCCTCCATCTTGGCGCGGATGTCGTCCATCGGCAGCTCACGGATCTGACGGATCAGGTCCTCGACGGCCGCCGCGGGCAGCACGCCCGAGTTGGAGAACACCATGAGGCCGTCGCGGAACGCCATGAGCGTCGGGATGGACTGGATGTTCGCGGCCGCCGCGAGCTCCTGCTCGGCGTCGGTGTCGACCTTCGCGAAGACGATGTCGTCGTGCTTCTCGCTCGCCGCTTCGAACACGGGCGCGAACTGACGGCACGGGCCGCACCAGGCCGCCCAGAAGTCGACGAGGACGATGCCGTTGTTCTCGATGGTCTCGGTGAACTTCTCACCGGTCAGTTCGATGGTTGCCACGCGGGCGCTCCTTCACAGACGTCAGGTTCTCGACCATTCAAACACCGACGCGGCGCGAACCCTTCCCGCCGTGACGCTTCGTTCCAGGCATCATCCCCACTCGGTGCTGTTCGACGTCAGGTGGGGACGCGGCCGGGCGCGCCCCGTGCTGGTGGGTGTGACGTGCAGCGAGCCACCGCAGGACGTCACCACCCCCGAGCTCACCCGAGCGACGGCGGGCGCCGACGGTACGTCGCGGGCGTCGCAGACATGCGGATCGGGTTGGCGACCTGCGCGACGCCCTCGACGTCGACGCGCATGTCGAGGCCGACCGACTCGGCGAGCGCGAACGCCTGCGCGAGATCGTTGACGGGCCCGGCGGGCACACCGGCGTCCGCGAAACGCTCGGCCCATTCCTGCGCGCCATGTGCCGACAGCACCTCGAGCATCAGCGCGACGAGGTCGTCGCGATGCTCGACACGGGCGGAGTTCGTCACGAAACGGGCATCCTGCGCCCACTCACCATGACCGAGAACCTCTGCGGCGCAGGCGAACTGGCGATCATTGCCGACGGCGATGGCGAGCGGCCGATCTGCGGTCTCGAACACTTCGTACGGCACGAGCGACGGGTGACGGTTGCCCATGCCGCGCGGCACGGCCCCCGTCATGACGTGCGCGCCGGCCTGATTCGTCAGCGCCGACAGCAGGGACGACAGCAACGACACCTCGACGAGTTGCCCCTCCCCCGTCGCGTCGCGATGCCGCAGCGCCGCGAGCATGCCGACGGCAGCATGCAGACCGGTGACGACGTCGACGAGCGCGACGCCGACCTTCGTCGGCTCGTCAGGCGGCCCGGTCACCGACATGAGGCCACCGACGGCCTGGACGAGCAGGTCGTACCCGGGCAACAACGACTCACCGAAACCGGTGATCGAGACGTACACGACGTCCGGGTTCCACTCGCGCACCTGCTCGTACCCGAGCCCCAGCCGCGCCATCGTCCCCGGCAAGAAGTTCTCGACGACGACGTCGGCGCGCGTCACGAGATCACGTGCGGCGGCGAGATCGTCCGCCTCGCGAAGATCCCAGAACTCGCTGTGCTTGTTGCGGTTGACCGACAGGAAGTACGTCGCCTCCCCGTCCTCGGTGAACGGCGGACCCCAGGAGCGCGTGTCGTCGCCGCCGTCAGGGCGCTCGATCTTGACGACGTCGGCGCCCAGGTCGCCGAGCAGCATCGTCGCGTAAGGGCCGGCCAGGACGCGGCCGAAGTCGGCGATGAGCAGGCCGTCGAGAGCTGATGGCACGCAGGATCCTCGGGGAAAAATTGGGACAAACGAACGTGGACGAGATTCGCCGATGGGGACAGGAATCGCAGATGAGGCGGGCGCGCGACGCTCAGCGACCCCCCGGGCGGGCGTCATCGAACGACGGCGCGTCCGGCGCGTCACCCCAGGCGGAGCCGAAGTCGCGATCGAGTTCGGTCACCGTCTTGTTGCGCAGCCCCCACAGGTACACGGCGAGCGACACTGCGACGCACGCGAGCAGGTAGACGCGGAAGCCCTTCTCGTTGCCATGGGAGGCGAACCAGGTGCCGATGTAGGGCGCGGTGCCACCGAATACGGCGTTCGCGAGGCCATATCCGAGTCCGACGCCGAGGGCGCGCACGCGCGTCGGGAAGAGCTCGGCCTTCGCGACGGCGTTGACCGACGTGTAGAACGCGACGACGAGCAGCGCGAACAGCTGCAACCCGAACGCCGCGATGCCCGATTCGACCGAGCGGATCGCGCCGAGCACCGGCCACGTGATGATGAGCGAGCCGACGCCGAAGATGAGCAGCATCGTGCGTCGCCCGATCTTGTCGGACAGCAGGCCGTACAGCGGCTGCACGAGCATGAACACCGTCAGCGCGCACAGGTTGACGATCGAGACGGTGTCCGCGTCGAGCCCCGCCACCTTCTTCATGTAGCTCTGTATGAGGGTCGTGTAGACGTAGAACGATGTCGTCCCGCCGATCGTCAGACCGACGACGACGATGAACGGCCGCCAGTACTCGCGGAACAGCAGGCCGAGCGAGCCCTTGTTCTCGGTCGAGGTACCTGCCGCAGCGCCACCCGAGGCGGTATCCGCGACGTCAGCCGTCTCGTCCATGCTGCGCCGCAGCCACAGCACGACGAGTGCGCCCGCGGCGCCGATGAAGAACGGCAGACGCCACCCCCAGGTGTGCATCTGCTCCTTGTCGAGCACGTGCTGGAGGACGACCTGCAGCAACGCTGCGAGCACCTGGCCGCCGACGAGCGTCACGTACTGGAAGCTCGAGTAGAACCCGCGACGGTTCGGCGTCGCGATCTCCGACATGTACGCGGCCGTCGTCCCGTATTCACCGCCGACGCTGAAGCCGCTGATCGCGCGCCCGACCCAAAGCAGGACGGTCGCCCAGATGCCGATCCGGTCGTAGGTCGGCGCCGCGCCGATCATGAGGGTACCGAGCGCCATGAGCAGCACCGACGTCGTCAGGGCGGCGCGGCGACCCTTGCGGTCGGCGTAGCGTCCGAAGAACCACGACCCGATGGGCCGCATCAGGAACGTGATGGCGAAGACGGCCCACGTGTCGAGCAGCGCCTGCGTCTCATCACCCTTGGCGAAGAAGTTCGACGCGATGTACGTCGTGAAGATCGCGTAGTTGTAGAAGTCGAACCACTCGATGAGATTGCCGAGCGAACCACGCGCGACATTGCTCATCACCGAGTTGCGACGCTCACCGCCGACGCGCGGGGCGGATGCTGTTGAGCTCATGGGATCCTCTCGGGGCGAACGTGGACGCCGTTCGCCGATGTGGACGAAAATCGCGAAGGGGGACAGGAATCGCAGATGGGGACAAGAGGTGCAGATGTGGACGAGAATCGCGGTGCAGTCAGACGCGAAAAGCCACCTTCATCGACGGCCGATACAACCTGCACCCTATGTGGTGATCGACGCCACGGGTGCGCGTGCCGCCACACGTTGTCGTACCCGCGAGTAGCGTCCGAGTAGGCTGACCACCGAACCACGCCGCTTGCGAAGGAGGGCCCGATGCGCATCGCGCTGTCCTCCTATCGCAGCAAGCCGCACAGCGGCGGCCAGGGCATCTACGTGCGTCACCTCAGCCGCGAACTCGCCGCTCTCGGCCACGACGTCACCGTCTTCTCCGGCCCTCCCTACCCCGAACTGGACGACGCCCGCCTTGTGGCTGGCCGTGCGACTGACCGGGCGACGGGTCCAGCGAGTCGCCAGACGTCGTCAACCAAGCGGGCCGGCGCGACGGCGAGCATCGAGCCGACGAACCCCGGCAGACTGCGCCTCGAGAAGCTGGCGAGCCTCGACCTCTACAACGATGACGACCCGTTCCGTCACCCCCATCCGCGCGAACTGCGCGACCGCATCGACGTCGTCGAATACGCGGGGATGCTGTCGGGTTCGTTTCCCGAACCACGCACGTTCGGGATGCGACTGGCGCGCGAGATGCGTACGCGGTCAAGAGAGTTCGACGTCCTGCATGACAACCAGACGCTCGCGCCGGGCCTGCTCGACATCGCGCGCGGCGGCCTGCCCGTCGTCACGACGATCCACCACCCGATCAGCACCGACCGCCGCCTCGAGATCGAGGCCGCGACGAACCCGTGGCGCAAGTACACGAAATGGCGTTGGTACTCGTTCGTGCCGATGCAGGCGCGCGTCGCCCGCGCGAGCAGCCGCATCATCACCGTGAGCGAGACGAGCCGCGACGACATCGTCCGAGAATTCGGGGTCGACCGCGAACGCATCAGCGTCATCCCCGTCGGCGTCGACGTCGAGACGTTCACGCCCGACGCCGGCGTCGCGAAGAGTGCACCTGGGATCGCCGTCGAGACGTCCGCCCCGGGCGTCGACGTCGAGACGTTCTGGCCTGACGGTTCGGCGCGCCACCGCGTGCCCGGACGCCTGACGACGATCACGAGCGCGAACGTGCCACTCAAGGGGTTGAGTGTGCTCATCGACGCGCTCGCTTTCCTACCGCAGGACGCGTGGCGCGAACTCGTCGTCGTCGGCACACCGAACCGCGCGGTCGAGACCCAACTCGAAGCCCTCGGGTTGTCCCCTCGCGTCCGGTTCGTCAGCGGCATCAGCGACGACGACCTCGCGGGTCTACTCGCGAGCGCCGCCGTCCACGTCGTGCCGAGTCTCTATGAAGGTTTTTCGCTGCCCGCGGTCGAGGCCATGGCGTGCGGCACACCCGTCGTCGCGACGCGCGTCGGCGCGCTGCCGCAACTCGTGCACGGCACCGACGGCGAGACGTCGACTGTCACCGGCAGCGCAGGCAGGGTTCCCGCCGCCCACGGCGGGAGCGCGGGCCCACGCGCCCACGCGACGGGCGAGGCGGACACGAGCGCTGACGCCGACGGCTCTGACGCCGGCATCCTCGTCGAGCCAGGTGATGCGCGCGCTCTCGCGGGCGGCATCGTCAGCCTGCTCGAATCCGAGGAGACCCGAACGCGATTCGGACGCGTCGGTCGCCGTCGGGCCGTCACGACATACTCATGGCGGGCTGTCGCCGAGGCAACGGCCGCCGTCTACACCGAGGAGATCGCCCGATGCTGACCGTCGACTTCAACCGCTTCACCCTGGGCCCGGGCATGACGGTGCTCGACGTCGGGTGCGGGCAGGGACGTCACAGCTTCGAGGCGCTGCGTCGCGGCGCGGACGTCACGGCGTTCGACTTCAGCCAGTCCGACCTCGACGAGGTGCAGACGATGTTCGACGCCATGGCCGCCGAGGGCCAGGTGCCTGCGAGCGGCGCCTACCGCACCGTCCAGGGTGACGCCCGCGCGATGCCGTTCGACGACGCGAGCTTCGAGCGCGTCATCGCCTCTGAAGTGCTCGAGCACATCGTCGAGGATGACGCCGCCATCGACGAGATCGTGCGCGTGACCAAGCCCGGCGGCCTCGTCGCCGTGACGGTGCCGCGGTACTGGCCCGAGAAGATCTGCTGGGCCCTGTCGACGCCCTACCACGAGGTCGAGGGTGGCCACGTGCGCATCAACAAGGCGAGCGAACTCGTCGGCATGCTCGAGAAGCGTGGCCTGACGACGCTCGGCACGCACCACGCGCACGCGCTGCACTCGCCGTACTGGTGGCTCAAGTGCGCGGTCGGGGTCGACAACGACACCAACCCCGCCGTCAAGGCGTATCACCGCATGCTCGTCTGGGACATGATGAAGGCGCCGGCGCTGACGCGTCAGGCCGAGAAGGCGCTCAACCCCGTCATGGGCAAGAGCTTCGTCGTGTACCTGCAGAAGCAGTACTGAGCCCCGTCACGCCGATGACGCCAGCCCTCACCAGTGAACAAGTCTGCGAGACAGGCCTGTTCATTGCTCGCCTCCAGGGCGAAGACGGCGCGCTGCCGTGGTTCGTCGGCGGGCAGTGGGACGCCTGGAACCACACCGAGGCACTCATGGGCCTGACGATCGCCGCCCATGTTTCACGTGAAACCGGATCACCACGTGTCAATCACACCGCCGAGCAGCTGAGCGAACGCGCCCGTCTCGGCCTGCAGCACCTGCGCGAAACGCAGCGTGAGGACGGCTCCTGGCCGATGCGCGTGAGAGACGGCGTCGTCGAACAGGACGAGAGCGACACGAACCAGTGCGCCTACCCGGCCGTCGGCGTCTGGCATCTCGCGCTCGTCACCGGCGCAGGGCGCGGTGACGGCCCCGACCGCGGCATCCTCGCCGAGAACTGGCCGATGGTCCGTGCGGCGATCCGACACGTCCTGACGGCCCAGCGCGATGACGGCACGATCGCCTGGGCGATCAACCGTCGCGGCGGCCTCGGCGACCACGCGTTGCTCACCGGCAACGCCAGCATCCTGCAGTCGCTGTGGGCCGCGGCCGCCATCGCGGATACCCTCGGCCACATCGATGACGCTGCGTCCTGGCGCGATTCCGGCGCCCGGCTCGCGGCAGCGGTGCGTCAGGTCGAACTGTTCGCCGACCGTCGCCGCTTCTCGATGGACTGGTTCTACCCCGTCCTCGGCGGCGCGCTCGTCGGCGACCACGCTGCCACGCACCTGCGTCGCGACTGGGATCGCTTCGTCATCGAGGGCCAGGGGGTCCGCTGCGTCGACGACCGACCGTGGGTCACCGGCGGGGAGAGCGCCGAACTCGTCATGGCGCTGTGTTGCCTCGACGGCACGCCGCACGAAGATCGCGCGCGACGCGAGGCCCGCGCCGTCTTCGCGGACCTGCAGCACACACGCGACACGAGCGGCGGCTATTGGACGGGGTACGTCGTCGACGACGACGCCGTGTGGCCCGTCGAGCAGACGGGATGGAGCGCCGGCGCGATGCTGCTCGCCGCCGATGCCCTCGACGGCCTCACGCCCGCCGCCAACTTCTTCCACGCCATGACGTGGCCGGCCCGCACGCCGAGCCATAGCGCCGCCAGAGACCACGAGGAGCCCCGATGAGCACCCCGCCCCTTCCCCAGGACGTCCTCGACGCCTTCCACGCGACGACCGGTTTCATGCCCGACGACGAAGGTCAGGCCCTGTACGAGGCGGCCGCGAGAGCCCGTCCCGGCACCTGGCTCGAGATCGGCACGTACTGCGGCAAGTCGACGGTGCTGCTCGCGCAGGCGGCGCGCGTCGTCGCCGGATCGTCCGACGCCGCAACGCAGGTGGTGACCGTCGACCATCACCACGGCAGCGAGGAGAATCAGCCCGGCTGGGAGTGGCACGACACGTCGATGGTCGATGAGCACTCGGGGCTGCTCGACACGCTGCCCGCATTTCGTCGCACGTGGGACGAGCACGTCAAGGACGTCGTCAGCATCGTCGTCGCGACGACGGCGCAGGTCGCGACGTGGTGGCGCACCCCCGTCGAGTTCCTCTTCCTCGACGGCAACCACGTCGAGGAGATGGCGCAGCACGACTACGCGGCGTTCGCGCCGCACGTCAGCGTCGGCGGGTTGCTCGCGGTGCACGACGTCTTCCCCGACCCGGCCGACGGCGGGCAGGCACCGTGGCATGTCGTCGAACGCGCCCTGGGCGACGGCTTCGAGCAGGTGTCGCAGACGGGCTCGTTGCGCATCCTGCGGCGCCGCTGACCCCAGCAACCTAATTTCGGCCTCCGCCACCGAATTGTTGCCCCTTGCACAACTTATGAGTCGGATCTCATAATGCATGAATGAACGGGGCGCCTGCGGCCGTCACCGTCAGCCGGGGGCGGAGGCCGATGAGCAATCCGATGACGAGCTTGGTGCTCGACGAGGGGATGAGCGTCGAACTGCGGGGGCAGTTGGCGCTGTGTGAGGACGAGGTCGTCCTGACGGGCTGTGGGGTGCTGCCGTTCGGTTCGCCGCCGCATCTGACGTGGGAGCAGACGCCCTTCGTAGCACTGGCCACCGACTGCGCGAAGAAGGCGCGGCCGCTCGTGGGGCAGCCCGTGTTCGGGCGTGCGACGTGGACCGGGTACGAGATCAGTGCGTGCGAACTCGAGCCGGGGGACGCTTGGGCGCACGCACACGACATCCCCGGTCCGCTGACGAAGGACCGCACCCCCGTCAGCGCGCACGTGCGCTCCGTCGAGGCCGGCCTGTTCTCGAGCGGCGCCATGCTGCGTCGCGTCCGTTTTCTCGACGACGGGCGACCGCGCGTCATCGCCAGCGCCACTGACGTCGAGCTCACGACGCGACTGCTCACACCCATCTACGGTGATGCGCTCGAGGTGCATCGCAGCCGCTGGAGCGTCAGCGAGGTGCGTGGCCTCGACGACATCCTCAACGATCTGCCCGAGGACAAGGTGCTCAAGATCGAGTACCGCATGGACGGTGACGGCACGATCAGCCGCAAGCTGCGCGTCAACTACGTCGACGATGACCTCGCGCGCTCCCTCGCCCCATTTCCGCCCGAGATGCTCGCCGTCTACGCCGTCGTCGAACCCGAGGGCGCGCCGCAGGATCGTGACCCCTGGTTTCCCGCGCGAGCCCGGCATCTCGTGCGTTCGGCCGGCACCCCCGATGTGCCGGCGCGCGAACACGCGCGCGTGTAGCGCGCGAGTGGCCCGGCACCCGGCGATGCAGACAGCGCGCCGCCGCGCAGGCCTCACAGGCCTGCGCGGCGGGCTTGTCTCGTGATTCAGCGACGACGGGTGGCGACCAAGCTCGTCGCCGTCACCGTCAGCAGCGACAGGACGATGACGCTGAGCGAGACGGCCGTCGACGGCGTCCACACCCATGACCAGACGTCGTGCGCCCAGTGCGCGATGAGCTTGTAGCCGATGAACGCGAGGATGACGGCGAGACCGTAGCCGAGGTGTACGAGCCTGCCGAGGACGCCCTCGACGAGGAAGTACAGCGCGCGCAGACCGAGCAGCGCGAACGCGTTCGTCACGAAGACGAGGTACGGGTCGGACGTGATGCCGTAGACGGCGGGCACCGAGTCAAGCGCGAACAAGGCGTCCGTCGCGAGGACGGCCAGCGTCACGACGGCCAGAGGCGTCAACGCGCGACGGACGGACCGACCGGTGGCGCCGGCGTCAGCATCTTCTCGCACGAGCATCGCGGAGCCGCGGTAGCCGTCGGTGACGGGGAAGAAACGGCGGATGACCTTGACGATGCGCATGTCACCCGGGTCGACGGTGTGGTCGTCGCCCTGACGGGTGTCGCGCCAGACCTTCACGGCCGTCCACAGCAGGAACGCGCCGAAGATGACGAACATCCAGGCGAAGTTCGTGAGCAACTGCGCGCCGAGCGCGATCATGATGGCGCGCATGACGAGGGCGCCGGCGACGCCGATGAGGAGCACCCGCTGCTGGTACATCTTGGGCACGGCGAACGCCGTCAGCAGCATCATGAACAGGAACAGGTTGTCGACGCTGAGCGACTTCTCGACGAGGTAGCCGGTGTAGAACTCGGTGCCCGTCGTCGAGCCGTGCGCGCTCCACAACCAGGCGCCGAACGCGACCGGCAACGCGATGTAGAACGTCGACCAGGCCGTCGCTTCCTTGAGCGATACCTCGTGAGGTTTGCGCGTGACGAGGAAGTCGAGCGCGAACAGGACGATGAGCCCGATGAGCGTCACGGCCCAGAGAGTGGGGGTGGCCAGGGAGTGCATGGAACTACCTCAGATCGCATGAGTGACGAACTGAGGTCTCCTTCGCCGCGGAACGATCCGCCGCTCTCGAACCGGGAGCGCGCATGATCGCGCTCGTATTGACCGGAGCCGAGACGTGGGAAGTACTCCCCTCGCCAACCATCATAGCCGATCTGCGGACCCTGCCCCACTCGACGAGCAGACTTTCTTGATTCGTTCCAGAAATCGCGGCATCATGGAGGCATGACGACGACGCCCGCCACCGATCCGCGCACCATGCTGCGTCAGGTGAACCTGCGGATCACCGGCCCGCGCGTCGCCATCCTCGATGCCCTCGAGACGCGCCCCCACTCGGATGCGGAGACCGTCATCCAGGCGGTGCGCGACAGTTACGGCAAGGTCTCGACGCAAACCGTCTACGACGCCCTGCATGCGATGACGGCGCACGGCATCATCCGCCGCATCGAGCCGGCCGGCCAATCCGCGCTCTACGAACGACGCGTCGGCGACAACCACCACCACCTCGTGTGCCGACAATGCGCGACGATCGTCGACATCCCCTGCGCCGTGGGCGACACACCGTGCCTGACGGCGGCGCACGAGTCCGAACTCAGCGAGGGGTTCGACATCGACGAGGCCGAGGTGACGTACTGGGGCGTCTGCCGCGCGTGCCGCGAGGGCGCTGCCGCAGCTTCCGCTGCGTCACCCGTCGTCGGCTGAGCCGCGCCCGAGGTTGCCGGGTCGCACGCGGGAGAGCAGGGGGGCATCCGCGATCCGGTTCATCCCGACATTCGCGGGGTCGCCCGTGAGACGGTGGCTGACGTGACGAGCACACCCACCCTGCGTCCCGAGGTCGATGCGTCCGACGTCGAAGCCGCCGCCGAGCGCCTCACCGACCTGCTCCACCCCACGATGCTGTTCGAGAGCAGCCGCCTGTCGACGAAGTTCGGCGCGAGCGTCGTGCTCAAGCGCGAGGATCAGCAGCCGGTGCGCTCGTACAAGATTCGTGGAGCGAGCAACCTCATCGCGCAGCTCGACGACGACGCGCGCGCGGCGGGCGTCGTCTGCGCGTCGGCCGGCAACCATGCCCAGGGCGTCGCATACGCGTGCTCGCGCCTCGGCGTGAAGGCGACGATCTTCCTGCCGCGCACGACGCCCCGTCAGAAGCGTGAGCGGGTTCGAGTGCTCGGCGGGCCGTGGGTCGAGACGGTCGTCGAGGGCGACACGTACGACGTCGCCGCTGGCGCTGCAGGCGAATTCGCTGCGACGACCGGGGCGACGCTCGTGCCCGCGTTCGACGACGTCCGCACCATCGCGGGGCAGGGCACCGTCGCACTCGAGGCGTTCGCGCAGTGCGAGGCGCAGTACGGCAAGGTGCCGGATGTCGTCGTCGTGCCCGTCGGTGGCGGCGGGTTGCTGGCGGGCATCACGGCGTGGGTGCGCGAGCGCCATCCGTCGACGCGCATCGTCGGCGTCGAACCGGTGGGGGCGCCGTCGCTGCAGGCGGCGCTTGCTGAGGGACGCCCGGTGGCGGTGCCGGTGACCGATCCGTTCGTCGACGGCGCGACGGTCGGTCTGCTCGGCGCGCACACGTACCCGATCATCGCTGCCGGCGGCGTGCCGTGCTTCAGCGTGCCGGAGGGGCAGATCTGCACGGAGATGCTCGACCTGTATCAGAGCGACGGCATCATCGCGGAGCCTGCCGGCGCGCTCGCGCCCGCAGCGTTGCCGGGTGTCGACTTCGCCGATGGCGAGCTCGTCCTCGCGATCCTGTCGGGCGGAAACAACGACGTGTCGCGTTATGCGGAGGTCGTCGAGCGTTCGCTCGTGTTCGAGGGCCGCAAGCATTACTTCATCGTCGAATTTCCCCAGGAACCCGGGCAGTTGAGGCGTTTTCTCGACGGGGTGCTCGGGCCTGACGACGACATCACGCTGTTCGAGTACACGAAGCGTTCCAACCGCGAGACGGGCCCGGCGCTCGTCGGCCTGGAGTTGGGCGACCCGTCGTCGTTGCCCGATCTGCTTGCGCGGATCGATGCGTCGCCGGCGCGGGTGGAGCGGGTGGATCCCGACTCGCCCCTGTTTCGGATGGTTCTCTGAGGATCTAGTGAACGAAGGTAGGACCGCAGCGTCGTGTCCGTCGAGTACGGCATGGGTGGGGTCACCGCAGCGAAGCGAGGATTGCTCCAGCCATGCCGGGCGCGGGCGGACGCGCATGTCACAGCGAGGATCCTGCCGAAGTGAACGTTGACGAAGAGAACCGAGAAGAATGGTTCTGTAGTTCTCTGACGATCACTCGATGTTGCCCGGGATCTGGGGCACGGGAGCCCCGAATCCCGGGCAACATCGCGGGTCGGCGTGGTTCGATGGGGTCTTCACGCCCCATCCAAGAGCGTCGCGGAATCACACCGGAGGTCAACATGGCAGCAGAGCAGTTCGAGGTCGCGGCGAGTGACGGCGTCGTCATCCGCGGTCAGCGGTGGTTGCCGGACGGAGAAGCGCGCGCCGTCGTGCAGATCGCTCACGGCATGGCGGAGCATTCGGCGCGCTACGAGCGGTTCGCGCAGGAGTTGAACGCGGCCGGGTACGCCGTCTACGCGAACGATCACCGTGGGCACGGGCGCACCGCCGAGGGTGGTGTGCTCGGTCATTTCGCTGACGATGACGGGTGGGCGCGCGTCGTCGACGACCTGCTCCAGGTGACGCGGCGCGCGCAGGCCGAGGTGCCGGGTCGCCCCGTCGTCCTGCTAGGGCACAGCATGGGTTCGCTACTGGTGCGTACGTTCGCGGCGCAACACGGCGATCTACTGGCGGGTCTCATCGTCTCCGGAACGCCCGCCGATCCTGGGCTGCTGGGCCGCGTCGGACGTCAGGTCGCGCGCGCCGAGGGCCGTCTGCGGGGGCGCACGCACGCGAGCAAGCTCCTCGACACGATGTCGTTCGGGGCGTTCAACAAGCAGTTCGCGCCTGCGCGCACGGACTTCGACTGGCTCTCGCGCGACGAGGCCGCCGTCGATGACTACGTCGCCGACCCGTTGTGCGGGTTCGTCTGCACCGCCGCGTTCTACGCCGACATGCTGGGCGGGCTGCGCCTGGTCAACCGGCGTTCGTTCGCGGCCGGCACGCCGTCGGATCTGCCGGTTCTCGTCATCTCCGGCGAGGCCGACCCGGCCGGCGACAACGGCAAGGGCGTGCGACCCGTCGCCGATCTGCTGCGCGGCGTCGGGGTGCACGACGTCACCCTGACGCTCTACCCCGGCGCGCGCCACGAGATCCTCCACGAGACGAACCGCGACGAGGTCGTCGCCGACATCCTCGCCTGGCTCGACGCCCACGTCTGAGCCGCCGCGGGGCGAGAGGTCGTCACCCCGGCAGTCGCCTGCGTCACCGGTCGGCCTGGCCACCATCTTCAGTGGTCTGTTCGTGGCGCGGCTTGCGAAAGTGGACGAAACTCGCCGATGGGGACAGGAATCGCCGATGTGTCCGGGAATCGCGGAGGGCGGCTTGGAGGATTTGCCCCACAGAAACGTTACCGACCAGTAGCGTAGGGGGCGGCATGCCCCCGCGAGGAAGGAAACGCTCATGGCTGACACGCAGCGCACCGAGGTGAACGGTCTGCAGGTCGCGACGATCCTGTACGACTTCATCAACGATCAGGTCCTGCCCGGCACCGGTGTCGACGCCGACACGTACTGGAAGGGCTTCGCCGACGTCGTCGCCGAGCTCGGCCCGAAGAACCGCGCCCTGCTCGCCGAGCGTGACGACCTCCAGGCCAAGATCGACGAATACCACCGCGCCAACCCGGGCAAGCCCGACTTCGACGCGTACAAGAGCTTCCTCACCGAGATCGGCTACCTCGTCGATGCTCCGGCCGAGTTCAGCATCACGACGCAGAACGTCGACCGTGAGATCACCGACCAGGCCGGCCCGCAGCTCGTCGTGCCGATCCTCAACGCCCGCTTCGCGCTCAACGCGTCGAACGCCCGCTGGGGTTCGCTCTACGACGCGCTCTACGGCACCGACGCGATCGACGAGGCCGACGGCAAGGAGAAGGGCACCTCGTACAACACGGTGCGCGGCGACGCCGTCATCGCGTTCGCGAAGAACTTCCTCGACACTGCCGTCCCGCTCGCCGAGGGTTCGTACACCGACGTCACCGGCTTCGGCGTCGACGGCGGCGAGCTCGTCGTCCACCTCGACGGTGAGCGCACGACGTCGCTGAAGAACACTGACGAGTTCGCCGGCTACGTGGGGCTGCCTGCGCAGCCGGAGGGAATCCTGCTGAAGCACAACGGTCTTCACCTGGAGATCCAGATCGACTCCGAGTCCCCGATCGGCGCGACCGACCCGGCCGGCATCAAGGACGTCCTCGTCGAGTCGGCTGTCACGACGATCATGGACCTCGAGGATTCCGTCGCCGCCGTCGACGCCGAGGACAAGGTGCTCGGTTACACGAACTGGCTCGGCCTCAACAAGGGTGACCTCGCCGAGGAGATCACGAAGAACGGCAAGACGTTCAAGCGCGAGCTCAACCCCGACCGCGAATACGTCTCCCCCGGCGGCGACACGTTCACCCTTCCGGGCCGCTCGTTGCTGTTCGTCCGCAACGTCGGCCACCTCATGACGAGCGACGCCGTCCTCGATGCCGACGGCAACGAGATCGGCGAGGGCATCCTCGACGCCCTCGTCACCGTCCCGGCTGCGATCCACGGCTTCGCCGACAAGGACGGCGTGAGCAACACGCGCGCCGGCTCGATCTACATCGTCAAGCCGAAGATGCACGGCCCGCAGGAGGTCGCGTTCGCGAACGAGCTGTTCGAGCGCGTCGAGAGCGTCGTCGGGCTGGCGAAGAACACCGTCAAGATGGGCATCATGGACGAGGAGCGCCGCACGACGGTCAACCTCTCCGCCTGCATCGACGCCGCCAAGGAGCGCGTCGTGTTCATCAACACGGGCTTCCTCGACCGCACCGGCGACGAGATCCACACGTCGATGCTCGAGGGCCCGATGATCCGCAAGGGCGAGATGAAGGGTTCCACGTGGATCAAGGCGTACGAGGACAACAACGTCGACGTGGGCCTCGCTGCCGGTCTCGCGCACAAGGCGCAGATCGGCAAGGGCATGTGGGCGATGCCCGACCTGATGAAGGACATGCTCGAGCAGAAGATCGGCCAGCCGAAGGCCGGCGCGACGACGGCGTGGGTGCCGTCGCCGACCGCCGCGACGCTGCACGCGCTGCACTACCACCAGGTCGACGTGTTCGCCGTGCAGGAGGAGCTCGCGAAGCGCAAGGCCGCGTCGGTCGACGACATCCTGCAGATCCCGCTCGCGGAGAACACGGACTGGTCGGACGCCGACAAGCGCGAGGAACTCGACAACAACTGCCAGTCGATCCTCGGCTACGTCGTGCGCTGGATCGACCAGGGCGTCGGCTGCTCGAAGGTGCCCGACATCCACGACGTCGCGCTCATGGAGGACCGGGCGACGCTGCGCATCTCCAGCCAGCTGCTCGCGAACTGGCTGCAGCACGGCATCGTCACCGAAGACGAGATCGTCGAGTCGCTGAGGCGCATGGCGCCGGTCGTCGACCAGCAGAACGCCGGTGACGCGAAGTACGAGCCCATGGCGCCGGGCTTCGACGGCATCGCGTTCAACGCGGCCAAGGAGCTGATCCTCGAGGGAACGAAGCAGCCCAACGGCTACACCGAGCCGATTCTGCACCGTCGTCGGCGAGACAAGAAAGCCGCGCGCTGAGGATCAAGCGAGCGGAGTCGAGGGTGTGGATGCCGAGCTTGCGAGGCGTTCACACCTCGGCGTAGGGAGCGTTGACGAAGCGCGCCGTGGGCTCAGTGACGATCAAGCCCGACCGAGGTAGGTCCGCGCCGGAGCGTGCGACGGCCCGGCCCTGCCGAATCGGGCGCTGAGGAACTGAGCCAAGGAGTAGTCCGCGCGCTGAGGATCAAGCGAACGGAGTCGAGGGTCGCCTGACCCTGAGGATGGCGCGTAACTCACAGGTAGGCACGCAACTGCACGCCTGCGTGTGAGTTACGCGCCATCGTGCGTGCTGGGGTCGGCGCGGGGCGTCCGAGGGCTGTGCGCGACCTGGGTTCCGTTGGAACGCCTAGCATTCGGACATGAAGCGCATCGACGTCCATGCTGACGGGCCCGCGAGTGTCGACGCGGCGTGGCAGGCCTACGTGCACGTCGATCGGTGGCGTGACTGGTCGCCGCACATGCCGCCGGTCGAGGCGGATGCCGTGGTGATCCGTCCCGGCACGCAAGGACGATGGCGTCTCGGGCCGGTGACGGTGGGGCGGTTCGTCATCACCGACGTCGATGCGGTGGCGAGGACGTGGAGCTGGCGCGTCAGCGTCCTGGGGCTGACGACGACGGGCGAGCACCGCGTCGAGGTTCGTCGGGGCGGGTGTCGCTGCCACATGGCGATGGATCTGCCGCCCATCGTCGGGCAGGCCTACCGGCCGCTAGCGTGGTGGGCCCTCCATCGGCTCGCTCGCAGCTCGTGAGGCATCGAGGGACACGAAGGGGGTGTGGAGAAACGCGTCATCCGTGACGCGTTTCTCCACACCCCTGGTGTCTTCTCTTTGCGCCTAGATGCACCCGGGTGCATCTAGGCGCAAAGAGAGAGGACGTCAGACGGCGACGTTCTCCTCGAGTTCCTCCTCGGTCTCGGGGTCGAGCTCGTCGCGCTCGTCCTGATGCGCCTGCTCGGCGTGGCGTCC
>NZ_JAGEKQ010000008.1:0-240714 GCF_017565385.1 Dermacoccus sp. NHGro5 | reverse complement strand
GGTGGGTGCTGTGTCGGGACGGTCGGGTGGGGGTGCGAGATTTCTCGCGCGTGGCCCCACCGGCTAGCGTGGTCGAGCCGCGCGGACGAGGCGGGCCGTCAGGTTCGCGCGTGGCCCGTCAGTGGAAGGGCGGCGTCAGCCGAGCAGGTCGAGCTCGTCGGCTCGGATCTCGGTGACGTGGTTGCTGCCCTGGGTGCGCTGCTCGGTGACGTCGCCGCGCACGCGGATGACGGAGCCGAGGCGCAGGTGCTCGGTGGCGGGCAGCGGGCAGCACAGGGCGAGGCCGTCGTCGACGGTTCGGAAGCAGTGGCGCACGACGTCGGCGGTGTCGCCGTCACGTGGCGGGGTGGTGCCGGCGACGCGGGCGATGACGTCGACGGTGGTGCCCACGTCGGCGAGGAACGCGACGGACGTCGTCGTGCCGGAGCCTCGTTCGGCGGGGCCGGCGGCGACGCCGGAGTAGCGCTGGTCGGCGTCTTTGCGGTCTTGGCCGCGCGCGATGCGCGGAATGGTCACGGGGAGGGAGATCACGTCATCCTCAAGGGGTTGAAGCAGTCGCGGAGCACCGTGACGCGCGTGGCGTCGCGGGTGGTGTGGGCCTTGACGAGGCCGGACAGGGCGAGTCGTTCACCCTCGGTGATGCCGTAACGGCGCTGAGTCGACCACTCGAGGAGATCGTTCGTGCCCTCGACGCGCAGCACGTAGGTGAACGTGCGTCGCGCGGCGGTGACATGTTCGACGACGACGCGCAGGCGCAGCTGTTCGCCCTGCGTGCCGATCAATTCGCTCGCGGTGTGGCGCGCGAGGATGCCGGCAGCTGTGCTGGGCTTCTCGGCATGGCCGCGGGTGGGCATGGCGTCGGTTGCGGAGGTCGTGACGCGGTGTGCGTGTGGGCACATGAAGGCTGGCGCAAACATCGACTTCCCCTCTCCGTGAACGATGGTCTCGGTATGAGGACGCATGAACCCCCACGCAGGTTGCGTGGGGTGCTCGAGCAATCGTGTGTTCCCCTCTTTCGAGCGTAACGCGCATCGCCCCCTCGGACGGCGGTCGCGATGAGGCGATAGGACGGGCGGGCGAGACGTGTGTCGCTATGCCTTGCGGCGCAGCGCCTTGGGGGCGCCGAGAGCGGCCGCGACGCCGAGGGCCGAGCGGGGTGCCCAGGCCGTGCGCCACAAGCCACCGTGTGCGGCGCCGTCGCTGAAGAGTTCTTCGGCGTGGGCGCGCTGAGGCGCGGCGCCGGGGGTGAGATCGTCACGCATGACGTCGTGGACGAGCAGCGCCGCCATGAGCGCGCGGCTCGTCTCGGCGGCGAAGACCTCGACACCGAAGTGGTGCGCGCCGGCGTAGGCGGCCTTGAGGGCGGTGTTCTTCGTCACCGACCGGGTGAACGTCGCGGGTGCGACGTTGAACGAGACGCGGCGCCCGTCAGCCTCCGAGGCGACGGCGCGCCAGCGCTGCAGGCGCTTCGCAACGGCGTAGTTGGGACCCTGCTGGGCGATGATGCAGTCGGCGACGCGCGAGCCCTTCGGGTAGGGCTCGGTGAACAGTTGGCCGCGTGACGCGGTGCGCAGCGCGCGCTTCGCGAAACCCTTGCTGCCGTGGCGTGACCACCGCGAGCGGGCGGCGTCGATGATCTCCTGGGGCACGACGAACGCGTCGGTCGGCGTCGCGAGATACGCGAGCACCGTCGTCGGGCGGCGCTCCTGCAGCCAGGTGGCGATGAGGTCGGCGGCGAGCGTCAGGCGGATGTGCATGCCCGAATCGGCATAGGCGTGCATGCCGAGGACGACGGTGTCGTCACCCGCCTGCTCGTCGATCCACGCAGCGACGGCCGCGGTGTCGCGCGTGATGTCGGCGCCCGTCTCGCCGTCCTTCGTCGGCAAGCTGACGAGGCCCGCACCGTCGCGCGCCATCTTCTCGAGGCGCTCGCTGACGCGGGGGATGTCGATCGCGAGGATGCGTGCGCCCCAGCTCGACAGCATCTCGAGCGGCCCCATCTCGGCGCCGGCGCCGATGTCGGCGATGACGTGGCCAGGCAGGCTCAGCCACTCCGGGTGCGCGACGACACGCATGACGGCGTCCGCGC
The DNA here is from genome assembly GCF_017565385.1 of Dermacoccus sp. NHGro5. Classification (NCBI taxonomy): domain Bacteria; kingdom Bacillati; phylum Actinomycetota; class Actinomycetes; order Micrococcales; family Dermacoccaceae; genus Dermacoccus; species Dermacoccus sp. NHGro5. The sequence continues at coordinate 238,625 of NZ_JAGEKQ010000008.1, read as the reverse complement.
ACGACTGCTCCACGATGCCCTTGTGCACCCACGCCGCGAGTTGGCGTTCGAGATCGTGGCCGCTCAGCATGCGCCCCTGGTAGGGGATGGCGAGTTCCTGACGAGGCTCGGCGGTGCCGTCCACGGTGTGGGTGCCGAACGTGCCGCGGGCGGCATCGACGGCGGCGTCGACGTCGAGGTCGGCGAGCGGTGTCTGCGTGCCGCCGTTGGCAACGTGGACGAGATGGGCGCGCGCCGCGGCGAGGCCGTCGCGGGCGATCGTCGTCGCTGCATCGTCATCGGCAGCGGTGCGGACGGTGAGTTCGCGCATCGCGCCGACGTAGCCCTGACGCCACGACGTGTCGGCCTCGACTCGGCCCGCCAGTGCGGGGTCACTGTTGCGAACCGCTTCCGCGACGATGGCCTTGACGGTCGGCGTCGTCGGGCGCGTGCCGTCGGATCCGGCCGGGAACTGGATGCCGACCTCCTCGCGGACGGTGGTGTCGGCCGACGTCGGTGTGGCGGTCCTCGGCATCATGAGCCTTTCGCGCAGGTGGTGGGTACCTCACCATCGAAGCGCACTGCTTGGTGCGACTTCGTCAAGAGACGCACCAACTCTGGACGGTCTCGTTTGGAGGTTTCCTCCAATTCGGCGACCGCGCCGACTCATCACGGTGCGACGTTGCATAGGTGGGCCCGCTGCGGTTGACCATGACGAAAAAATCGGTGGCGTGGTTCGTCAGGTCACGGCAGACTCGACGTCATGAACGACACGCAGCTCTCGACCGCATCCACGTCGCCGACGGCGACGGCTGGTAGTGAGGAGTACCTGCGCGTCAACAAGGCCAACTGGGATGACCGTGCCGTCGCCCATGCCGCAAGCCCCGACTATTCGGTGCAGCACTTCATCGACCACCCCGACGCCATCAGCCGTGTCGTCCGGTTCGACGTGGAGCGTGCGCCGGGGCTCGGATCGCTCGACGGGCTCGACGTCGTCCACCTCCAGTGCCACATCGGCACCGACACGTTGTCGCTGAAACGGCTTGGCGCGCAGCGCGTCACGGGTGTCGACCTGTCGCCGAAGTCGCTGGAAGAGGCCCAGCGCATCGCCGCTGCAGCCGGACACGGCGACATCGAGTACGTCGAATCCGACGTCTACTCGGCGCCGCAAGCCCTGGGCGGCAGGCAGTTCGACCTCGTCTACACCGGCATCGGCGCGCTGTGTTGGCTGCCCAGCATCGAACGCTGGGCCCAGGTCGTCGCGGCGCTGCTCAAGCCCGGCGGGCGACTGTTCATCCGCGAAGGCCACCCGATGCTTTGAGCGATGGGCGACCACCCAGCCACCGGGAAACGCACCCTGCGCGATGACGAATTCACCACCCCTGCCGTGGAGTTCCCCTACTTCGAGCAGGAGCAACCACTCGTGTTCGACGACGGGGGCACCTACGTCGAGACCGGCCACGAGTTCACCGCGAACGTCACGCACGAATGGAATCACGGGCTCGGCGAGGTCGTCACGGCGCTGCTGAACGCCGGGCTCCGACTCGACGCACTCGTCGAGCACCAGAGCGTCCCGTGGAACGCGCTGCCCGGCCAGATGGTCGAGATCGAACCGAACGAGTGGCAACTCGCCGAGAATCCCGCGCGGCTCGCCGCGACCTACACCTTGACGGCAACGCTGCCTGCGGACGTCGACGACGCAGGCAGCGCGCGCCTCACCGCACCCGAAGCATCTGCGTCGCAGGGCCCCCCGAAGCCGCAGGCATCGGACGAACCCTCGGCCCGAACGACCTGACGTCTGCTCCGTATCTCCATGCGGCGCAGGCGAACACGCAAGGAGAACACCATGGAGCGAATCAACGCGAAGCTGTACAACTGGGCCTCGATCCTCGAGGAATCGACCCGCGAACAGGCCCTGACGACGGCGTCGATGCCATTCATCTTCCCGCACCTCGCGCTCATGCCCGACGCTCACCTCGGCCGCGGCGCCACCGTCGGCTCCGTCATCCCGACGCTCAGCGCGATGTCTTAGGTCGCGCCGCGACGCAGCCCTGCGGGCCTCGCTGCGCTCATGTCCTCGGGTTGCTGCGGCACTCCGTCATCCCCGCCGCCGTCGGCGTCGACATCGGCTGCGGCATGATCGCGGTGCGCACGCAGCACACCGCCACCGACCTGCCCGTCGACCGTGCGCCCGTACGTCAGGCGATCGAGCGCGCCATCCCGCTGTCGGCCGGGGGAGTGAACCGCACGATCAGCCGCGACCACACGCGCACGCGCCTCGACGAACTCAACGCCATGGCCGCCGACGCCAGGTTCGACCCCGCGACGTACGCGAAGAACTGGACGCTACAGCTCGGCTCGCTGGGCTCGGGCAACCACTTCATCGAGATCTCCCTCGACGAGGACGACCGCGTCTGGCTGTTCCTGCACTCCGGTTCGCGCGGCGTTGGCAACAAGATCGCCCAGCACCACATCAAGACGGCGACCGACTACTGCGCGACGAACTGGATCGACCTGCCCGACCGCGACCTCGCATACCTCGTCCAGGGCACACCCCAGTTCGACGCCTACTCCCGGTCGCGCCGCGACGCAGCCCTGCGGGCCTCGCTGCGCTCGTGTCCTCGGGATGCTGCGGCATTCCGGCATCAGCGAACTCGAGTGGGCACAGCACTTCGCCCTGCTCAACCGCGAAGAAATGATGGACCGCGTCGTCCGCCAGTACAGCGAATGGGCTGGCGAACCCGTCATCGAACAGGAACGCATCAACTGCCACCACAATTACACAGAGCGTCTTCCGGCTTCCCAGGCGCGATCGCTGTTTCTTCCGGCGGAAGGGGTTCACAAGCTCACCCCATCCGCTCGGCGCGACACGAGCTGGTCACGCTTCTCACGCCCCACCTGGCGGATACCGGGTGGGGCGCGAGCAGCTCAAAGCGATCTACACGACGCGTCGGTCGAGAAATTCAGTTGTGGCGTGGGGCGCCGGGCTGCGAGATTCACCCCATGAACCCTGAGGCGTTTCGCGACCTGTACGACTCTCAGCTGCGCGGTCGGGCGGAGGTGGCCGACGCCGACGAGGTGACGCCGATCGGCCCGGTGTTCGCTGCGACGTTCCCGGGCCGGCGGCGCGGATTCGTCACCTACGACCCGTTCGTCATGGACGACGGGCTCGAGGAACTCATCGACGCCGTCGTCAGCCATTTCGAGGCCGACGAGCGCGTCGACCACTTCGAATGGAAGACGCGCGGCCACGACGTCCTGCCGCGACTTCTCCAGCGGCTCGAGGCGCGCGGATTCGAACTGGAAGAGCCCGAGACGGTCATGGTCGGGTCGGTCGACGACGTCATCGCCGCCGACGAGGGCCTGCCCGCCGGATACACGCTCGAACGCGCCGCCACCCAGCAGGCGATGCGTGACGCCGAAGGCCTCGCCGGGCGCGTCTTCGGCGATTCCCCCGAGCGCAGCCGACGTCAGGGCGACGAACTCGTCGAGCGCATGAGGCGCGATCCGGAAAGCTTCGAGATGTGGTTCGTGCGCGACTCGGCAGGCGACATCGTGTGCTCGGGGCGGGTCGATTTCGTGGACGACACCGACTTCGCGGGCCTGTGGGGTGGCGCGTGCGACGAACGTCATCGCGGGCGAGGCCTCTATCGTGTGCTCGCGGCGCAGCGCGCCCGAGCGGCCAAGACGCACGGAAAGGCGCTACTGCAGGTCGACTGCACCGAGTACTCGCGCCCCATCCTGCAGCGTGCGGGCCTCGTCGCGGTGACGACGTCGACACCCGCCGCCTGGCGACGGCCTGCCTCGAACACGTCTGGCGCACCCTGCTGAGGTGGCATGTGAGGCGACCCAGGAGCGATTCAGGTCATCTGGATAGGCTGTGGAGGTCGTATCGACACCACCCGGGTTCGACGACAGGGGGAGAACAATGAAGACGTTGCTCAACATCATCTGGTTCGTGTTCGCCGGGGTGTGGTTGTGGTTGAGCTACATGCTCGCCGGGCTCATCATGTGCATTCTCATCGTGACGTTCCCGTTCGGCGTCGCGTCGTTCCGCATCGCCAACTTCGCCGTGTGGCCGTTCGGGCGCACGTACGTCGACAAGCCGACAGCGGGCGTCGGGTCGATGATCGGCAACATCATCTGGTTCGTGCTCGCGGGCATCTGGATCGCCATCGCGCACATCGGCACGGCCATCGCCCTCGCCGTCACGATCATCGGTCTGCCCCTCGCCTGGGCGAACCTCAAGATGATCCCGCTCGCACTGTTCCCGCTGGGCAAGCAGATCGTCCCCGAGAGCGCGGCGCGCCCGCTCATGCCGCAGGCCGGCACGCCGACGACGTCGCGCTACTGACGCGGCGCCGGCGGCGCAGCCCCAGGGTCGTCGGAGTAGGGGTACGGCTTGGATTCATCGTCCGCGCCGATGCCGTAACCGTGCTGTTTCTCCGGGGCCTCGACTGCCATCCACGTCCGGATCATCCCCGGTACGAGGAAGGCCACCCACGCGATCGGCCACGCGTGGAAGGCGAAGCCGAGCACGAGAAACACGATGAGCGCCAACGAGCCGGAGATCGCGAGCAACTTCTGAGCCGTGGAGTTCGATGAGGCCTTCATGACTCGAGTCTAGGCGCGCCGTTCGTCGCCTCACGCGGCCGACGCTCACGGATCCCCCATGGCATGTGTCATGGCTCCACCGCCCGATGTTGCCCGGGAACCCAGGCACCCGCGCCGCGAATCCCGGGCAACATCGACGAGCGTCAGCGCGTCAGGCGCGCGCGGTACGTCTCGACGCCGTCACCGGACAGGTCGTCGAGGTAGGCGGTGCGTCCGAGCATCGTCATGATGAGCGCGATGATCGGCCCGGAGACGACGTCGCCCTTGCCCGTCTCCCACTTCTGATCGGTAGCCATGAGGTGCAGGCCCTTGATGCGGTCGCCCGCACCCATGCCGAGGCCGGCGTCCTTGTAGTGGTCGGCGAGCTGACGCAGCGTCTCGGCGGGGTAGGTGTGTTCGATGTCGAGCGCGCGGCGGATGTCCTCTGCATGCACGACGACCTCGCCGAGCGCGGCCTCCGCGGAGAACGGCGACACGCGCTCGTGCATCGACTCGCGGAAGGCTTCGAGCGTCTCGGCGGGTGTGCCACCAGAGAAACGCGCAACGCCGGCGTCGCTGACGGCCTGGACGTTGCCCTTGTGCGTCAGCATCTGCTTGGCGGCGCTCGCCTTCGACGTGCGCGCCGACGACGCGAGGTGCGCGACGACCTGCTGCACGCTCCAGTCCTCGCACAGCGACGGGGCGCGCCACTGCGCGTCACTCAGCCCTGCGAGATCCTCGAGCAGCGACTCGCGCTCGTCGTGGACGGACTTCCAGGTGATCTCGTGCGACATCGTCAGCCTTTCGAAGGGCCCGGGGCGCCCGGGCGTGCCGTGTTCGCTCCCAGTCTGCCAGCCGCGGCTGACGGCGGCGCTGACACGCGGGGGCGTGGGCAGTACCGTCGGGCCCATGGGAATGATCTGGACGGCCTACCGCATGGACGATACCGAGGCGCAGCGACTCGTCACCGACCTCACGTCGACGGGTGACGCGCCCCTGCAGGCGCTCGAGACGCTCGTGAAGATCGACGACGAGCGCATGCTCGATGTCGACAAGGCCTGGCATGCGCTCGAGCGCCTCTACAAACAGGCGCACGCTCCGAGCCCGATCTCGGAGGGGCGGGTGCCTGACTCCGAGGACGTCGTCGTCGGCCACGTGACGCCCGCGCGGGTGACGGCGATCGCCGCCGCGATGGGCCGCATCACGCCGAGCATCCTGCGCAAGGGCTACGACGCGAAGAAGTTCACGCGCGACGAGATCTACCCCGACATCTGGGACGAGGACGACGTGCTCGACGTGTACGTCATGCCCTACGACGCCGAGCTGCGCGAGTTCTACGCCAAGGCAGCCGAGGCGGACGAAGCCGTCATCTGGCAGCTGAACTGACGTCCGTCGCGCTCGAACCGGGCGCCTCAGAACGCAGCGCGCCCACCCCGTCGAGTGACGAGGTGGGCGCGCTGCGTCGCGGGTCGCTCAGGACGTCGGCGCCGCCGACGTCCCGTCGATCTGTGTTGCGCCGTCGGTCGCCTCGACGCGGTCCATGCCCATGAGCGCCCACCGCTGCGGCGCGCGGGCCCTGAGGACGAACGACGAGATGACACCGATGACGACGGCGACGCCGATGAGCGCGGGCAGCTGCCACGCGAGGGCGCTGTTCGGGTCTCCGATGAGGTTGCCGAACTGCGATGCGGCATACGCGGCGACGCCGCCCATGAACACCGCCGAGAGCGCGGGCGCGACGAGGGTGCGCCAGAGCCCGCCGAGGCCGGTGCCGGCGGTGGCGACGTCGCCCGTCACCGTGTCGTCGGCTGCGGCCTTGCCTCGTGCGCCCCGGTACTTCGCGAAGAACACGACGACGGCGAGCGACGCGAACGCCATGAGGAACAGGATGGCGAGCGTGCCGAGCTGCGTCAGCCAGGTGAACAGGGCGAGCACGGGATCCTTGTCGGTGACGACGAAGATCGTCAGGACGACGGCGGCGAGCACCGTCTGGCTGATCGAGCCCATGTGCGGCGACAGGTGCACCGTGTGCGTGTGGCCGAGGCGGGCGGGCACGAGCCCCTCGCGTCCGAGGGCGAACAGGTAGCGCGCGACGGCGTTGTGGAACGCGAGCAGCGCCGCGAAGACGGATGTCGCGAACAGCAGCGACATCACCTTCGTCGCGCTCGAACCGAGGTAGGTATCGCCCAGTTCGAAGAGGAAGACCGTCGGGTCCGGCTTGAGGCCGCCGAGGTGCTCGACGAGCGTCGAACCGCCCTGCGCGCTCACCATGAGGAACGTCGTGATCGAGTAGAAGACACCGATGACGGCGACGGCGAGGTACGTCGCGCGCGGCACGGTGCGACGCGGATCCTTCGCCTCCTCCGAGTAGATCGTCGTCGACTCGAACCCGATGTAGCTCGCCGAGTTGAACAGCAGTGCGATGGCGAGCGAACCGCTTGTCAGGGCGTCGAAGCTGAACGAATCCCAGGCCAGGTGCGATGCGACACCGCCGTGGCCGCCCTCCCCACCCTTGCCGATGATGGCGCCGTCGAGCAGGAGGACGATGAGGAATTCCGCGGCGACGAGGACGCCGAGCACCTTGACGGACAGATCGACCTGGCGGTAGCCGAGCAGCGCGATGACGGCCCACGCGACGAACGCGCACGCCCACCACGGCGGGTCGAAGCCGAGGTTGTCCGCGCAGAAGCTGGCGGTGGCCGAGCCGAAGAGGCCGTAGAGGCCGATCTGCATGGCGTTGTAACCGAGCAGCGCGATCCACGCCGCAGCGCCGCCGGCATGCTGGCCGAGGCCGCGCGCGACGTACGCGTAGAACGCGCCCGTGCTCGTGTGGTGACGTGCCATCGCGGTGTAGCCGACGGCGAACAGCAGCAGCATGGCGCTGACGATGAGGTACGCGAACGGAATGCCTCGCCCGTTGCCGACGAGCATCGCGACGGGCGCGCCGCCGGCCATCGCCGTCAGGGGCGCGGCGGCGGAGACGACGATGAACGCGATCGCGATGACCCCGAGGCGCCCGGAACGCAGGCGGTGCTCGGTGTGTGGGATGTCGGAATCTGCGCGCGGACTCATGTCGGGAGACGACGTGGGAGTTGCCATGCCGGGCCTTTCGTTCGGGGGCGAACGATCTCGCCTCGGGGGTCACGGTAACCCATGATGTGATCTGAGACACACGAGGATCAGGTGACGATTTGATCTCGCCGTAGGATGTCCGTTTGGGCCCGAACGATTGGTAGTGTGATGCGCATCACCGCACCAGCCAACCTTGCGAGGAGCGTCATGGTCACCGCGCCGCAGCCCGAGAAGATCACCGTCGAGGGGGTCGAGGTCGATACGCGTCACTGGATCGGTGGCGAGCGCGTCACCAGCGCTGACGGTGCGACGTTCACCGACGTCTCCCCGATCGACGAGAGCGTCATCGGCGAGATCAGCGCAGGCGCCGAGGCCGAGGTCGACGCTGCCGTCGCTGCTGCGCGCAAGGCCTTTCCGGCATGGGCCGGCATGCCGGTCGCGGAGCGCGCGGCGCTGCTGCGCAATGTCGCCGACGGCGTCGAGGCGCGTGTCGAGGAGCTCGCGCACGTCGAGACGCGCGACAACGGCGCGCTGCTGCGCAGCCACCTGCGCGGCGTCATGCCGCGCGTCGCGATGAACTTCCGCTTCTTCGCCGACTACCTCGAGAACGACCTCGCCCACCCCGACATGACGGTGCCCGGGCGCGGCCATCGCGAAAGCATCACGTACGACCCGGCCGGCGTCGTCGCCATCATCACGCCGTGGAACGCGCCGCTCATGCTCGCGACCTGGCGCATCGGCCCGGCGCTCGCGGCGGGCAACACCGTCGTCGTCAAGCCGCCGGAATGGGCGCCGCTGACGGCGTCGCTGCTCGCCGACATCATGCGTGACGCGGGCCTGCCCGACGGTGTGTTCAACGTCGTACAGGGCACGGGCGTCGACGCGGGCGCCCCACTGACGCGTCACCCCGGTATCAACCGGCTGTGCTTCACCGGCTCCGTCCCGACGGCCGGCGTCATCGCCGCTGCGGCCGCGCCGAACATCGTCCCGTTGTCGTTCGAGCTGGGCGGCAAGTCGCCGCTGCTCGTGCTCGACGACGCCGACATGGATCTGGCCGTCGACATCGCCGTCGAGCAGTTCGACAACGCCGGGCAGGTCTGCCTCAAGGGCGCGCGTCTGCTCGTCGACGCCAAGATCGTCGAGGAGTTCACGCAGCGCGTGCTCGACAAGGCTCGCACGCTCAAGCAGGGCGACCCGCGCGACCTGACGAGCGACCTCTCCGCACTCATCACGCGCAAGCACTTCGACACCGTCGACGGTTTCGTGCAGCGCGCCAAGGCCGACGGCGCGCGCGTCCTCATGGGTGGGGGGCCGAACGACGAGCTGGGCGGCCTGTTCTACTCGCCGACGATCCTCGCCGACTGCCCCGAGGGCTCGGAGATCCTCACCGAGGAGGTCTTCGGCCCCGTCCTCACGATCGAGACGTTCGACGGTGACGAGGCCGGCGTCGCGATGGCGAACGACACGCGCTTCGGCCTCGCCGCGACGCTCGTGACGTCGGACCCCGAGCGGGCAGAACGCGTTTCGGCGCAACTGCGCGCGGGCACCGTCTGGGTCAACTGCTTCTTCGTCCGCGACCTCGGCGCGCCGTTCGGTGGCAGCGGCCAGTCCGGTATCGGCCGCGAGGGCGGCATCTGGAGTTTCGACTTCTACTGCGACGTGAAGAACTCCGTCTTCGCGCCGAGCAACTGAACGATCGAGTCGCTGAACAACTGAATGGCCGAGAAATTTGGCGGCACTGCTCGCAGGTGCCCGCCGCACATCCTTTGCGTGCGGGGCACCTGGGTGCACGCGCACGCAGAGGATGGCGGGCCTTGGGCAGGTCAGTGACGAGAAACGACGATGAACGAAGGAGACGGACATGGGTGAAGTGGTAGGCGCCGGTCTGCTGGCGCACGTGCCGACGATCATGCTGCCCGAGGACGTGCGGCGCAGCCTCAACAACGGCGAGGACACGACGCTCGTCGCCGGGCTCCAGCAGTTGCGGCGCGAGGTGTTCGACGTGCTCGACTACGACACCGTCGTCGTACTCGACAGCCACTGGGCGACCACCGTCGAGTTCGTCGTCACGGCGCAGGATCGCCGCTCGGGGCTGTTCACGTCGGAGGAGTTGCCGCGCGGCATGACGCGCCGTCACTACGACTTCCCCGGCGACCCGGAGCTCGCGCACCTCATCGCGAGCAAGGCCGACGAGCACGGCACGTGGATCACCGCGATCGACGACCACTCGCTGCCGATCTTCTACGCGACGACGAACATGTGGGAGTACCTCGGCAAGGGCCTCGACGACAAGAAGTGGATCTCCATAGGCGTGTGCCAAACAGCCGACACGGAGGACAACCTGCGCCTCGGCCGCGCGCTCGGTGACGCCATCCGCGAGAGCGACCGCAAGGTGCTGCTCATCGCCTCCGGCGCGCTCAGCCACACGTTCTGGCCGCTGCGCAAGCTGCGCGACCACGAGGCCGCCGGCAGCGAGCACATCTTCTCACAGGAGGCGTGCCGAGCCGACCTGCAGCGCATGGAATGGTTCGCGAACGGCGATCACGCGCGCGTCCTCGACACGATGGACGAGTTCTACCGGTACAAGCCCGAAGCACGATTCGGGCACTACCTCATGATGATCGGTGCCCTCGGCGAAGGCGACTGCACCGCCCCGTCGCGTCAGTACGGCGAGTACGAGAACTCCGTCGGTACTGGCCAGGTGCACCTGTGGTTCGACCAGCCCGACGGTGGCTTCCCCGCGCCGCACCGCACCGTCATCGACGACGACGTCTTGCGTCAGAAGGCTGCCTCGGCGGCTGCTGAGGCGGGCCCGCAACACATTCCCGACGTCCCGGCCGCGGGCTGAGGGCGTCGGCTGTCCGCCGACCTTGACCTTGATCCCGATCCACCCCACGAGGAGAACCCGATGACCCTGCGCGAAACCCGCCGCATCCTGCTGGACGGCAACCCCGTCGACGTCGTCGTCGACGGTGACGACCTCGTCGCCGGCGACGGTCGTCGCGTCGCCATCGCCGACGCGACGCACCTGCCGCCCGTGACGCCGAGCAAGATCGTCTGCGTGCACCTCAACTACCGCAGCCGCGTCGACGAGATGATGACGACGCTGCCGAAGGCGCCGACGTACTTCCACAAGCCCGTCTCCGCGCTCAACACGCACGAGGGTGCCGTCGTGCGCCCCGAGGGTTGCAAGTGGCTCAACTACGAGGGCGAGATCGCCATCGTCATCGGCAAGACGTGCCGCAACATCTCGCCCGAGGAGGCCGGCGACTACATCCGCGGCTACACCGTCGCCAACGACTACGGCCTGCACGACTTCCGCGACACCGACTCCGGTTCGATGCTGCGCGTCAAGGGTGCCGACACGCTCTGCCCCGTCGGCCCCGGCGTCGTCGAGGGCTGGGATTTCCGCGGCAAGCGCATCCGCACCCTCGTCAACGGTGAGGTGAAGCAGGACGGCACGACCGACGAGATGGAGTGGAACATGCACTACCTCGTCGCCGACATCGCCCGCACCATCACGTTGCAGCCCGGCGACCTGCTGCTGTCCGGCACGCCCGCCATCTCGCGGACGGTGTACCCCGGCGACGTCGTCGAGGTCGAGGTCGAAGGCCTCGGCACGCTGCGCAACCACATCGTGACAGGCCCGACGCCCATCCGCACCGACGTCGGCGCGCAGGTCACCGAGTCGGAGGAAGTCCTCTCCACCGCCCAGGGTGGCGACTGGGAGTTCCGCGGTATCCGAAAGCCGATGCCTCCGCAGCCGTGATGCCCGCACCTTCTGGCGCGTCTTCCGGCGGTGTGGCTTCGCGGGCTTGGCCGGTGTGCTCGGTACGACACGGCTCGTATCGTCTGGGCGCGTCTTCCGGCGCACAGACCTCGCAGGCTCAGCCGGTGTGCTCGGTGCGACACATCCGGCGGGGACGGCGCGAAATGATGTCCCACTCGGTGCAATCACGCCACGAGTAGGAGCTGTTCGTGGCGAGTTCTCCCCACTCGGTGTTGATACGCACGATGTGGGAGTTGTTCGTGGCGAAATCTCCCCACGTGGTGTCTGAACGCACCACGTGGGAGAACTGTGAAGTGATGACGATGACGACGAAGACAAGGCGGGTGACGGCGTGAGTCGACCCATCATCGCGATGCCGGCGCGGTTCTCCGTGTCCGCGTCAGCTCTGCGCTACGGCGCAGATGTCATGGCGCGCGCGCTCATGGACGCCGTCTGGGCGGCGGGGGGCGAGCCGGTCGTCATCCACCCCGTTGCCCCGATCGCCGAGCCGATGACCGCTGGGGGCGATGACGGCACCGAGCGCGGGGCTCCCGACGCACTCGTCGACCCAACGCGTGGATTCGCCGGTATTCCAGACGCGTTCGTCGACCAGGTCGCCGAACGCGTGGCCTTCGCCGATGGCATCCTCCTGCCCGGTGGTGGCGACATCTCGCCCGTCTGGACAGGCGAAGCGATGCACGACACCCACTACGACGTCGACGTCGAACAGGACGCGTTCGACTTCGCACTCGCCCGCGTCATCGTCGGACGGGCCGTGCCGGCGCTCGCGATCTGTCGTGGCATGCAGTTGCTCAACGTGGCCTTGGGGGGCACGTTGCACTTCGACATGGACGACGAGCTCGGCGTGTCGGCGCACCGTCATCGCGTCGAGGACGTCGAGCTCGACCCGTCGTCTCGCCTCGCGCAGGTGCTCGGCGGGCCGACCGTCAAGGCCAGCTGCTACCACCACCAGTGCCTACGGGACGTCGCGCCCGGCTGGCGGGTCGTCGCGCGTGCCGATGACGGGACGACGGAAGCCGTCGAACTCGACCCGACGACCGACGCTGTGGCGGCAGGCACCTCGGCGAGCGAGCGCGAGTCAGGCCTTGTGGGCGCGGGGGCCAGCATCGTCGCGGTGCAATGGCACCCGGAGGACACCTTCGACACCGACGGACAGCAGCTGCGATTGTTCAGCGATCTCGTCGAGCGCGCTCGTCACGCCTGAGCGCGACGCACTTTCGACGCCGACGTGCAACAACTGCGGCTGCTCAGCGATCTCGTCGAGCGCGCTCGTCACGTCGAGCGCGCTCGTCACGCCTGAGCCCACGCACACTGACCCCGGTTCTTCACGCTGTGTTTCCGAGGACGTGAGCCAAGAGCCAGGCGCCGAAGGGGCCGTCGGCGTCTCGCGTTCACCTCGGCCCGGGGGGCAGTTCACCTAGGCACAAGTGCACCCGGGTGCATTTGCGCAGAGTCTGAGTGCGGAGCCACTCACTCGCCTCGGGCGTACTTCAGATGGGGCGTGCCGGCCGGGCCCTGCTCACGCGGGCCCGCCGGCGGAACGCCAGGCGCCGAGGGGCTGTGCGGGGTAGTCCATGAGTTCCGTCGTCTCGTCGATGACGACGAAGCCGCGTCGCTCGTAGTTTCGCAGCGCCGCCGGGCCGTCGAGGCTGCACGTGTGAACCCAGACGCGTTGCGTCGCCGGCGCCTCATGACGTTCGGCGAGCGTCCAGGCTGCGTCGATGCCATGGGCTAGCAGCGTGCGGCCGAGGCCCCGTCCGATGGCGGTCTTGACGAGTCCGAAGTAGCGAATCTCGACGCTTGCTCGACCACGCGCCTCCGCCGCGCCGACGGGTGTCGGCTGGATCTGCACGTAGCCCGCCGGTTCGCCGCCGACGTACGCGACGTAGGTCTCGGTGCCGGTGACGCCGAGGTCGGCGAGCCACTGCTCGCGCGTCCATCCGAGGCGGTCGGTCCACGTCCACGGCCCGCCGACGACGGCGTAGAGGTAGCGGGCAAACTCGGGGCTCGGGTTCGGCACCAGGTCGATCCGAACGTCCTCAGGACGGCTCGCCATGTCGTCATGCGGGCCGGATGCGACGTCGGGGGCGTCGGCCGTCGGGGTGCTGATGCAGTGGCCACGCGGCGTGGTGTGCGGGCGCTCGGGCATCTCGAGCGTCCACGTGGTGACGGGGCGCAACGGCATGGTTCTCCTCGATCGGGCGGGTTGACTGGTAGGCGTCACATCATCGGCCATGCTGCGCCGGGCGGGCCTCGGGTGGACGTCAGGCGGACGTGTCGGCGCCGAGGCCTTCGGCCGTCGTCACGACCTTGCGGAGTGCCTTCGTCAGGACGGTGAGTTCGTCGGGCGTCAGGTCGGCGACGAGTTGCTGTTCGCCGGAGTTGAACTGGGGGAACAGCTCCTCCATGAGCGTCATACCGGCGGGCGTCAGTGACAGGTGCGCGAACCGCTTGTCACTCGACGACTGGGTGCGCTTGAGCCATCCCCGGGCTGAGAGGGTCTTGACGACGCCCGACAGCGTCGCCTTGCTGATGCCGGCGCTCTCGGCGACCTCGCGCGTCTCGGGTTCGCCGTAGATCCACACGCTCCACAGCACGACGAAACCCGTCCACGACAGCTCGTGCGGACGCAGGACGGTGTTCGTCATGTGGTTGCGCGATGCGTTCGCCGCGCGGTGGATGCTGCTGACGGCGTGCATGGCGGCAACATCGATCTTCGCGTCGGCCAGCTTGCTGGAGGCCAGGGTCTCGGTCTCGAGCAGCGTGTGATGACTCGGCATCAGCCCACATTATCTTTCGGATCCGAACAGACGTGGATGACGTCCACCGTGCCCCCGGCCGCGCGAGGTTCTCTCACATCAGATCGGAGCGAATGAGGAAGCGTTTGCCCTCGGGCGCCTCGAGGGAGAAGCCTCCGCCGCGTCCGTCGATGGCGTCGACGGTGAGGTGAGTGTGCTTCCACGTCTCGAACTGTTCCCGGCTCATCCAGAACTCCAACTCGGCATCGTCGCCTGCCACGTCCGGGAGCGTGAACGTGCCGAGCAGGACGTCGGCCTGACCCGTGCGGAACTGTCCTGCCGGGTAACACATCGGGGTCGACCCGTCACAGCACCCGCCGGACTGGTGGAACATGAGACGACCGTGCTCGGCCACGAGCTGGTGCAGCAGAGCGACGGCGTCCGGCGTCAGGGCGACCCGGCTGACGGTCTCTCCGGCCACACCGGCTCGTGACTCGAGGTTCATCACTTGTCCTCGCGCTCCGTCGTGTAGTCGATGACGACGCGCCCGTCGATCTTGCCGTGGTGCATCTCGTCGAACACCGCGTTGATGTCGTCGAGGTTCCGCTTGCTGAACGTCGGGTGGATGAGGCCTCGGGCGTAGAAGTCGAGCGCCTCGACCATGTCCTGCCGGGTGCCGACGATCGATCCGCGGATCGTCAGGCCCTTGAGGACGACGTCGAAGATCGGCGCCGGGAAATCACCCGGAGGAAGACCGTTGAACACGATGGTTCCCCCGCGACGCGCCATGCCGATGGCCTGGCCGAACGCCTTGGGGTGCACCGCCGTGACGAGGACGCCGTGGGCGCCACCGCCTGTGGCGTCGAGGACGGCCTGCGTCGGGTCCTCGACCGCGGCGTTCACCGTGACCTCCGCGCCGTGCTTCTTCGCGAGCTCCAACTTGTCGTCGGCGACGTCCACGGCGACGATCCGCATGCCCATGGCCTTGGCGTACTGGACGGCGATGTGCCCCAGCCCGCCGATGCCGGAGATGACGACCCACTGCCCGGGGCGCACCTCCGTCACCTTCAGACCCTTGTACACGGTGACGCCGGCGCACAGCACGGGAGCGATCTCGTGGGGGTCCGCGCCCTCGGGGATGCGAGCGGCGAACGTGGCGTCGACGAGCATGTACTGCCCGAACGAGCCGTTGACGCTGTACCCGCCGTTGGTCTGCTCCTCGCACAGCGTCTCCCAGCCGTTGCGGCAGTGTTCACACGTGCCGCACGCGGAGGCGAGCCAGGCGTTGCCCACCATGTCGCCGACGGCGAGTTCGGTGACGCCCTCGCCGAGTTTCTCGACGACGCCGACTCCCTCGTGGCCGGGGATGAACGGCGGTTCGGGCTTGACCGGCCAGTCACCGTCCTTGGCGTGCAGGTCGGTGTGGCACACACCCGATGCGATCAGCTTGACGAGCGCTTGACCCGGCCCGGGTTCCGGCAGTTCCACATCCTTGACGTTCAGGTCTTCGCCGAAGACGTCCACGACTGCAGCTTGCATGGTGCTCATGACTCTTCCCTTCGTGTGGTTGCGATCTGATCCGTGATGCGGGTCGGCTCAGAAGAAGCCGAGCTTGTTCTCCGAGTAGGAGACGAGGAGGTTCTTCGTCTGCTGGTAGTGGTCGAGCATCATGAGGTGGTTCTCCCGCCCGATGCCGGAGCTCTTGTAGCCGCCGAACGCGGCGTGGGCCGGGTAGTTGTGGTAGTTGTTCACCCACACGCGGCCCGCCTGGATGTCGCGGCCCGCGCGGTAGGCGGTGTTGCCGTTGCGGGACCACACACCGGCGCCGAGGCCGTAGAGGGTGTCGTTCGCGATCTTCAGTGCCTCGTCGTACGTGCCGAACTTCGCCACGGACACGACCGGCCCGAAGATCTCCTCCTGGAAGATCCGCATGTTGTTCGTGCCCTCGAAGATGGTCGGCTCGACGTAGAAGCCGCCGCCCAGATCGCCGTCCAACTCGGCCTGCCGACCACCGGTGAGCACCTTCGCGCCTTCCTTCTGGCCGATGTCGAGGTAGGACAGGATCTTCTGCAACTGGTCGTTGGAGGCCTGCGCACCGATCATCGTCGAGTCGTCGAGCGGGTTACCGGCCTTGATCTTCTTCGTGCGCTCGACGACGTCGGCCATGAACTGCTCGTAGATCGACTCCTGGACGAGCGCGCGTGACGGGCAGGTGCACACCTCGCCCTGGTTGAGAGCGAAGAGGGTGAAGCCCTCCTGCGCCTTGTCGTAGAACGCGTCGTCGGCCTGCGCGATGTCCTCGAAGAAGATGTTGGGGCTCTTGCCGCCGAGCTCGAGCGTCACCGGGATGAGGTTCTCCGAGGCGTACTGCATGATGAGGCGGCCGGTCGTCGTCTCACCCGTGAACGCGATCTTGCGGATGCGCTTGTTCGACGCGAGCGGCGCGCCGGCCTCGACGCCGAACCCGTTGACGACGTTGACGACTCCTGCGGGGAGGAGGTCCTCGATCAGTTCGATGAGCACCATGATCGACGCGGGCGTCTGCTCGGCGGGCTTGAGGACGACGCAGTTGCCGGCCGCCAGCGCCGGCGCGAGCTTCCACACGGCCATGAGGATGGGGAAGTTCCACGGGATGATCTGCCCGACGACGCCGAGCGGCTCGTGGAAGTGGTAAGCGACGGTGTCCTCGTCGATCTGCGAGAGGCTGCCTTCCTGCGCGCGGATGGCACCGGCGAAGTAGCGGAAGTGGTCGATCGCGAGGGGGATGTCGGCGTTGAGCGTCTCGCGCACCGGCTTGCCGTTGTCCCACGTCTCCGCGACGGCGATCTTCTCGAGGTTCTCCTCCATCCGGTCGGCGATCCGGTTGAGGATGAGTGCCCGCTCCGCGGGCGAGGTCTTGTTCCACGTCGGTGCCGCCGCCCATGCCGCGTCGAGGGCGGCCTCGATGTCCTCGGCGGTGCCGCGGCCCACCTCGCAGAACGTCTTGCCGGTGACCGGGGTGGGGTTCTCGAAGTACTGCCCCTTCTTCGGCGCGACCCATTCGCCGCCGATGAAGTGCTCGTAGCGCTTCTTGAACTCGACCTTGGAGCCCTCGGTTCCCGGGTTGGCGTAGACCGTCATCGCAGCTTCCTTTCCCTGAGCCCGCGGGTGTGACGCGGGGTTGCGTGATGTGCGTCACGTTACGAAGGGCTGCGTTGCATCAACGTTGCACTGCCCGTGCAACGCGCTCTGCGGGCGTCAGTTCGCCTGGCGCAGGCGAGTGTCGAGCTGTTCGAGATGCGTGAGAACGATGGCCCGCTGTGGCGCGCGCGGTGGCAGGACGGTGAGTGCCATGTGCCACGACTCGACGTCATCGGCGGCCTCGGGCAGGTCGAGGTAGCGCAGAAGGGTCTCGGGAGTGGCGTCACTGAGCATCGCTTCGCGCAGCGACCCGGACGTCGAACGCAGCAGGTCGACGACGGGCTCCGCCTCGCTGCGCGTCAGCGAGGCTCCGCGATACAGCTCGAGGGCTTCGTCGTGCTCGCCGCGACGCAGATGCTCCGTGACCTGGACGGCGTCGATGAGCAGTGGCCCCGTGAGGCGGTAGGGGCGGCTTTCGAGGTTCGGCGCGCCGGGAATCGTGTCGAGCCGTCGACGAAGCCGCAGCAACTCGCCGCGGATGGTGGCGGGCGGCGTGCCGTCCGGGTAGACGAGGGCCCCGATCTCGTCGGCGCTGAGGCCTTGGGGTTCGAGCGCGAGTGTCGCGAGGAGTTCGGCGTGGCGGTCGGTGAGTGCGTGGGTGGCCGTACCCGTTTCGATGCAGGGGCGGCCGTGGTGGACGAGACGCAGCCGCGCGCTCGTGTGCGGTGGAGGGGCGACCGGCACCCCGGCGAGGCGAAGTTCACGAGCGGCCGCGGCCGCGGTGGCCTGCACGAGTGCGAGGGTGCGCCGGTCTGCCGCAGCGTCACCTCCCGTCACGTCGAGAGCGCCGAGCACCTCGCCGGTGACGGGGTCGACGAGCGGCGCCGCGGAGCAGCTGAACGGGTGGACGTCCGGGCGCGTGTGCTCCTCGCGATGGATCGAGACCGCCTCGCCGCGGGCCACAGCTCGGCCCGGCGCGTTCGTGCCGACCTGCGCCTCCGACCAGTTCGCCCCCGCGGTGAAGCCGATGCTCTCGGCGCGGCTGCGGGCGCGGGAGTCTCCGTCGACGTAGTGCAGGCGTGCCTCGCGGTCCGCGATGGCGATGACGAGACCCTCGTCGCGTGCCGTCGCGCTCAACAGCGAACTGACGAGGGGGATCGCGTCGGCGAGCCGAGCGTGGACGCAGCCGGGGCCGCACCCGCAGGCGCAACCCTGTGGACGGGATTTGTGCCGCATCCCTTCCCCTCTCGTAGTGACCCAAATCACACTACACCCGTCCGGGGTGGGGTGGGTCGGCGGCGTGACGCTGCGTGCCGTGTGTCCACGAACTCATCTGCGACGCAGGCTGCCGCCCTTCGCGGCCGCCTGGCTCACACGAGACGTTCGAGCGTCTCGCCGCCGTTCCAGACGACGCCGATCTGCCGGTAGTAGCCGCCGATGATCTCGTCGACCTCCAGGGCGGCGAGTTCCTCCGTGGGCGATTCGAACAGGCGCAGGTCGACGTCACCCTTCCACGCCTGGCCACCCTCGAACTCCGACGCGCCCGAGGAGATCAGCTCGCTGTAGGCGTCACCCGTAGCGCCGCGCGCGATGTCGGGGTAGATGCGGTGGTGGGCCATCGGGTGGCCGTTGACGAAGCCGCTCGTCTCGGACGGTTCGCGCAGCGTCAGCACCGCCTCGGCGAGGCGACGGTCGCCCGCCGCGAGCGTCGCGCCGAACATTCCGCCCTCCGCGATCTGCGGCGCGCCCTGGCTGAAGGGGTGCGGGCGCGTCTGCCACATCGAGCCGAGCTTCTTCGGGTAGCCCTGGTGCAGGCCGCGGCCGATGGCGAAGTCCTTGTCGACCCAGATGTAGACGCAGCGGCTGAACGTGCGGCCCTCGTAGGAGCAGCGCACGACGACGAACGCCTCCTTGTACTGCGCGCGCACCGGGTCGAGCAGCTCCTCGCGCGACGAGCTGCACGACTGCCAGTCGGCCCAGATGAGCGCGACGGCGCCCGGGTCCTCGTCGGCGAGCTCCAGCGGTTCGGGCAGCAGTTCGCGTACGCGCTCGGGGTTCGTGCGGTACTCGACGGTGAGCAGGTCGCCCGAGTAGTACCACGGCGGTGACGGGATGATGCCCGACGTGCCGCCGACGGTGCGCGGGTAGAAGAAACCCTTGAGTTCGGGGGATTCGCTCATGGCAGAGCCCTTTCGGTATCGGCGCGTGTGCGCGCGGCGAGGGCGTCGAAGTTCCTTCGCCGTAAATCGTTCGTATCCGTACGACACGCGCTAGGCTATCCGATCATGAGGGTTTGTGTGGCGTGAGTCACACGGTATGTTCGGACCCGAACGAAACGTGCGCACCCCGACCCGGCAACCGTCGAGGTTCGCTCACAACGGCGTGAGAGGCGACGAGGCATGACGAACTCAGGGAGCAAGTCGAGCGAGCCGGGGGCCATGGCCGAGGCCATGGCGAAGTGTCGGGCGGAGGGCATCGACGTCATCCGCCTCGGCTACTCCGACATCATCGGCACCGACCGCAGCAAGGACCTGCTCGTCAACCGCTTCGAACGCACGACGGGGCACGGCGTTGCGTTCTGCCGCAGCGTGTACGGCACGACGCCGATGGGCGACGTCGTCGACATCGAGGGTGGGCTCGCCGCCGGCCTGCCGGACATCGTCGCGCGCCCCGACATCGAGACGCTGACGCGCGTGCCGTGGGAGCCGGGCGTCGCACACGTCATCGCCGACGTCTTCAACCCCGACGGCTCGCCGTCAGCCGAGAGCCCGCGCTACGTGCTGAAGAACGTCATCGAGAAGTTCTCCTCGATCGCCGGCACGCCGATCTGCGGGCCCGAGCTCGAGTTCTACGTGCTGCAGGAGGACGAGAACTCCGATTCCGGCTGGTCGCGCTACGGCGAGATGAGCGGCAACGTCTACGTCAGCGGCCTGCGTGGTGACCCGGAGAACGTGTTGCTGCAGACGCTGCGTCAGCTCGGCGAGTACGACATCGAGGTCGTCGCCGCGAACCACGAGTTCTCGAGCGGGCAGTTCGAGATCAACCTGTGGCACTCCGACGCGATGGACGCCTCCGACCGCGCGTTCCGCTTCAAGGCCGCCGTCAAGGAGATGGCGCGGGCGCGCGGCAAGCTCGCGACGTTCATGGCGAAGCCGTTCAACGACGAGGGTGGTTCCGGTTTCCACCTGCACTTCTCGACGCAGGACGCCGACGGCAACCACCTGTTCGACGACCCGAACGGCGAGCACGGCCTGTCGAAGGTCGCGCACCACGCGATCGGCGGCATCCTCAAGCATGCGCCGGCGCTGACGGCGCTCGCAAACCCGACGATCAACTCGTACAAGCGGTTCGGGCCCGACACGCTCGCGCCGTGGCTCATCGACTGGGGTCTCGACAACCGCAGCGCGATGGTGCGCATCCCGCCGGAGCGCGGCTCCGCATCGCGTCTCGAACTGCGCCTCGGCGACGCGTCGGCCAACCCGTACCTGCTGACGGCGGCGACGCTGGCCGCTGCCTACCTCGGCATCCGTGACGAGATCGACCCCGGCGAGCCGCTCGTCGGCTACGGCTACGACCCGGAACGTTCGCCGATGCTGCCGTCGTCGCTGTGCGCCGCACTCGACGCGCTCGAGGCGGACACCGAGATGCGTGAGGTGCTCGGCGAGCAGTTCGTCGCGACGTTCCTCGCCTACAAGCGCAACGAGATCGAGCGCTTCAACAGCTTCATCACCGACTGGGAGTTCCGCGAGTACACCTACCACCTGTGATCGCGCCCGCGGCCAGGCGCTTCGCGCACCCTTCCCGATTTTCCTGCTGAACGAGGAGAGACGACATGACCATCATCGACCAGGGCGCAGCTCCCAAGGCCGACGCCGCGTTCGACGTCGCCGACGTCGACTTGTCCAACATCGACCGCTTCCGCGACAACGAGGGATGGGCGCAGTTCGACGCGTTGCGTCACGCCGACCCGGTGCACTGGACCCAGGAGAGCGACGGCAAGGGCTTCTGGGCCGTCACGAAGTACGACGACATCTGGGCCGTCGACAAGGATTCCGAGACGTTCACGTCGGAGCAGTTCGTCAACCTCGAGGACGTCGACGACGACCTCATGGATTTCCGCCGCTCCATCCTCGAGACGGACGGCGCCCGTCACGCCGCGCTGCGCAAGCTCATCCAGCGCGAGTTCTCGCCGCGCAACCTGCTGAAGAACTACGAGGCGTTCCTGCGCGAGCTGACGAAGAACACCGTCGACGAGGCGAAGAAGGCGTCGCCGAACGGCGAGTTCGACTTCGTCGAGAAGATCTCCGCGGACTTCCCGATCCAGGTGCTCGCGCGTCTGCTCGACGTGCCGCGTGAGCACACGGGCCAGCTCATCCAGTGGGGCAACGAGATGGTCGCGAACACCGACCCCGATTACACCGAGCACCTGCTCGACTCGCCCGAGTCGGAGAAGTACCGTCACCTGCCGTTCCGTTCGCCGACGGTTCAGGACGTGTGGGACTACGGCCGCGACCTGCGCGACAAGCGCGTCGGTGGCGACGGCAAGGACCTCGTCTCGATCCTCGCGAACAAGATGCCCGAGGACGGGGTTTCGCTCACCGACCAGGACTTCAACAACTACTTCTCGCTGCTCGTCATCGCCGGCAACGAGACGACGCGTCACGCGATCAGCCAGATCACGCTCGGCCTCATCGCGCAGCCCGATCAGTTCAAGGCGATGAAGGACGACCCGTCGCTCATCGAGTCGGGCCTCGAGGAGCTGCTGCGCTGGGCGTCGCCCGTCTACCACTTCCGTCGGACGGCGACGAAGGACGTCGAGCTCGGCGGCAAGCAGATCAAGGCCGGCGACAAGGTCGTCATGTGGTTCGCTTCCGGCAACCGCGACGAAGACGTCTTCCCCGAGCCGTACAAGATCGACGTGACGCGCAAGAACGTCGATCACATGACGTTCGGCAAGGGCTCACCGCACCTGTGCCTCGGCAACAACCTCGCGCGCCTCGAGATTCGTCTGCTGCTCGAGGAGCTGCTGCCGCGCATCGACTCGATCGAGCTTGCCGGCGACGTCAAGCGCGTGCGCTCGAACTTCGTCAACGGGGTGAAGAAGCTCCCGGTTCGTGTCCAGTGGGCCAACTGACGCGGCGAATGACGCACGGTGGCGGGTAACTCACGGGTTGGCGCGGAACTTCGCGCCTACCCGTGAGTTACCCGCCTTGCTGCGTGGGCAGCGGCGAACGCGATGTCGACGTGGTCGGTCGGTTCGCGCGGCCACCCGAAGCGTCAGTCCTCGACGATGACGAGCAGGCCCTTGTCGGCGATGACGGCGTCGAGGCTGACGCCTGTGAGGTCGCCGACCGCCTTCTTGAGCGTCTTCTCGGGGTCACCGTCGATGACGGACGTCGGCTCTCCCTCGACGGGCTCGCCGTCCTCGGCGGTGATCTGCGCGTCGTCGAGCGACAGCATGCGGCTCGACTCGCCGGCGTCGATGATGAGCAGCCACGTCTTCGAGCCGCCCGCGAAGACGGCGGTGACGGCTTCGTCGGCGATGTCTGGGATGAGGTCGGGCTGCAGCATCAGCTCGTAGCCGACGAGGACGACGGCGTCGCGCTCGTCGTTCGTGCGCGCTGTGAAGGCGCCGACGTAACCGGCCGGCAGGGCGTTCGAGATGGCTTCCTCACCCGTGACGTAGTCGGTCGTCGCGTCGAGGATGCCGCTGGGAAGCTCGTCGATCGTCATGCCGGGAAGGACGGCGAACGCCGTGTTCATAGCCATGCCCCCAGCCTACGGGGCGTGCGATAGAACGACATGACCCGGCGCGGGGTGATTCACCCTCCGCCCGAATCTTCGACTCGCTCGCATACGGCGTCTTGCCGTGGTGCCGGCACGCAGCGCGGGTGTCCCGCGCCGGGGTGCCATCGCGGGGTGCGCTGCGCGGCCTCAGGCCATGGCGCCGCGTGAGAAAATCGGTCGA
Source organism: Dermacoccus sp. NHGro5 (assembly GCF_017565385.1). Taxonomy (NCBI): domain Bacteria; kingdom Bacillati; phylum Actinomycetota; class Actinomycetes; order Micrococcales; family Dermacoccaceae; genus Dermacoccus; species Dermacoccus sp. NHGro5. The sequence goes on along the minus strand of NZ_JAGEKQ010000008.1, from coordinate 215,365 downwards.
ACGGTGGCCACGAACCGCCCTACGATCGGGTATGGACACCAGCCCGGACCCTCTGCAGCGCCTGAGCAAGCACCTCGCGGCGCGCCGGCGTGACGACATCGAGGGGCGCCCGGTCGTCATCCTCGCACCCGTCCTGGCAAGCGCGACCCGTCACGTCGTGCAGGCCCGCGAGAACGGTGCCGCGCGCATCCTCGTGATCACGTGGGGCGACGGCACCGGCCCGCTGCCCGAGCCAGATCGGATCACGGTTCACCGCTTGGCGATGAGCCCGGTGCATGACGTGGTCGATGAGGTACGCGCCTGGCAGCACCTTCTGCGGGAGTCAGACGACGGGGTGGGCGCGGTGCTCGACGCGTTCGACCCCGAGGCGAGGGCTGTCGTCATCGTCGCGCTCGCTCTCGGCGCTGATTCGTTCTACGGGCGAGGCACCTACGGCGCGCGCAGCGAGACGCAGGAGCGGTTGGAAGACAAGACGCTCAGCCGCGAGCTGTGGGAGGCGGCAGGCGTCCCGCATGCGCCCGAAGAGGTCGTCCCAGCACGCCTCGACGAGGTGCGAGGGGCCGCCGCGCGTCTCGATCGCGGTGTCGGAACGGTCTGGTCGGCTGACGCGAGCGAGGGTCTCAACGGTGGCGCGGTGCTGGTGCGGCACGTCACGGACGACGGCGCGGCCGCATACGAAGCGCTCGCGCCCCATGCCGAGCGGCTGCGTCTCATGCCCTACCTCGAAGGTGTGCCCTGCTCCATCCACGGCCAGGTCGCTGACGACGGCGTCGCCGTCCTCCGGCCGGTGGAACTGGTGATGCTGCAGCCCCACGGCAGCGATCGCTTTCGTCAGGCGGGCATCTCTTCGTGGTGGGATCCGGCGCCGGCTGATCGCGATCAGATGCGCGCCACCGCCCGCGCCGTCGGCGAAGTGCTCGCGCGGCGCCATCACTACCGCGGCTCCTTCGGCATCGACGGCATCCTCACCGCTGAGGGTTTCATCCCCCATGAGCTCAATCCGCGTCACAGCGGCGGCATCTCAACGCTCGGCAAGGGTCTCGAGCGGTTCTCGTTGCTCGACACGCACCAGCACTTGCTCATCCACGGCACGCTGCCTCTGGCGGTGACGCAGTTCGAAGACCTCGTTGTCGAGGCGTGCGGCGCGGCGCGAATCGGCTCTGCCTACCTGGCGACGGAGGCCGTGCAGGCCGCAAAGACGACCACCGTCCATGTCTGCGGTCACCCGGGGCCCGACGCGCTCGTCACCGATGACGTGCGTGGCGCGCTCCAGGTCGTCGCCGACGAGGCCGGGGCGACGGGGCAGCTCGAGATCGGACCGGCGTCGATGGGCGCGCTCGTGCGTTTCACTCCCCTCGACATCGAGCAGGGTGAACGACTGGCCCCCTGGGCGCTCGCGGCCTATGAACTGGCTGACCGCCTTTGGGGCACCAAATATGGCGACCTCGTCGCTCAACCGCAGGTGCGCTGACGAAAGGCACTGTTCGTCCCGGCGGCGCGTACCTCGGGCGCACGGTCTCGAGGCGTCGGCCCGGGTGTTCGCGGCGGCTATCCAGGACGCAGGTGAGTCACGAAGTGCAGGGTGAGTCGCTTTCACATGACTCACCCGGCACTTCGTGACTCACCTGGCCGTACGCGCGTGTGACGGGCCCGGCGATGCGTCAGATGCCAGGCTCGGCGACCTCTTCGTCGGGCAGGGGAGCGTCGCGTTCGGCCGTGGCGGCCTGTCGGGCGAGGGCCTCGGCAGCCGCGTGGATCTGGTCGATGACGGGTTCGGTCTCGGGCTTCATCGTCACGCTGCGCAGGATGCGCGCGCCGACGAGGGGTTCGCCCTCCTGCGCCGACCCGGCGCTGCGCTCGTCGATGACGTGCCCGCGCGCGGCCATGTCGTCGGCGTCCACCTGGTACGTCGCGACGAACAGCGACTCGTCGCGTGGGGCGTTCATGCCGGCGGTGAGGATCGCGCCGGAGCGACGGTCGATGTCGGTGAGCGAGTCGCCGATCGGGAAGTAGCTGACGATGTCGAGGTCGGGCTCTTGATACAGCTCGAACACGTCGGACGCGCGCAACTTCTCGGCCCACGCAAGCGCAGCGCGACGCCCCGGCGCGACGACCTCACCCATGCCCTCACGCGTCAACGGCAGCAGCTGCAGCGTCATCCACAACGCGGCCGCCGACGCACCGGAGCGCGAGCACTCGAGCGAGATCTCGCCCATGTGGATGTCGTCGCCCGTCGTGAAGTACGTGTACGGCGAGGTGTGGTCGTAGAAGTTCGCGACGTTCGGATCCTTGAAGATCACCGCGCCGCAGCCGTACGGCTGAAGGCCGTGCTTGTGCGGGTCGATGACGACGGATTCGGCCTCGTCGATCGCGCGGAACGCCGCCGCCACCTCGGGCGCGAGCAGGGAGTCGTCGTCGGCGAGGAGGCGGAAGAACCCACCGTACGCGGCGTCGACGTGGACGCGGACGCCGTACTTGCGGCACAGCGGAATCGCCTTGTCGATCGGATCGACGGCGCCGAGCCCCGTCGTCCCGGCCGTCATGACGACGGTGCCGATGCCGCCGCCCTTGAGGAACCACTCGAGCGCGTCAAGATCCATGCGTCCGCGGCTGTCGGTCGGGATCGACACCGACGGCACGTTGAGCAGGTGGCTCATGCGCCCATGCGTGTAGTGCGCGTCAGCGCTGTGCGCGATCGCCTTGCGCGGATGCGTCTCCCGCGCCACGAACAGCGCCTCCAGGTTCGCGACGGTGCCCGAGGTCGTCAGGTGGCCGAGGTGGCAAAGTCGGTTCCCGTCACCACATTCCTCTGGCTCGTCTCGGCTGCTCGCTCCGGGCCTCGCGTCGCTCGTGTCCTCACTCGCAGTTCGACGAGCGGTGCACCCGAACATGCGCGCAATCTCATCGACCGCCTCGACCTCCATGCGCGTCGTCGCGGCGCCGGCGTCGAGGTCGTGGTTGTTGGGGTTGATGAGCATCGTCGTGAGATACCCGACGACGGCCGCCGGGTGCGGCGGCTTCAACATCTGCCCGACGTAGCGAGGGTGGAAGAACGGGTAGTTGACGCTCAGACGCGACGTCAGTTCGTCGAATGCCGCCTTGAACTGCGCGTGCTCGACGCTCTGCGCCGGATGCGGGGTGGAAGGGCCGTACTCGTTCATCCACTCCGTGATGAATCGCGTTGCCTCGCCGAGGTATTCGGTCAGCTGCGGCATCGCGTCGGCCGACAGCCCGGGCACGCCGGCAGCAGCTGTGGCGCCGTCAGGCGGGGTGATCGTCATGGTCGTCTCCGATGCTCGCGCGTGATGTCAGGCAGTGGTGCCCTGCACATTCTGTGACGTGGGCCACGTGAAATCGACGAGATGGGGCTAGGCTCCTCGATACCTGTTCTCACTCTCTGCCATGCCTTCTAGGCATGGCCTCATCGGAAGGTCGCCCGTCGTGGAGCTGCGAGTCCTGCGCTACTTCGTCGCGGTCGCCGACGCCGGATCGGTGACGGCGGGGTCCGCGGCGTCGCACGTCAGCCAGCCTGCGGTTTCGCGGCAGTTGCGGGCGCTCGAACGCGAGCTGGGGGTCGAGTTGCTCGTCCGTTCCGAGGGTGGGGTGCGGCTGACAGCGGCCGGGGCCGAACTGCTCGTGCTGGCCCGCGGCCTGCTCGAACAGGAGGCGACGCTCAAGCGCACTGCGGCGTTTCTCGCGTCCGGGAGGCTCACGTCGTTGACGATCGCCGCGCCGAGCACGACGCTCAGCGACGTCATCGCACCGTTCCTCGCGGCGGGCCCGGCGCGGGGTGCGTTGGCGCCGGAGGTCAACGTCGTCAGCCGCTCGACGAGTGAGGTCTTCGCGGCGCTCGGGGAGGGCGCGGACATCGTCGTCGCACCAGCCGTTCCGCCGCCGGAGGTGGCGTCGATGCTGATCGCCGAGTTGCCGGTGCGCGCGTACGTCGGCGCCCGGGGCGTGCTCGATGGTGAGGGCGCCGAGCGTGACCGCTCGGTGAGTCTCGAGGCGCTCGCACGCGTCGACCCGCTCGTCATGCTGCCGGGCCGACACCCCGTCAGCCAGGTGTTGACGCGCGCGTTCGCCGAGGCGGGCCTCGCGCCACAGCACGTGCAGGAGGTCGACTCGCCGGAAGCCGCCCAGGCGCTCGCGGCCTCGGGGCGCGGCGTCGCGGTGCTGACGAACGACACCCGGTTCGGGCTCATCCCGCGCCGCGTGCGTGACGCCAACGGCTCGGTGCTGACGATGCCGCTGCACGCCGCGTGGACGCCGACGCATCACGCCGTCGACGAGATCGCCGCCCTCGCCGCCGAGCTGCGTGACTTCTGTGCGCGGCTCTACCGCGACGACCTCACGTCCTGAAAGGCGCGTCCGCCTGATCGGGCGTGAACATCGCCCGAGAACGCGTCGACCGTGATGCGGATCCGGGCAACGTTGACGCCCGCGTCAGTCGAGGCTGTCGAAATGCTCCGCGCTCCAGCCGACCAGGGGGTCGAGGTCGTCTCTTACGTCGGTCTCTTCGAGAACTCGGGCGTCAGCCGGCGCCATGTGGCGCCGAACCTCGCGTTCGAATAGGTCAGCGCTCATCAGCTCGCGGCGACCTGCTCCAGGAACCCGTCGACGAGGACGCCGGCGCGGCGGCGTCCCTCGTCATCCCATTCCTTCGCGGCAGCGATCTCGGCGTCGGCGTCGCGCCCGAGGGAGGCGAGCATCTCGCGTCCGCCGTTGTCGCACCAGCCCGTCAGCATCTCGCTGGAGAGTTCGGGATGGAACTGCACGGCGAGGTTCTTGCGCAGCACGAAACCCTGCGACGCCATGTCGTTGCGCGCGAATTCGACGGCGTCCGGCGGCACCTGCCAGCGGTCGTAGTGCCAGGCGAACCACTTGCCACCGGGCACCATGTCCTCGCGTTCGCTGCTCACCTCGACGAACCCGATCTCCGGTTCGGGCGCGCGCCCGACCGAGCCGCCGTGCGTGCGCGCCAGAAGCTGCCCGCCGAAGCAGATGCCGAGGACGGGGACGCCCGCGGTGTCCGCGTCGCGCAGCAGCTGCATCTCGGGCGCCAACCATGAGCCGATCATCTCGTCGTCCCACGCCGACCAGTACGAGCCCATGACGACGAGCGCGTCGAACTCGCGCACGTCGGGAAACTCGACGTCGACGCCCGGGTTCTCGAAATCCTTCTCCGGCACGACCTGGAAGAGCGTCTCCTCGTAACCGCACTCGCGAAAGCGATCCGCGACGGCGCCGGGGGGCGAACAGTGGTCGTGCTGGACGATGAGGACACGCTTGGTCATGATGAACTCCTGGCGACGGCCCGCACGACGATCGAGGCGTCAGGCGGGGGCGATGGGGCGGCGTGCTCCCACGCTAGGCCAGATCGTTCGCCCCCGAAAGACTTTGCGGCGATGGAATGTTTCCTGGGTCACGCACCCGTCACGAACATGCGTAGACTGACAACTCGTTCGCACCCGAACAACATCGCGTCCTGCCTCGCCTCCCTGCGTGCAGATGCACCCGGGTGCACGTGCACGCCAGGGGGGGCGAGACGGCGCGCTGTGCCCAGTGAAGGAGACAGGCATGGTTTCGGAATCGACTCAGCCCGAGGCGAAGACGCTTCTCGTCGTCGACGGGATCGACGACGCCGCCGACGGCGTCCGCCTCCTGACGCTGCGCGCCGCCGACGGCGCAGACCTGCCCGAGTGGGCCCCCGGAGCGCACCTCGACCTCGTCCTCGGCGGCGTGAGCGACGCCGAGTTGAAGGACGCCGAGCAGGGCGACCTGCCCGAGCACGACCCGTTCGACGAACTCATCCGTCAGTACTCGCTGTGCGGCGACCCGGCCGACCGCAGCCGCTTCCAGGTCGCCGTCCTGCGCGAGAGCGAATCGCGAGGCGGTTCCTCCTACATCCACGAAACGCTGAAGGTCGGCGACGAACTCGTCAGCTACGGCCCACGCAACCACTTCGAACTGCGCAAGGCGCCGACGTACGTCTTCGTCGCGGGCGGCATCGGCATCACCCCGATCCTGACGATGGTGCGCGCCGCGCAGGCGCAGGGCAAGAACTGGCACCTGTACTACCTCGGGCGCAGCGGGGCGACGATGGCCTTCCGCGACGAACTCGCCTCCTTCGGTGACAGGGTGACGTTCTGGCCCAAGGCCGACAAGGGTGCTTTCGACCTCGCCGCCACCCTCGCCGACGCCGACGCTGCGGGCCCCGCGCTCGTCTACTCGTGCGGGCCGGAGCGTCTGCTCGCGGCGATCGAGGACGGGTGCAAGAGCCGCGCCAACCTCGTCGCGCACGTCGAACGCTTCAGCCCCAAGGAGATCGACGACTCGGGCAACACCGAGTTCGACGTCATCCTCGAAGAATCCGACATGCGCCTCACCGTGCCCGCCGACAGGTCGATCTTCGAGGTCGTGCGCGAGGCCGGTGTCAGCGTCCTCGGCTCCTGCCTCGAAGGCATCTGCGGCACGTGCGAGACGGGCGTCATCGCCGGCGAGATCGACCACCGCGACTCCGTGCTCGAGGACGACGAGCGTGAAGAGGGCGACATCATGATGATCTGCGTGAGCCGCTGCAAGGGCAAGGAACTGACGCTCGAGCTCTGACGCTCGATTGTCGATGCTCAGGACCTGACGCGCTGGCCCCTCCTTCTGCGTGCAAGTGCACCCGGGCACTTGTACGCAGAAAGAGGAGGGGCTCTGGAAAGTCGCGCGGCTCACAGACCCCCGCTGCGCCTTACTGTCCGGTAACATCAGTCGTTTGGTCAGCGTTTCGCCGAACGTACTCGGCGGTTCTAGAGTTGTTGCATGGCTTTCACGCAGAACACCAACGTGCGTCCGCGCATCCTCGTCGTCGGCGGCGGGTACCTGGGTTTCATCACCACCAAGAAGCTGCTCGCCTCCCTCAAGGACGGCGAAGGTTCGGTGACGGTCGTCGACCCGAACCCCTACATGACGTACCAGCCCTTCCTGCCGGAGGTCGCCGCCGGTTCGATCGAGGCGCGTCACGCGCTCGTGCCGCTGCGCCGTCACCTCAAGGGTGCGGAGATCATCACCGGCAAGGTGACGTCGATCGACCACGCGAACCGCACGGTCAACGTCGACCCCGAGCTCGGTGACGACTTCACGCTCGAGTACGACCACATCGTCATGGCCGCCGGCTCCGTGCCGCGCGCGCTGCCGATCCCCGGCCTCGCCGAGGAGGGCATCGGTTTCAAGACGATCGAGGAAGCCGTCACGCTGCGTGACCACGTCCTCGCGCGCCTCGACGAGGCCGCCGTCCTCACCGATCCCGAGGAGCGCAAGCGTGCGCTGACGTTCGTCTTCGTCGGCGGCGGGTTCGCCGGCATCGAGGCGATCGCCGAGATCCAGGACATGGTGAAGGACGCCATCAAGTACTACACGCGTCTGTCGCCCGAAGACCCGCGCTTCGTGCTCGTCGAGGCCATGAGCCGCGTCATGCCGGAGGTCAGCGAGGAGCAGGCGAAGTGGGTCGTCGCCTCCCTGCGCGAGCGCGGCGTCGACGTCTACCTCGACACGCAGCTCAAGAGCTGCGAGAACAAGCACATCGTCTTGTCGACTGGCGAGGAGTTCGACGCCGACACGATCGTGTGGAACGCGGGCGTCAAGGCCAATCCCGTCCTCGTCGACTCCGACCTGCCGATCGACGACCGCGGCCGTCTCATGGTCGGCACCGACCTGCGTGTGCGTGACGACGAGGGCAACGTCGTCGAGGGCGCCTGGGGTGCCGGCGACAACGCCGCCGTCCCCGATGTCACGGGCATGGGCCCCGGCGGGTTCTGCGTGCCGAACGCCCAGCACGCGCTGCGTCACGCGCCCGTCCTCGCCGCGAACATCCTGACGACGATTCGCGGCGGCGGCGAGATGAAGCAGTACAAGCACAAGACGATCGGCTCCGTCGCCGGGCTCGGCGTCGGCAAGGGCGTCGCCCAGGTCGGCAAGTACGGCCTGCGCGGCCTGCCGGCGTGGATGATGCACCGCGGCTACCACGCGTACGCGATGCCGACACTCGAGCGCAAGGCACGCATCCTCGGCAACTGGGCCGTCGGCATGATGTTCGGCCGCGACGCCACCGCCCTCATGGACCTCGAGACGCCGCGCCACGCGTTCGTCGACGCCGCCAACTCGAAGCCGGCGCCGAAGAAGGAGCCGAAGCACGTCGAGGCTGCCAAGTGAGCTGACGCCCGATGTCGCCGTCAGCGCGCGTGGTTCTGCGGTTCTGCCCGCGGAGCACGCGCGCTGTCGTGTGTGATGGGTGGCGCCCCGCCAGCTGGGTGAGGCTGACGGGCGGGCCCGGCCGCAACGGCCGTGTCTGCGTGGCCTGACGTGGCGGTCTGAGTGGCCTGACGTGGAGGGCGCCGGGGCGATGGGTTCCGGCGTCACGGGCGTCGAGAACGACGAAGGCGCCGCACCCTCGCTGGGGTGCGGCGCCTTCGTCATGGGCGGCGCGATCCGGTCGGTGACGCAGACCGTCGTCGCGGTGAGATCAGTTGCGGTAGTGGCGCCCGTCGGTGGCGCGCTCGTCGACGACACCGTCGACACGGTTGCCGATGACGTCGCCCTCGCCCGCGCGACGACCCTCGGCTGCGCGGTCGGTGCCGACACGCTCCGTGCTGATGTGCTCGGTGGTGCGGTGGTCCTCGGGGTAGCGCTCGACGTCGCGCTGCGCGACGCGCTGGCGGGCCTCGGCGGTCTCGCGCAGATCGTGCTCCTTGTCGCGCTCGGCGGCGAGGCGCTCACGCTCGCGCTCGGCCTCGAGGCGCTGCTTCTCGCTGAGCTGGTGCTCCTTCTTGAGCTCCTTCGTCTCCTTGTGCTGGCGGTACTTGCGCTTCGTGCCGGCGGCGATCAGGCGCGTCGCGGCCCACACGAGCAGTAGCGTCAGGGCGCCGAGGAGGAACACGGTGAGCGGCGTGAGGTTGGCGTCGATGCCGAAACCGTGGAAGTGGACGTCGTTGTTGTTCTCTCCGTTGAGCCCGAAGAGGACCCACAGGACGAGGGCTGCTGCGGCGATGAGCAGCAGGACGGCGAGAGCGAACATGGCAACTCCTTGTGCAGATCTGGCCGATCCGGGCGAGCGTCGCTCCGGATGGTGGGGGCGACGGCGCCGCCCAGCTTGCTGCTCACAGTAGGCGGTTGACGCAGACGGGTACAGCCCCCGCGGGGTGAGGGGGCGTAAGAATAGACCTCGAACGCCCCGTCATGGCTGGAGAGTGTCATGAGGTTGCTCGGGCGCTGCGTGAACCATCTCACACGATGGTCGAGTCTGAGGGCGGCGTGGGCTCGAGGGGTGATGACCAACCGCGGTGTCGGGGTCGTGACCCCAGCGTCGCGCGGTGGAAGGGGGCTGGAGGCGGTCGCTCGTCGCCCCGACGAGCCGTGTCGTCGTCATGAGGAGTGATGGGGTGGCAGGAGCTCTGCCTGGGTGGTGACGAGTTGTGGCTGTGGCGTCCAAACGCGGCGCATCCGGCTGCTGCGGGCACGGCTTCTAGGATGGCGTGGTGACGACGCCTGCCCATCCCAGTTTTCTCCAGGAGTTCTTCCGCTTCGGCCCGCACGCGGGTGCTCACCGGGTGGCGGCGCGGGCCGGCGTTTCGGTCTTCGTCCCGCTCACTCTGCTGACGGTGACCGGGCACCTCGACTGGTCGGCGTTCGCGGCCTTCGGGGCATTCACGTCCCTCTACGGACGCGCCGCGCCGCATGCGGAACGCACGGCGTTGCAGATGACCGTCGCCGGCGTCCTCGTCATGGCGGTGACGCTCGGATGCGCCGTCGGGCTACTGCCGCATCACCAGTGGTGGCTCATCGCCGCCGGTGCGCTCGTCGCCGCGGCGGCGTCGTTGTTGTCGGACGCCTTCCGCTGGCACCCGCCGGGGCCGTTGTTCGTCGTGTTCGCGTTCACCGTCTGCGCGACGCTGCCCGCGGCGGCGTCGAACGTCGCCGTCGGCTTTTTCGTCTCCGCGGCGTCGGCTGCGTTCTCGGTGCTCATCGGACGTGTCGGCCTGTTGCGCGAGACGGGGGAACGTCGTTGGATTCCGTTGCCGCGGGCCAGGATCCGTGAGGCGTGGCAGGCTGAGGGGACGCGCGTGCACCTCGCCCGGTTCGTCATCGCGGTGGGCGCGGCGGGCGTCGTCGGCAAGCTGATCGGGACGCAGTACGGCGGCTCGCATCCCTATTGGGCGATGGTTGCCGCCGTCGCGGGATTGTCCGGCGCGACGCACCGGGCGCGCATGATCCGCGGTGGTCAACGGTTCGTCGGCACGCTGTTCGGCGTGCTCGCGGCGGCCGCCATCCTGCCGTGGCACCCCCAGGGTTTCGCGGCGGTGCTCGTCATCACGGCGCTGCAGGTGGGCGCCGAACTGCTCGTGGGCCGCAACTACGCGCTCGCGCTGCTGTGCATCACGCCGCTCGCGCTGATGATGGGGCAGATCGTGCACGAGGTGCCCGTCGGGCCGCTACTCGTCGACCGCGCGGTCGAGACGCTCATCGGCTGCGGCGTCGCCCTCGTCGTCCTGCTGGTCGTGCGCGACCCCGCGCACTGACGGTGCCTGGGGCGGGCGGAGCCGAATGTGGACGAAGATCGCAGATGGGTGAGGTGCATCGCCGTCAGAAGGGGCGATAGGGCGGTTTGGGGCGTTTCGCCGGCTTCGACAGTTCTCGGGCGTTGTCGGGGATGCGGACGTGGCTGATGTCGCCGAAGTAGCGTTCGCGCTGCTGCCGTTCGATGCGGGTGTTGATGATGAGCAGGAACGCGACGATCGCGACCATGAGCACACCCGAGACGATCATGAGCAACACTGCGGCCAGCATGTGCTTTCCTCCCTCGTCCCGTCGCTCCTCCCAGGGTAATCGCGCTGGCCCTGACGCGGCGAGGCATGCGCCCCTCCCGTCGAGAGCGCTCGTTGCTGAAGACAGTGAGGAGCGGACGTGGCTCGTCGAAGTGCGGGAACGGGGCGAGCGGGCAGGGACGAAGGGCCCGGACGCGTCTTGCCCCATCGGAGGCTTCGACGCGGCAAGCTGGTGATGTCGAGAACGGCACGAGGACACGCCCGCCCGAAGGAGACCACCATGCCCGACTTCCAGGCCGACCACGACGTCATCAACGCCCTCGCCGAGGACGAGTGCTGGGCGTTCCTGGCGCAGCACGCGTTCGGGCGACTGGCATACACGCTCGTCGGTGAGGCGCAGATCGTCCCGATCAACTACGTCAGCGACGCGGGAGCGATCTTCTTCCGCACGGCCGAGGGCAGCAAACTGCTCGGGGTGACGATGAACTCCGACGTCGCGTTCGAGGTCGACGACCTCAACGGCAGTGGACGGTTCGGCGACGGCGAGGCGTCGAGCGTCATCATCCGAGGACGCGCTGAGGTGCTCGAGGGCGCCGAAAAGGCTCGTGCGGAACAGTTGCCGCTGCGCCCCTGGGTGCCGACGGAGAAACACACGGTCGTCCGCATCACCGTGAACGAGATCACCGGCCGACGTTTCCAGCTCTCCAAGCCCTGGCGCCACATGCAACCCTGACCCCCTGCGATTTCCGTCCACGGCCAGCGGGCGTCGACCGCGAACGGTTCTGTGTCGGTGTCTATCGTTCAGGTCGGTGTCTACCGTTCAGACGGGCGTCCGAGCGTCGTCACGCGACGGCCGCGGCGCACGAGCATGCCGCCGGGAAACCGTTCGACGGCGACGCGGGACGTGCGCCGCACCGGCGCTGTCGGCATGCCGGATGTGTCGGTCGGAAACGCCCAGAACAGGCGTGCCTCGGCGAGTTCGAGGTCGGCGGCGAGGGGGAGGTCGCCGCGTCGGCGCAACCATTGCGCGAACGCGTGACCGTCAGCGCGCGAGCCACGCGTCGGACGCTCACGAGCGAACTCGGCGAACAACGGGTGCAACCGCGGGCCGAGCGACGCGATGAGGATCGGCCACACGAACTGCAGCTCGTTCGCTCGCTTGCGCAGCAGCGCTCGCCGCGCGACGTCGAGATGGCGAGCGTCGAAGCCGGCCGGGGCGGACGCCAACCCCGTCAGCGCCGCCACGATCTGCGCCTGGCGTGCGGCGAGATCAGCGTGTTCATCCGACGCAGAATCCATGGGGGACGCGGCCTCCGTCCTGCCGTCGAACTCGTGGGGGCGGCCCCCCTCGTCGGCGGATACGGGCGCGGACGTCGAACTGTCGCTGTGCCCGCCCGTCGACGATGCGCGGCGGATCGTCATTGCGCGGCCGTGACGCGCGGCATGCCGGCGGCGTCGGCGATGGCGTCGAGCTCCGTGAGCAACTCCTCGGCAGGCGGGTAGTCGCCGTCGCGTTCGAGCATCGCGGCCGGGAATGTCGTGCGTCTCGAGAGCTCCGAGATGAGGTGCAGCACTTCGGGGTTCACCGCGGCCGCATGCGTGTCGTGGTAGATCCCGTCGTTCTCGACCCCACCCGCGACGTGCATGTACGCGAGCCGTTCGAGGGGCATCGCGAGGGGCGTCTCGAGCGCATTGCCCCCGTGGTTGCGGGCGTTGGCGTAGACGTTCGCGATGTCGAGCAGCAGCAGCGCGTCGGTGCGTTCGATGATCTCGGTGACGAACTGTGCCTCGCTCATCTCGTCCTCGGGGTAGGTGAAGAGCGCCGCGACGCATTCGAGCGCGAGCGGGACGTCGAGCTCGGCCTGGACGCTGCGGACGTTTCGCACCATCACGTCGACGGCGGCGCGCGTGCGCGGCAGCGGCGTCAGGTGGCCGACCTCGAAACCACCCGCCCGCACGAACGAGATGTGCTCACTGACGAGCGGCGCGCCCGTGATGGCGGCCGTCCCGACGAAGTGCGCGACGCGATCGACGTCGAGGCCCTCGGCGTCACCGAGCCCGAGCTTCACCCCGTGCGGGACGACGGTGACGCCGCGCTCGCGCAGCTCCCTCAGGGCTGGCGGCATGCCGTGCATGACGGATTCGGCGACCACTTCGACCCACGTCAGGCCCGGTTGGGCGGCGAGGACGTCCGCGATCTCGGGGCGCCATCCGATGCCGACGCCCGCAGGCATCGACGTGGCCGGTGCGGGCCGTGTTGCGTCGGACGTCGTGATGCTCATGTCTCGCATGATGCCGCACCGACAGGTGTGGTGTGACGTCACCTGCTCGACTCTCGTGCATCTGCTCGAGGTATATGACGCACATTCCTCGGGCAGATGTGTATTTCTCGCGCAGCTGCGGCTCCGGCCCGCCGTACTCGCGACGATTCGTGGTCACCTCCCCTCCGCCAGGACCGGCGAAACACCCGCGAAACATCGCCTCGCTAACCTCCTGCCATGCATCTGACGCCCGCCGACACCGAGAAGCTGCTCTTGTCCGTCGCGGGAATGGTGGCGCGTGATCGACTCGAGCGCGGCGTGCTGCTCAATCACCCCGAGTCCGTCGCGCTGCTGTCGACGTGGGTCATCGAACGTGCCCGCGAGGGTCGCAGTGTCGAAGAGTTGATGAGCGCCGGACGCGAGGTGTTGACACGTGAGCAGGTGATGCCGGGCGTCGCCGAGATGATCCCCGACATTCAGGTCGAGGCCACCTTTCCCGATGGCCGCAAGCTCGTCACCCTCCATCACCCGATCGCCTGAAGGAACGAGCCATGACAGCGAACTCAGGCCGTCGGCCGCAGGACGCAGCCGACGACCCAGCAACCCCCGGGGCCACGAGCGCTCCTGGCGCCATCCGCGTCGCCCCGGGGCACATCTCGCTCAACACCGATCGTTCAGTGAACGAACGGCTCCGCATCGTCGTCGAGAACACGGGCGACCGGCCGATCCAGATCGGCTCGCACCTGCATCTGCCCGACGCCAACGCGGCCCTCGCGTTCGACCGCGAGCTGACGCAGGGCTACCGCCTCGACATCCCGAGCGGCACGTCGGTGCGCTTCGAACCGGGCGTCAGCCGCGAGGTGGCGCTCGTCGCGTTGCGGGGCGAGCGGCGTGTGCCGGGGCTGCAGATCCGCGACACGGCCGCGTCTTTCGAAGCTACCTCGCAGGCTGACGCAGGTGGGGCCGACGAGTCACACGACGACCTCGGGCCCGGTGTTACGGTCCCGCACGGAACGACGTCCCACCCCGAGGTGCCGGCTGTCCGCCCACGGCCGTCCGAACCGACGACCATCACACGTGACGCGTACGCCGCGCTCTACGGTCCGACGACGGGTGACCAGATTCGTCTCGGCGACACCGACCTGTGGATCGAGGTCGAGCACGACCACACCGTCGGCGGCGAGGAAGCCGTCTTCGGTGGGGGCAAGTCGATCCGCGAGTCGATGGCGCAGGGCCTCACGACCCGCGCGGGCGGGGCGCTCGACACCGTCATCACGAACGTCGTCGTCCTCGACCACTGGGGTGTGGTGCGCGCCGACGTCGGCATCCGTGACGGGCGCATCGTCGCGCTGGGCCGCTCCGGCAACCCCGATGTCGCGGACGGCGTGCACCCGGATCTCCACATCGGCCCGGGCACCGACGTCATCGCGGGGGAGGGCAAGATCCTCACCGCCGGTGGCATCGACATGCATGTGCACTTCCTGTCGACGTCGCAGGTGCACGAAGCGCTCGCGACCGGTCTGACGACGCTCGGTGGCGGTGGTACCGGCCCGTCCGAGGGGTCGAAGGCGACGACGGTGACACCCGGTGCCTGGCACCTCGGGCGCGTCCTGCGCGGCTTGGATCACCTGCCCGTCAACCTGCTGCTCATGGGCAAGGGCAACACCGTGAGCGCCGAGGGCCTCGCCGAGCAGGCGCTCGCGGGCGCGGCAGCGTACAAGGTGCACGAGGACTGGGGCGCGACGCCCGCCGCCATCGACGCTGCCCTGCGCGCGGCTGACGAGCACGGGCTGCAGGTGGCGCTGCACAGCGACTCGCTCAACGAAGCCGGTTACGTCGACTCGACGCTGCGCGCCATCGGCGGGCGCAGCATCCACGCCTTCCACACCGAGGGCGCCGGGGGCGGGCACGCGCCCGACATCATGTCGATCGCGTCGCACCCCAATGTCCTGCCCGGTTCGACGAACCCGACGCTGCCGCACACCGTCAACACGGTCGCCGAGCACCTCGACATGCTCATCGTGTGTCATCACCTCAACCCGGCGGTGGCGGAAGATCTCGCGTTCGCCGAATCGCGCATCCGGGCGACGACGATCGCCGCCGAAGATCTGCTCCACGACATCGGCGCGTTGTCGATGACGAGCTCCGATGCTCAGGCGATGGGTCGCATCGGTGAGGTCATCACGCGCACCTGGCAGGTCGCGCACGTCATGAAGTCACGCTATGGCTCGCTCGGCGAGACGCTGCCGGCCGACAACGAACGTGCCCGTCGGTACGTCGCGAAGTACACGATCAACCCGGCGGCCGCGCACGGCATCGACCATCTCGTCGGGTCGATCGAGCCCGGCAAGCTGGCCGACCTCGTGCTGTGGGAGCCCAAGTTCTTCGGCGTGCGGCCGTCCGTCGTCCTCAAGTCGGGTGCCATCGTGTGGGCTGCCCTCGGCGACCCGAACGCGTCGATCCCGACGCCACAGCCCGTGCTGATGCGCCCGGCGCTCGTGGCGGACGACGCTGCGTCGCTCGCGGTGTCATTCGTGTCGCCGGCGGCTGCAGAGAATGGTCTGCGGGAGTCGCTCGGGTTGCGGCGGGAGGTGGAAGCCGTGCGGCCGACACGCGAGGTGACGAAGGCCGACATGATCAACAACTCGGCGACACCGCGCATCGACATCGATCCCGAGACGTTCGCCATCGCCGTCGACGGTGAGCTCGTCACCCCGCAGCCGGCGACGGAACTGCCGCTCGCGCAGCGGTATTCGCTCTTCTGATCGCCATGTCCTGCTGCGGCTCAGCTCCCACGTCCGACGTCCGGCGTGCAGATGCACCCGGGTGCAGCTGCACGCAGGGGCGGGGCGGTGGCGTCATGAGGCCCGACGCGGCGACGGACGGTGTGGGGATGGCGAGCCTGCTGCTCGCTGATTCGAGGCTGCCTGTTGGCGGCTACACCGCCTCAGGTGGTCTCGAACCGGCGTTGCTCGGGGGATTGCCGGTGCACGAGGTGCCCGCCTTCATCGCGATGCGCCTCGCGACGGTGGCACGCGTCGAGGCGGGAACGGCCGTCGTCGCGTCCGCCGCCGTCCGTCATCTGCGTGCAGGTGCACCCGGGTGCACCTGCACGCAAGGCGGGGATGCCGCCACGGCCGAGCCCGTGCCCGTGCCCGAGCCCGCGTTCGCGTCCGAGGACGTCGCGTGGGCCTGGGCGGCCCGCAACCCCGTCGCGGCGGTGCGTGATTCGTCGATCGCCCAGGGGCGGGCGATGTTGCGCCTCGTGCACCGGCTGCGTCCTGACGGCCCCGCGGCACAGTGGCTCGAGGGGTTGCCCCGCCCGCTCACCGCCCGCGCCGCCGTCCTCGGCGCTTTCGCCGGCGAGCTGGGCCTCGACGGTGCGTCCGTCGCCCGCGTCGTCGGATATGACGACGTCCAGAGTGTCACCGCCGCCGCGTTGAAGCTCGAACCGCTCGACCCTGTGGATGCCGTGGCCTGGACGCTCGATTCGGCGTCCCATCTCGACGACCTCGTCGCGGCCTGCGCCGACCTGGTCGCGCCGTACGACATCCCAGCCCATTCCGCACCCCAGCTCGAGGCGTGGCATGCCGCTCACGCCGCCACCGAGAGGAAGTTGTTCCGTGTCTGAGATCGCCATGACCTCGCGCCCCGGCAGTGAAGCCACCGCCACGTCCGGCATCGATACGCCCGCCGCCGCCGGACAGGGCGCGACGACGTCCCAGAAGATCACGGTCGGCGTCGATTCGCGCCGTGACGCGGCATCGAATCCATCGCGCCCCATGCGGCTCGGGGTGGCCGGTCCGGTCGGTACGGGCAAGAGTTCGCTCATCGGCATGCTGTGCCGCGAACTCGGCGAGGAGATCTCGCTCGGTGTCATCACGAACGACATCTACACCGACGAAGACGCCCAGATGCTCAGGGCCGCAGGCGTTCTCGACGTCGATCGCATTCGCGCCGTCGAGACCGGGGCATGCCCGCACACCGCGATCCGTGATGACGTCAGCGCCAACCTCGTCGCCGTCGAGGATCTCGCAGCCGACCATCCTGACGTCGAGCTCGTCCTCGTCGAATCGGGCGGCGACAACCTGACGGCGACGTTCTCGCCGGCCCTCGCCGACGCGCAGATCTTCGTCCTCGACGTCGCCGGCGGCGGTGACGTCGTCCGCAAGGGCGGGCCGGGCATCGCACGCGCCGACCTGCTCGTCGTCAACAAGACAGACCTTGCGCCGCATGTCGGGGTCGACGCCGCACTCATGGAGCAGCAGGGCCGTGAGGCTCGTGACGGACGCCCTGTCATCGCGCTGTCGCGCACGGATGCGGCCTCCGTCGAGCGATTGACGGCCTGGGTGCGCGAGGTGCTCGCGGCCTACCAAGGCGGCGGGCACGTCGCGCAGGATCCGGGTCCGATGGCGCCGCATGTCCACGCCGACAGCGAGGGTGAGCACACGCATGACGGCGTCACTCACACGCACTGAGCGACGCGAGCCGTGCGCGGCCTGGGGGCCGAAACACCACATGGCGCCTGGCCGGGTTTCAGTCCTCGCGGAGCAGGAGGCGCGAGCGTGGGCTCCCCGGCCGGCCGGTGGTGAGCGATGAAGCTCCACGTCGAACGAGGCGCCGCGGGCTCAGCCGTTCGGGTCCGTACCCGCTCGAGCCTGCTTGCGCCGCGCATCCTGCGGGTGACGCCGACGTCCGCGCGCGTCGCCCTCGTCGCGACGACGGCTCTGCTGCTCGCGGGTGACGAGGCCGAACTCGACATCGTCGTCGGTGACGGTGTCGCACTCGAGATCGTCGAGGTCGCGGCGACGGTCGCCTACGCCGGGCGTGGGGGAGCGTGTTCCTGGTCGGCGAATCTGAGCGTGGCGGAGGGGGCGTCGCTTCGCTGGCCCGGGGAGCCGTTCGTCGTCGCCACCGACGCCCGCGCCACCCGGACGACTCGTGCGGACATCGCCGACGGTGGGTCGCTCATGCTGCGCGACACCCTCGTCCTCGGCCGCCATGGTGAGGCGGGCGGCGAACTCGTCGCTCGCACGGACATCTCTCATGCGGGGCGCCCGGCGCTCGTCGAGGAGTTTCGCCTCGCAGCCGACGACGACGCGCCCGGCATCCGCGGCGGGCGCCGCGTCGTCGATCAGGTGACGACGCTCGGCGCGGCCGCCATCCTGCAGCGGGCGCCGGGGGCACTGACGCGGGCAGACGCCGCAAAGCCGGCAGCCGCCGCGCCGGAGTCAACGCGCCCGGACTCGACGATGCTGGGCTCGGCGCCGGTGGGTCATGACCTCCCGGTAGGCGTCACGCGCCTCGACCTCTTCGCGCCTGGACGCATCGAACGCTGGCTGGGTGACGACGTCCACCTCAGCCCCTTACGGCGCTGACGGCGGGTCGCCGACGCGTCCGGCCCGCCGACGCCTCGTCCAGTCGCGATGTTGCCCGCTTTTCGCGGCGCGGGTGACCGAAAACGCGGGCAACATGGGGGTAGGGGGCTTAACTCTCGTGAAACATCGTCACGCATCCGTCGAAAACATCGGCTGCCTAGATTCCTGCCTACCGAATGGCGATACCGCTACCTCGGTTGTCGAAACGCAGGACGAGAGCAGAGGGGCGCACAGCATGGCGACGTCGCAACTGGAACCATTGGTCGACGAGCGGGCCACCGCGTCCGCCGTCGGGACCGCGAAGGCGAAGAGCGAGACGCTGGAGGACTACACGCTGCGGTTCGCGCCGCGCAGTTATCGGCGCTGGGCCCCAGGCATCGTCGCGACGTCGGCGCTCGGTGGGATCGCCTACCTCGCCGACTTCTCGATCGGCGCCAACATCGGCATCCAGCACGGCACGACGAACGCGATTCTCGGCATTCTCGTCGCGGCCGCCATCATCTTCGTGACAGGTGTGCCCCTCGCCTACTACGCGGCGCGCTACAACCTCGATCTCGACCTCATCACGCGCGGCAAGGGCTTCGGCTACTACGGCTCGGTGCTGACGAACGTCATCTTCGCGAGCTTCACCTTCATCTTCTTCGCGCTCGAGGGCTCGATCATGGCGCAGGGGCTCAAGCTGGGGCTCGGGGTGCCGCTGTGGGCGGGTTACCTCGTCAGCAGTCTCATGGTCATACCGCTCGTCGTGTATGGAATGAAGGCGCTGAGCAAGTTGCAGGTGTGGACGACGCCGCTGTGGTTGCTGCTCATGGGTGTTCCGCTCGTCTATCTCGTTCAGGCGCACCCCGGCTCGGTCGACACCTTCCTCGACTACAAGGGCGCCCATGGTGGTGGCGTCAGCTTCAGCGCCGTCATGCTCGCCGCAGGTGTCTGCCTCTCGCTCATCGCGCAGATAGCCGAGCAGATCGACTACCTGCGCTTCATGCCCGCGAAGACCCCGGAGAACTCGCGACGCTGGTGGACGGCCGTCATCGTCGCCGGCCCCGGCTGGGTCTTCTTCGGTGCACTCAAGCAGATGATCGGGCTGTTCCTCGCCGTCTACCTCATCGCCAACGTCGCGGGCGGTGCGTCGATCGCCAACGAGCCCGTGCACCAGTTCCTGTCGGCGTACGAGCAGATGATGCCCCACTGGCTCGCGATGACGCTCGCCGTCGTGCTCGTCGTCATCAGCCAGATCAAGATCAACGTGACGAACGCGTACTCCGGCTCGCTCGCGTGGACGAACTCGTTCACCCGTGTGACGAAGCACTACCCCGGCCGCATGGTGTTCGTGCTGTTCAACGTGACGATTGCCCTCGTCATGATGGAGGCGAACATGTTCGACTTCCTCAACGACATCCTGGGCTTCTACGCAAACCTTGCCATCGCGTGGATCGTGACCGTCGCGAGCGACATCATCGTCAACACCTATCTGTTGAAGCTCTCGCCGAAGACTCCCGAATTTCGCCGGGGCATGCTGTACGCGATCAACCCGGTCGGGTTCGTCTCCGTCATCGTCGCGGGGGGTCTGTCGATCGTGGCCTTCTTCGGCGGCCTCGGCAGTGGGTTGCAGCCGTACTCGCCGATCATCGCCGTCGTGCTCTCCGTCGTTCTGCCGCCCGTCATCGCCGTCGCGACGAAAGGTCGCTACTACCTGCGCCGCGACACCGACGGGCTGGCGCACGAGATGTTCGACGAGCACGGCAACCCGTCGGCGGCCGAGATCGACTGCGAGGCCTGCGGCGACGTGTTCGAACGCCCCGACATGCTGGCCTCCGCGACGGCTGACGGTGCTGTCTGCTCGCTGTGCGTCGCCACCGACCGCGACGGTAAGCACGTACTGCCGGCACGGTGACGTGTGACTTCCGTCGGATGGCTGACGTGAAGCTCCCTGCGTGAGTCAGCGTCGACGTGAGGAGCTGCGAAGGCTGTCGCGCACCCGCTGACGTTGCACGAGGAATGTGCATCTGCCCGAGAAATACGCAGCATGTTCCTCGGGCAGATGCGCATTTCTCATGGAGCTGACGCGGCAGCCGATGGTGCAGGCCTTGACGACGCGGTGGCCGTGCGGAGCGTCAGCTCGAGCAGCTGCTGCCGCCACCGCAACTCGAACCGCACGACGAGCCGCCGCAGGACGAGCCGCCGCCGCACGAACCCGAATTGCACGATCCTGCACTGCCGCAGCAGTTTCCGCCGCTGCACCAGGCGTCACCGGAACCGCCGGAATGGGTGTCGCACGACCAGTCGGAGCTCGACGTACCCGACGAGCACGTGTACCCGTTCGTACTCGACGGCTCTGCGCCCGAACTCGCCCTCGCGTGACGCTGCATCTCCTCGTCGACGACGTGGTCGCTCAGCCCCCATCCCAGGGCCGCGGTGGCCGGGAACGCGATGAGCAGCGGCCGCGTCCCGTACAGGCCGACGGAGTAGCCGAGCCCGCCGCGCATCGGTGGCTGCGTGAGCCCCGCCGCAGGGCTCGGCACGCGCAACCGCATCTGCTCCAGGGCCGCAGCCCCGGCCTGCGTGCGGCGCCCCTGCCGTGTGGTGCGGACAGCACGCACGAGGTTGTACGCCCCGAAACACGTGAAGCCCAAGCCGACCAGCACGCCACCCATAGACTTTCCGGTGGCGGCGATGATCGCCATGGCGACCCCGAACAGGGTCATGAACGTCGTCTTCAGGGTCTCGCCCCTACCGCCTCTGCGCGGCGGATTGAGCAGGCCACGGCGCACGGCGTCACGCTGCAGTTCGTCGAGCGCCGCACGCACGGCGGGGACCTTCTCGAGACGTGGCGCGCGGCAACGGACGGCGTCGACGACCGCGCGCTGCAGGGGCGTGACGTCGGCGGGTGGGATCGTCCACGCCTCGAGGCGCCCGTACGCCGTCTGACGCAGATATCCCCGTTCGAGCAGATCCGCCGTCGCCGCCTGCAGTGCGGCTGCGCGGCCGTTGAGCATGCCGACCTGCTCGGGTGTCATGTCGCGTGCGCCGACGTGGTGCGCCTGGGTCGTCATGGTGTGCTCCTCCCCTTGAAACACATCATGCCCGCCGAACGCCTGACAGGAGTGAAACGTCCCTAACGCTGGGGCGAGTGCCCCCGCCTGCAGCCGGGCGGTGCGCGACGGGCGAGGCCCCTGGCGTCGTGCGGTGTGCGAAGCGGCGCCGGCGTCGGTGAGAATGGCCGTATGACAACAGGGTTCGGCTGGCACGTCGTCGTCGCCATTGCATGTCTGCTGGTCATGATCCAGGTCGGCTACCGGGCTTCGGGCGTCAAGCTGACGCGGACGTCGCTCGTCGCCGTCGCCCGTGCCTGTGTGCAGCTGACGCTCGCCGCCCTGCTCATCACGAGCGTCGTGCGCTACCTGTGGGCGTCGGTGCTCGCGGTTGCCGTCATGTTCATCGTGGCTGTGCTGACGACGACGAAGCGGTCGGGCGCGACGGACGTGCGGGCTCGGCTCGCTGCGGCGCTCGCGATGGCGGCAGGGCTCGTGCCTGTCCTCGTCATCCTCACCGTCAGCGGTGTCGTGCCGATGAAGGGTGTGTCGATCATCCCGACGGCGGGCATCGTCATCGGCAACGTCATGAGCGTGCACACCCTCGTCTCGCGGCGCGCGTTCGACGGGCTGCGCGAGGAGAAGAACATGTATGAAGCGGGGCTGTCGATCGGCATGCTGCCCCGCGACGCGATCAGCGAAGTCATTGCGCGACGCCTCCCCGAGTCGCTCATCCCCGTGCTCGACCAGACACGCACAGCCGGCATGGTGACGCTGCCCGGCGCGTTCATCGGCGTCATGCTCGGCGGCGGATCGGCCGTGCAGGCGGCTACGGCGCAGGTCGTCGTCTCGACGTCGATCCTGGCTGCGCAGGCCGTCACGTCGGCCGTCGAACAGCGCATGATCTGCGCACGGCGGTTGCTGACGCCCCAGCTGCGCGAGACGCTCATCGACTGACGGGATGCCCCATCGTCCGGCTGGCGGCTTCCGTCTGGACGGCTGGTAGGTGACGCCTGACGTCTGACGCGATCGACGTTCGTCGGCCTCGCACCTGCCGCCGGTGCCGCCCCGGACGTGACGAAGCCCGCGTCACCTGTGGTGAGGTGATGCGGGCTTCGTCGTCGACCACTGCGAGCAGTGGCGCTCGAAGGCTTGTGGCCTTCGAAGCTGGCGGCCAGGTAGGCCAAGATCTTTTATAGCAAGTCGATCGACGCCGTCCTGAGTCGGGGTAAGTCGACTCCCTCGTCTGACTGAGGCTGCGCGGGTGGCCGGTGCATCCGTGGCGGCTGCGTCCCTGCGGCACGACGAGCCGTGGTGCGACGGGCTGGCGACGAGAGGCGCGGAGCGACGTACCTGGCGACGAGCGGTCTGCGTCAGTGCGCGGCGACCATGCGGCCGTAGTAGCTGGGAATGCTCTCGTGGCGTTCGAGGCGCACGGGACGGTTGGCCTTGACGATCTGGGCGCCCCACGTGGCGAGGAAGCCGAAGAAGGCGACGACGCCGACGGCGCTGATCGTCATGAGGATCCAGAAGACGGTGTTGAGGTTGTCCATGGGAAACGCTCCTTCTACATCTGTAGTGCTGGTGTCTGATGTGAACACTACGCCTGTAGTAAGAGTGTGGCAAGCGGGGGGTGGTGTCACCTCCGACACATCGGGTGGCCGCGCCCGCGCCCGCCGTCCCCTTCTGCGATTCCCGTCCACATCGGCGACCTACGTCCCCTTCCGCGATTTTCGGTCACCTGTGCACGCCGTTCGCAGAGGTGGACAGGAAGCGCAGATGAGGACGGGGGGCATCAGAGCTCGGCGAGCAGCTCGGTGACGACGGTGGTGTCGTGGAAGTCGACGTCGCCTCCGGGCAGGTGCTGCACGCGCTCGTGGCCCTTGCCCGCGACGACGACGATGTCGCCCGGGCGCGCCTGTGTCAGCGCCTGACGGATGGCGTCGCGGCGGTCGAGGACGATCGTCGTGTTCGACGGATCGGCGCCCGCCATCACCTCGTCGGCGATGGCCTGCGGGTCCTCGTCATACGTGTCGTCGTTCGTGATGATGTTGACGTCCGCGAGGCGACTCGCCACCTCGCCCATCTTCGGGCGCTTCGCCGGGTCGCGCCGCCCCGCTGCGCCGTAGACGCAGATGACGCGCCCGCCTTCGCTGCGGACGCCGCCGTCGGCGTGGTCGCGGCCCACGACGGCGCGCGCGACGTCGAGGACGAGTTCGAGGCCGACCTCGGTGTGGGCGTAGTCGACGACGACCTCGAAGCCCTTCGCGGTGGCCGCTGGCACGCGCTCGAAGCGGCCCGGCACCTGTGCCATGTGGGCGACGGCGCCGACGAGGGTGTCGAGCGGCATGCCCATCTCGAGCGCGATCGCGGACGCGCCCGCGACGTTGTGCACGTTGTAGTCGCCGAGCAGCGGCATCTGCAGCTCGATGACGCCGGGGGCGTCGCGTCCGTCGAGGAAGCGCTCGGGCGTCGTCAGCGTGAACGCCGTGCCGCCATCGCTGGGGTGAACCTTCGTGATGCGGTAGTCGGCGTTCTCGCTCACGCCGAACCCGAGCGTGCCGGGCACCTCGGCGACGATGCGCGCTCCGTAGGCGTCATCGACGTTCGTCAGCTTCGGCCCGTCGGTCCACTCGAAGAGGCGCCGCTTCGTCAGGAAGTAGTCCTCCATCGTGCCGTGCAGGTCGAGGTGGTCGCGGGTGAGGTTCGTGAACAACGCTGCGGCGTAACGGGTTCCGGCGACGCGATGGAGATGGATGCCGTGCGAGCTCGTCTCGAGCACGACGTGCTCGACGCCCGCGTCACGCATCCGCGCGAGGTTGCCCTGCACCTGCGGAGCCTCACCGGTCGTACGGACGGCCGGCTCACGCTCGCGGCCGACGACGATCTCGGCGGTCGTCAGCAGGCCCGTCTTCTCCTCGCCGTACGCGGCGCTGAGGATGCCGTGCAGGACGTAGCTACTCGTCGTCTTGCCGTTCGTGCCGGTGATGCCGTAGACGGTGACGTCGTGGCTCGGATGCCCGGCCGTCGCGGTGGCGAGGGCGGCGAGCGCGACACGCGCGTCTGGCACGACGACGGTCGGAGCACCCTCGACGTCACGCTCGGCGACGACAAGGCTCGCCCCGTTCGCGAGAGCCTGCGGCACGAACGTCACACCGTCGACGGTGAATCCGGGGATCGCGACGAACGCGCCACCCGGCTTCGCGGCCCGAGAATCATGGGTGACGGCGTCGATGCCGTCGACGCTCTCGGGCACGCTCGCGCCCAGGATCTTCTCGAGTTCTGCGCGGCTCACATACACCCTGCGAGCCTAACAACGCGTGGCCGAACGCCCGTCGCGCCGCGCGGGGAACGGTGATGTCGTCTGGTGCGTCGCAGTGTGGACATGCTCGAGCGGCGACGTGAGGAGAGGCAGAGTGCAATGGGCGAGATGACTGGCACAAGGCCTCAGGAGGGCGCGGCAACCCACGGCCGAGAAGCGCGCTTCGGGCCGGAATCGGCGTCGTCAGCGTCGTCGCGGCGATCGTCGGCCACTTCTTGATGCTCGCCGCCCGGTCATGACGATGAGTGCCGTGCTGACCTGCGCCGAACCCGACGGTGCGTGCGTTCGACGCCCGGACCCCTTTGTGTGCAAATGCACCCGGATGCATTGGCACACAAAGGGGATGAGGACGCACCGTTCGCCCCACAGCCACGCCACAGGCGCGCACGAGGTGTCGCCTGGGTGTGACGCGCATCGTCGAGGCATGAACCTCGCCCCGCGCTCACGCTTCACCGACCTCGCCGTCGCCTGGGTCGCCGCCGTCGCCGCGATGCTGGCGCTGGGCACCGTCGTCGGGCAGCTGATCGGCGACGTATGGCCCGCGTCGGCCTGGGGGTCGCTCGCCTCGTCGACGCTGCTCCTCGCGCCCGTCGCACTCGCCATCGGTCTCGCCGGATGCTGGTGGCTGACGCGCCGTCGCGCCGCCGTCGAACCGCTCGAGGTGCTCGGCATCGGGCTTGTCGCGCTGCCCCTCATGCTCGCCGGGTGCTGCATCGTCACGTCCTGACGCATCGCGTCGGCTCACCGGTGTCGTGTAGACCTGGGGCATGACGATCGACGCGCGCGAGGAGGCGGCATGAGGGTTCTGCTCGTCGAGGACGAGAAGCACCTCGCCGACGCTGTCGCGAGCGGTCTGGGGCGTGAGGGATTCGTGGTCGACGTCGCCGGTGACGGCATCACCGGCCAGTGGCTCGGCGCGCAGAACCCGTACGACGTCATCGTCCTCGACATCATGCTGCCCGGCCGCAACGGTTACGACGTGCTAGCCGGGCTGCGCCGCGACGGGGTGTGGGCGCCCGTGCTCATGCTGACGGCGAAGGACGGCGACCTCGATCAGGTCGACGCGTTCGACCTCGGCGCCGACGATTACCTGACGAAGCCATTCAGCTTTCCCGTGCTCGTGGCGCGGCTTCGGGCGCTCGCGCGACGCGGGGCGCCGGAGCGGCCGACGGTGCTCGACGTCGGCGGGCTGACGATCGACCCGGCGCGCCATGTCGTCATGCGTGGTGATGTCGAGATCTCTTTGACGGCAAAGGAGTTCGCGCTGCTGCTCTACCTCGCGCGACGTGGCGGAGAGCCCGCGTCGAAACCTGAGGTCCTCGACAACGTGTGGGGCGCCGACTTTGAGGGCAACGACAACGTCGTCGAGGTGTACGTCGGGTATCTGCGTCGCAAGATCGACGCGCCGTTCGGCACCGCCAGCCTCGAGACGGTGCGGGGTCACGGCTACAGGTTGGTTGAGGCGGCGGAGTGACGCTCGCCGAGCGGTGGGCGCCGCAGGGGTGACGCTGGGCGAGGGGAGGACGCGGCGGGCCGCGTCAGGTCGGGGGGCGTATGAGGCTCAGCCCAGCGGCAACCGGAGTGTGAAGCGGCACCATCCGTCGGGTGATTCTTCGGCGACGAGTGTCCCGCCGTGGGCCTGAGCGATGGCCCGCGCGATGGCGAGCCCGAGGCCGCTGCCGCCGGCGTCGCGGCTGCGGGCGTCATCGAGGCGGACGAAGCGGCCGAAGATCGCCTCACGATCATCGGCATCGAGAACGCTTCCGTCATTGTCGACGGTGAGAACGGCCGTTCCGCGTGCGTCGTCAGGGCGCTCGTTCACTCGGCCCGCCGCGTCCCTGTCCGTGGCCGGCTCGCGGCTTCCCGCATCCTCCACCCGCGTCGTGACGCGCACGGCACCCGTCGCGTGACGCAGTGCGTTGTCGACGAGGTTGCGCACGACCTGCGCGAGGCGCTCGCCGTCAGCGACGGCGCGCACGGGCGCGAGGTCGGCGCTTACTACGACCGGCTCGCCGTCACGGGTCGGGGAAGCGCTGCGGGCGCGCAGCACCTCGGTGTGGGCGACGTCGTCGAGATCGACGTCTCGAAGGGTGAGCGCGAGGGCGTCATCGTCGGCGCGCGCGAGGGCGAGCAGCGACTCGACGATGCCTTGCAGCCGCAGCGTCTCGGAGTGGATGACGCGCGTCGATTCGGACGGTTCGGGGTCGGTCTCGGTGAGCGTGCGGATCGTCGCGAGGGGGCTGCGCAGTTCGTGAGAGGCGTCGGAGATGAACGCGCGCTGGCTCGCGTCGGCGGCGTCAAGACGGTCGAGCATCGCGTTCATCGTGATGGCGAGCCGCTCGATCTCGTCGCCCGTCGCGGGCACCGTCACGCGTTCGGGACGGTGGGAGGAGCGGATGCGTTCGACGTCGAGACGGATACGTTCGACTGGGGCGAGCGCGCGCCCGACGACACGGTGGATGCCCCAGCCGGTGATGACGAGCAGGCATCCCGCCGTCAGGGCGAGCAGGACGATCGTCGTGTCGACGATCGTGTCCTCGTGGTCGATCGGCGCGGCCGCCACGACCCAGCGCTCGGCGCCGGATCGCGTGTGCGCGGCGAGCGTCACGACGACGTAGTGGTCGCGGTCGCCATCGAGGGTGATCTCCGTGCGACGCGTGCTCTCGGCGGGGCGGGCGAGGGGCGTCGAGGCGTGGGAATCATTGGTCGCGAGCAGCGCGCCCGAGGCGTCGAGCACCTGCACGACCTGGGTGTGGACGCCCGGGGCACGCAACGCTGCGGAGGCGTCATCCGTCGTGCTGAGTTCTCTCGCGACCTGCTGCGCCTCCGTTGTCGCGCTGTCGCCTGCGCTCGAGGTGAGGATCTGCCTCAGCCCGAACGTGAACGCCGCGAGCGCGATGGCGAGTGCGACGAGCGCCGCGACGACGAACGTCGCGACGACCCGCACGCGCAAGCCCCGTACGCGGCGAGGGAGGTGATAATGCACCCCCTCACCGTATGCGGGGCCTGTGAGTGGGGTGGTCATCGATTCGTCCTCGACGTGCGGCAGTGGTGTCGGCCGGTCGACGGCCGGGGCGTCGGTGGGGTCGTTGCTCGTATGTCGCTGCCTGGGCCGGGGGTCGTCCAGTGTGGCCCCGGTCGTGGGTGGGATGCTCGCTGGCATGCCGATACCCGCACCCCCCATTGTCCGGGTCCCGCCGGGTGTCGGCGCAGTCGTCAGTGGTCCAACCGGCGTGCGACGAGCGGCGCGAGTGCTGCGCCGACGAGCGCGAATCCGGTGACGAAGACGAGGGAGGCGGTGACGTCGCCGAGGAAGTGAGCGCCGAGGTAGAGGCGCGACGCCGCGACGATGAGCGCGAACGGGATGCCGATAGCGAGGACGAGGCGCGTGGATCGACCGAGCGAGCGAGCCGCGAAGAACGCCCCCGCGACGATGGCCGCCGCGAGCGCGGTGTGGCCGGACGGGAAGCTGTCGCGCGCCGTCTCGTGCACGAGGGCGTGCACTTGATCGGCCGGCGGGCGCGCGCGGGTGAAGACGAGCTTGAGCGACGACGTCGCGAGCCACAGGCCGGCCGTGCTCAGCGCGAAGATGACGGCTGCTCGACGGTGGCGCACGAAGAGCAGCGCCGCGACGACGGCGACGAGCAGCGGGCCGACGATGGGGCCGATGACGACGTCGATGCCGTGCGCGAGGCTCACGAGCGGGCTGAGGCGGTCGTGCGAGAGAGCCGTGTCGAGGCCGAGCTCGCCCGTCGCCGCAGCACCTTCGTGGGTGACGACGGCGCCGAGGCCGAGCCCGCCGGCGACGAGCGTTGCGCCGGCTGCGCCGGCCTTGGCGGTGAGGTGGTGTGCAGCGGGCTCGGCTGCCGGGGCGCAGCGGGCGTCGGCGGTCGGCGAGCGACGGGGGCGGGTGGCGACGACGGACGACATGAATGGCCTCTCTCGGCGAGCGAGCATCCACCGGGTGCTCGCCTGGGTGGTGAATGGTGAGACCTCATCACCGGGTGGCTGAGAAAGAGCTAAGAGAGTGGGTTAGGGCGGGCCTCGGCCATGTGCAGGACCGGGTCTGCCGTTCGAGGAGCGGGGGCGCGCATCAGCCGAGGAGCGAGGTTTCGCTCCTCGGCTGTCTGACGCGTGCTCCTGCGAGGTCAGCGGGCTTCGGCGAACTCGACGATGCGGCGCGCGATCGGGTCGTACTTGCGCAGCACGAGACGGTCGGACGTCGTGCGGCGGTTCTTGCGCGTCGTGTAGCTGTAGCCCGTGCCCGCGGTGGAGCGCAGGGTGATCTTCGGGCGGTTCGTCGTGCGGGTCATGATCTTCTCCTTCGTTCGACGGTGGGTTCAACATCCCTTTAGTGAGAATCATTCCCATATAGGCGGGCGTGGCGTTGGGGTACGTGGCAATCGCACGAGATGGCGGGTAACTCACGAGTAGGCGGACAACTACGTGCCTACGTGTGAGTTACCCGCCATCCTGTGGAAGTTGGCTGCGGGTTGCCGGCACACCCCTGGGCAGAGCGAAGCGAGGGAGCGCCGTTCGTGTGACAAGCTTGCAGAGCCCGTCGATGCGGGCCCGGACGAGGGAGCCGTACCCGGCAGCGCGACAAGACGGCCATCAGGAGTGATCAATGATGGCGTGGTTCGTGCTCGTGGTGTCCGGTGCGATGGAGGCCGTCTGGGCGACGGCGCTCGACAAGTCGGACGGGTTGAGTCGCCTCGGCCCGAGTGTCGTCTTCGCCCTCGGGTGCGCCTTGAGCATGGGTGGTCTGGCCTACGCGATGAAGACCCTCCCTGTCGGAACCGCCTACGCCGTATGGGTCGGCATCGGAGCCGTGCTCACCATCGCCTACGCGATGATGACGGGCGCCGAGTCCGTCTCGATCGTCAAGATCTGCCTCCTGCTCGGCATCATCGGGTGCGTGATCGGACTCAAGCTCGTCCACTGACACGGGCGTGCATCTGAGCGCTGGCGGGCGTCGTCAAGATGGCGAGTAACTCACGAGTGGGCGGGAAGTTGCGCGCCAACGTGTGAGTTGCCCGCCATCCTGCGCGAGCACCGGGGATGCGACGCGCTCGTGACCATCACGACTGTCTCCATCGGGGGCGTCGTCGCAATGGCCGTTGAGTGGACAAGAATCGCAGATGGGTGCACGCCAGTTCGAAGTCGAGGCCCCGGCGACGCGATGAGTGCCCCACGGGCGTCCCGCCAGGGGCTCAGCCCTCGAACAAGCGCGCGACGTCGGCGTCGCTGACCTCGGCGAACGAGGCCTGTGACCACATCGGCTGGCGATCCTTGTCGACGAGTTGCGCGCGCACACCTTCGACGAAGTCGCCGTGTTCGATGAGGCCGCGCGCGAGCACCATGTCCTGGGCGAGCACCTCGTGCACCGAGTCCATGCCCGCCGCGCGCCGCATCGCCTCGACCGTCGCGGCGACAGACAACGGTGAACGCTGCGTCAGCAGGTCGGCCGCCTCGCGCGCGGCCTCGACGTCGGACGCGCGCAGCGTCTCGAGCACCTCGGACGGCGCGCGCAGGTGCTCGCCGGAGCCGAAGGCCTCGTCGATCCAAGCCCGCTGCGCACCGAGAGGTGCATTGCCAGCGGCATCGAACGACGCGAGCCGGGCGACGGCTGCGTCAGCGTCAGCACCCTCGGCGAGACGCTCGAGAACCGTTGCCCACGAGTCGGATTCGATGACGACGTCACTCAGCCCGACGTAGCAGGCGTCGGCGCCACCAACCGTCGTGCCTGTCAGTGCGAGGTAGGCGCCCGTGCCGCCCGGCGCGCGTGAGAGAAGGTAGAGCGCGCCCACGTCGGGGAAGAATCCGATGATCGTCTCGGGCATCGCGACCTTCGTGCGCTCCGTCGCGACGCGCAGCCCGGCGAACGCCGAGATGCCGACGCCGCCACCCATGACGATGCCGTCCTGATGGCTGACGATGAGCTTCGGGTAGTCGGCGATGAGCGCGTTCATGCGGTACTCGTCGCGGAAGAACTCGAACGCGCGCTCGCCGTCGCCGTCGGCGAACGCTTCACGGACGCTGCGCACGTCACCGCCCGCGCACAGGCCGCGCTCGCCGGCGCCCTCGATCGTGATGGCGGTGACGGAGTCGTCGTCGCGCCACTGCTCCAGCGCGGCGCTCACGGCGTTCACCATGTCGGTCGTGAGCGCGTTGATGGCCTTGGGCCGGTTCAGCAGGATGCGCGCGAGTGAACCGCGACGGGCGACGCGGACGTCCGGCGTCGCGGTCTCGGTGAAATCGTCGGTCGTCGTGTTGGGCATGCGCGCCTCCTCGGGCGGGTGCGGCCAGTGCGGCTGGTGATCCCGGTCACCATAACCTCCACGCCCGACAACCCCGCCATTCCGCGGAAAGGGAGGGAGCGCCGAGCGTGTTGGCACGTACGAGACGCGCCCCCACCCGTCGGAATCGCCAGCTCGCCGACCGTTGCCGGCCGACGCGAGAGGCGCGCGCCGCGGACTGCGCGCCTGCGACGAACCGCGAGGAGCGGTGGCCCGCCCGCGAGGTGCGTTCACGAATGAGAGCCACGCGCCGAGACCGTAGCGTCTGTGGTGCGGACGAGTGGCGCCTCATTAACCCGCTATTCATGCGCGGGGGGTAGAGATGTAGTGGTGAGTTCGTCGAAGTCTCGTCTTGCCGTTCCGCGCCCGACCAAGGCGCTCGCTGCCGGTTATCGCGCGGCTCGCCCAGCCGTCGCGCCGCTCGATCTGCCGACGCTGTCCGGTGAGCGCCCGCAGGTGGTGGCGCATCGCGGGGCGTCGCACCACGAACCGGAGCACACGCTCGAGGCGTACGAACGCGCCATCCGCGTCGGTGCCGACGCGCTCGAGTGTGACGTCCGGCTGACCGCTGACGGCCATCTCGTCTGCGTGCACGATCGCACGGCGAAGCGGACGTCGAACGGGCGTGGCGCGATCTCGAACCTGGAGCTTGCAAAGCTCGAGGGCCTCGACTGGGGGTCGTGGAAGGCGCGTCTCGAATCTGACGATACCGACGACGACTGGGAGATCGCCGACCGCAGCGGCTCACATCTGCTCACGTTCAAGGAGTTGCTGCGCACGACGCTCGACGCCGGGCGCCGCGTCGACCTCGCCGTCGAGACGAAGCATCCGTCGAAGCACACCGGACGCGTCGAGAAAGAACTGGCGCGCGCGCTCGCCGAATTCGGCCTCGACACGCCGGACCCGTCGCGTTGCAACGTCCGCGTCATGTCGTTCTCGCTGCCCGCCGTCTCCCGCATGACGACGCTGGCGCCGCAGGTGCCGCTCGCGTGGCTCATGGAGGGTGTCGTGCCGCAGCGCATCCGCGGCGGCCAACTGCCGCCCGGCATCTCGATCGCGGCGATGAGCGTCGGCATGCTGCGCCGCAACCCGGGCCTCGTCGCCGAACAGCACGCACGCGGACACGAGGTGCACGTGTGGACGGTCGACGACCCCGACGACATCCAACGCTGCCTGCGCAACGGTGTCGACGCCATCATCACCAACAAGCCCAAGAAGGCGCTCAAAGCTCGAGAGGCGTTCTGGGGCTGACGCTGTCGGCGCCGATCACTTCTGCTGTGGCCGTCTGGCGGGCGTCGCCAACGTGGATCCGAGCGAAATGCGCGGAAACGAGCGGCAGAGCGCTCGAAGTCACCCATTTCGCTCGGATTCGTAGCGGCGCCCGGGGCTCTCCTTGCGCCGACGGCAGATTCGGCGCAGATACGGAGTCTGGGGCGTCGGGGGAGTCAATCGCGCAGGGTCATGTACGCGTCCGTGATGAGCCGAACCTCTTCGACGCTGAACGGGACGCTGACGTACCCGTCGTCGATGGTCACACCCATGTCACGCTGTGCCGCTCTGATGAAGAAACGTATGGCGGAGTCGCCTTCGACTTTTGCCCACCCGGCAACGAGCGGGCTGGCGGACAGTGCGGCATGGCTCGTGAAGAGCGGGATGACGGTTTGGTCGTTGACCTTCGCGGTCAGCAAGTCGTAGTCATCGCGGGCTGCGGTGACGAGGAGAGTGGCGAGGGTGGCGGGCTGGTTGAAGGGTGCACCGTTCACGGAACTGTTCCTTGTCTCGAGGAGTGGAGTGCCAGGTGTGAGTAAGTCTGTCTGCCGGCACCGACAACGTGGGCAGCAGGAAGAGGCAAGCGTCTGTGTGTGTGCCGGAATCGGTGGTTCGAATGGGCTGCCAGGGGCGCGGCGACAATCGTGATGCACGGATGGCGCGCGCACCGTCAGGCAGCGGCGAGTTCGCGCATCGACGTCAGGTGGAACCCCTGGCACATCGCGCAGCCGTAGATGCGGCTCTCGCGACGACGGGTGTCGTGGCCAGCCAGTTCGGCGAAGTGGCGGGCTGTCGCGGCGCTGTGTAGGGCGCTCACGGCGGCGGCGTGATCGCGATAGCGGATCTTGCCGCTGTCGCAGCTGCGGTCGGGATGCTTCTTCGCGAAGTGCCGCAGGGCACGGCGGGTGGTGCGGATGTGGGACGGGGTGCGGCGGCTCATCGTCAGCTCTCCTTCGTTCGGTGCGGGTGGTGCGTCGTGTCTCCACCATCAGTCTCCGACGCGGAACAAAGGAACCAGCAACGCGATAAGACCACTTATCGCGCACTTCATATGGATGCGAGCTCAGCCCCGTAGAGTCAGTGCCGAGGGGCGACCGCAGCCGCCGCATCGGTCAGCTGTCGCCTCCAGCCCCCTGAGAACCGCCCGAGACCATGAGAGGAGCCGCCGATGCCTGACACCCTGACGATGCAGCAGGTGGCCGACCTCGCGGGCGTCCGACGAGCCGTCGTGTCGATGTGGCGATCGCGCTACCCCACGACCGAGGGTGGGTTCCCGGCCCCTGTTGACGCGCGCTCGCTCACGTTCAGCGCCGACGCGGTCGGCGAATGGCTCACTCGTACGGGCCGCGGCAACAACCCGGACGCGGCGGTCGATGCGGCGCTCCATTCGTCCCGTTTCGCGACGATCCGTGAGCATCTCGACGCCGCGTCGGGTCTGCTGCTCCTGCAGGCCCTCACCGGCGAACTCCTCGCCGACCTCGACGCGGAGACGGCGTTCGACGCGATTCTGGACGCGCAGCTGCCGGCGTTGCTCCCGCCGCGCGAGATGCTGGCGGCTCTCGATGACGCAGCCCTCGTCGCCGACGTCGACACCCTCGCCGAAGCCGGCTACGGCGGTGAACGCGTGCTGTGGCGGCTCGTCGCGGCGGAGCACGCACCGGGCGGAGCCTTCGCGGAGCACTCGCTCACGGTCGACGCCGCCGCGATGTTCACGTCGCTGCTGCGTGCGGTGGCGACGGCTGACCATCACGTCGTCCTTCACGGACAGGGCGCGCTGGCCCTGCTGACACAGGTCGCGGCGGACATCCCCGCCGACGGAACGTCATCCCTCGGCCAGGGCACCATGCCGCTCAACGCCGGGCTGAGTGTGCGCGAGAAAGGCGCCGAGGTGGCACCGGGCCGGGCCTCGGCTGCGTCACGCCTGGCTCTACGCGCCTTCGCCGCGCGCGGAATCGAGACGACGGGCACCGACGCAGGCGACAACCTCCACGTCATCGTCGAGAACCGCGCCGACGCGCATGCTGCCATCACGCTGTTCGAGAAGGTTCGCGCCGTCTCCCATGACCTTGCAGATCGCGACGTGGCCCTCGTCCTCGCCCCCGCCGATCTTCTCGTCGGCACCCTCGGCGAGGGATCGAACCTCGACGAAGCCCGCCGTGAGTGCTTCAACATCAGCCAGGCCCAGAGGGCGGTGTCACGTCATCGTCAGGAGCAGCGAGCCGGCCTCGCACCGGATTACACGCTGCCGCTACGCTACGTCGCCACGCTGCCGAAGGGGATGCTGCGCGCGACGGGTCGCCGCCGCCTCGCACTGTGGGCACTGGCCCCGAACACCGACGACACGCGCCCGGCTTTCACGACGTACGACGACCACGCGAACCACGCACTAGACCCCGGTGAGTGCGATGCCCTTGCTGCGGATGTCGCCGCCGCCTGCTCGGGTGATCGCGCAACGCACGCATTCTTGCGGGCGCGTCATCGCGCGACGTACAACCTGCTCGACGAGCCGTCGCTCGTCGTTCCGCCCGGCGTGCGCGAGCCGCGTGACGGCGGTGAGGTGCTTGCCCAGGCGTGGGGTCACGAGAGCCGCGCCGGCGCGCCGTTGGCGTCCGAGGTCGACCTCGTCTCCGCGGGGCTGGTTGCCGCCCAGGCGCCCAAGACCTGGGCTGACGTCGTCAGCACGTGGGCGAGTGTGCGTCGGGGCCACCGCGTGCCGGACGAGATCACCGCGGCGACGCGAGGCGCGCTCGTCGACGTCATCGGTGCTGACGAGGTGCGGGGCCTGCGCGCGGTCGGTGCGCGGCGCGTGGATCGTCTCGAGGTCGAGCGTGTCGTGCCGCAGGTGCGCTACACCGAACCTGGGGATGTTGTGTTCGTCGCCGTCGAACGACCGGCCGCGATCGTCGACGAGCGGGGTGGACGCGTCGTGCAGACGCCGGCACGCATCCTGCGACCTCGAAGTGGCGCGCCCGACGGTTTGCGCTTGATCTCGGCGCAGGCTGCGCTCGACATCAACGTTCAACGCGGCGTCGACACCGCCGGTTGGCACCTCCATCTCACGCCGGCCGAGCAGGCCGACGCAGCGCAGCGTGTCGCGACGACGGTGGCCGCCCGTAGGCGGGCCTTGCGCGACCAGCTCACAGCGCTCGACGCATACGAGACGACGGTGCTCACCGGCATCGCCGAGGGCGTCTTGCGCGCCGAGATCTCGTCCACGCGTCCTACGCATGACATGCAAGAAGGTGCAGCGTCGAGGGGCGGCGCCGCATGACCGTCCGTGATTGGCAGTGGCACGGGCAACTGTCCACCTGCCTTGTCAACAGGTGGTTGTGGAACACCTATGAGGTCGGCGTCTCGACCTACGGAGCAACAGTCCGTCGATGGCCGCAGGCAGAAACGCCGCGAGTAACGGGACTTGAACCCGCGACTCGAGCGGCGCGCTTTCTGCAGCCGGGAGCAATGTCGTGTGATCAGTTTGGAAGACTGATCGTCCGATCCGCGCGACCGCCACTGCAGTGGCTCGTCCCAGCGAGGCCACAACACCGATGTAAAGGGACTCTAAGCCTTGACATCGATGGTGGGCCCCAGGCGTGCCCCCACTCTGCCGAGCAGCGCGTCCCCTCCTGTCGCCGCAGGGGATGGCCACACCAGCAACAGGGACTCGAACCTCGTCGGTGCGTCCCCGATCCCGCCACATCCATCTGCCGTGAAACGACGCGCACACGTCTCGACGCGGCACCGAAGACTCAAAGCCCGTACCTGCAAGGAGAAACCCCGTGACCCCACCCAAGGCCAAGGCCGCCGCAATGGCGCCGTCGTCGAAGAAGGAACTGCACGACACGTTGTGGAAGGCCGCGGACAAGCTGCGCGGCTCGATGAGCGCGAGCCAGTACAAGGATGTCGTGCTCGGCATCGTCTTCCTCAAGTACGTCTCGGATGCGTTCGAGGAGCGCCGCGAGCAGATCCGTGAGGAGCTGGCGGGTGAGGCGGAGAACTTCGTCAGCGACACGCTCGAAGACCCCGACGAATACGTCGGCAACGGCGTGTTCTGGGTGCCGACGAACGCGCGCTGGAGCTTCATCGCACGTCACGCCAAGGGCATGGAGGCTGCGGGCGGGCAGGAGAGCAAGAGCGTCGGCAAGCTCATCGACGAGGCGATGGCGACGCTGATGAAGCAGAACGAGTCGCTGCAGGGCACGCTGCCGACGATCTTCGGGCGCGACAACATCGACCAGCGTCGCCTCGGCGAACTGATCGACCTGTTCAACTCGGTGCGCTTCACCGGCGAGGGCGCGACGAAGGCACGCGACCTGCTCGGTGAGGTGTACGAGTACTTCCTCGAGAAGTTTGCGAAGGCCGAGGGCAAGCGCGGCGGCGAGTTCTTCACCCCGCCGGTGCTCGTGCGCACGCTCGTCGAAATTCTCGAACCGCACTCCGGGCGCGTGTACGACCCGGCGTGCGGCTCGGGCGGCATGTTCGTGCAGGCCGAGAAGTTCTTGGAGCGGCACAAGGAGGATCGTGACGCGATCGTCGTCTACGGCCAGGAGAGCATCGAGGAGACGTGGCGCCTGGCGAAGATGAACCTCGCCATCCACGGCATCGACTCCCAGGGCCTCGGCCCGCGCTGGGGTGACACGTTCGCGCGCGACATCCACCCGGGTGTCGTCGCCGACTACGCAATGGCGAACCCGCCGTTCAATCAGAAGGAGTGGGCGCGCAACACCGAAGACGCCCGCTGGAAGTACGGGGTGCCGCCCGCGCGCAACGCGAACTACGGGTGGATGCAGCACATCCTGAGCAAGCTCGCGCCGCACGGTGAGGCGGCCGTCGTCATGGCGAACGGCACGATGGCGTCGAACAGCGGCGGCGAGGGCGACATCCGCAAGGCGATGCTCGAGGACGACGTCGTCTCGTGCATGATCGCGATGCCAGGCAACCTCTTCCGCGGCACAGCGATTCCCGTGTGCGTGTGGTTCTTCGCGAAGGACAAGAAGGCCGGTGCGGCCGGCGCGAACGACCGGCGCAAGCAGGTGCTGTTCATCGACGCCCGCGAGGTCGGCCACATGGTCGACCGCGTGGAGCGCACGTTCTCCGACGACGACATCGCGCGCATCGCGAACACGTTCCGCACCTGGCGCGGCCGCGCATCGGCAGACGGCGAGTACGAGGACGTGCCCGGCTTCTGCAAGAGCGTGACGCTCGACGAGATCCGCGCCGCCGACTACGCGTTGACGCCCGGCCGGTACGTGGGTGCCGCGGCGGCTGCGGAAGATTCCGAACCCATCGACGAGAAGATCGCGCGGCTCACGAAGGAACTCACGGCCGCGCTCGACGAGTCGGCGCGGTTGGATGCCGTCGTTCGCGAGCAGTTGGGGAGGTTGGCATGACAACCTATGTGCCTCTTGGCGAGCTGGCGGCAGAAAAAGGTTTCGTGGGGGGGCCCTTCGGCTCCAACCTGGTGAGCCATGACTACCGCCCTTCGGGCGTTCCAGTCATTCGCGGGGCCAACATGGGTGAAGACGGGCGCCTCCACGGCCCGTTCGTTTACGTTAGCGAGGAAAAGTTCAAGTCTGATCTTGCACGCAACACAGCGTCTGCGGGCGACCTGGTCTTTACTCAGCGGGGAACGCTCGGACAGGTGGCACGCCTAGATGAGGGAAGCCATCCCTTCGTTATTTCGCAAAGTCAGATGCGACTACGCGTGGACCCGCGAAAGGCCGATAGTCGTTACGTTCTGTATGCGTGCCAGTTGGAGGAGTTTCGCCAGCTCATCGACTCGGTGGCTATCCGTACGGGTGTACCTCATATCAACCTGGGAATACTCAGGGAATTGGTCATCCCTGTTGCCCCTTTACCCCTGCAACGGGCGATCGCGGAGGTACTGGGGGCGCTGGACGACAAGATCGCCGCCAACCGCCGGGTGATCGATGGTGGCCACAAGATCGCGCAGTTTCGGGTCGAAGTTGCGCTCGGAGACGCTGACCGGTGCCGTGTTGGTGATGTCGCCGAGTTCCTCAACCGCAAGCGGGTGCCGCTCTCGAAGGGCGAGCGTGAAGCTCGCCCAGGTGAGGTGCCCTATTACGGGGCGGCCGGGCGGCTCGATACGGTGGATGACTCGCTGTTCGATGAGCCGCTAGTGCTTGTGGGGGAAGACGGCACGGTCATCACGGACGAGGGGCGTGCGGTCGTGCAGTACATCTGGGGGCCGTCGTGGGTGAACAACCATGCGCATGTCCTGCGTGGAACTACGGTCTCGACGTCTCTTCTCCGATGGTTGGTCTACAGGGCAGAAGCACGCCACCTTGTGACGGGCGCTGTCCAACCCAAGATCAGTATGGGGAATCTCAAGACACTTGAGCTTGCCGTACCGGGAAAAGATGTGCGGGGCGCCCTGGAAGACGAGTGCGACATGTTTGCCGCGCAGGAACGTGCACTCAGCGAGGAGAACGAAACCCTCGCGAAAACCCGCGATGAGCTGTTGCCGCTGCTCATGTCGGGCAAGATCACCGTTAAGGACGCGGAGAAGCGTGTGGAAGGGGTGGTGTGAGTGCCGGTCATGACTGAGGCCGATTGGGAGCAGCTCGTGCTCGATCAGCTCGGTGAGTTGGAGTGGCAGCCGAAGCACGGCAAGGAGCTGGCACCCGGCTCGAAGGAGCGCGAGTCGTGGGCCGACATCGTCCTGCACGGCACGCTGAGTCAGAAGCTGCGCGACCTCAACCCCGGGGTGCCCGAGGAGTACCTGCAGCAGGCGAAGGCGGAGGTGCTCGCGCCGCAGTCGCAGGACGCGCTGGCGGAGAACAAGCGCTTGCACGACATCCTCGTCCGCGGCTACACGGGCATCACGTACGTCGACGACGAGGGTCGCGAGCAGAGCCCGACGATCCATTTCATGGCGCACGGCGATGTCTCGAAGAACGCGTACTTCGCGGTGCAGCAGGTGACGATCCGCAGCCGTGAGCGCGAGCGTCGCTTCGACGTCGTCCTCTACGTCAACGGCCTGCCGCTCGTCATCGTCGAACTCAAGCAGGCCGCCGCGAAGAACGCGACGGTCGAGGGCGCCTACAACCAGTTGCAGACGTACCTGCGCGAGTTCCCGATGGCTTTTCGTTTCTGCGCGTTCGTCGTCGCGAGCGACGGCATCAGCGCGAAGTACGGCACGCCGTGGACGCCGTACAACCACTTCGCGCCGTGGAACGTCGACGAAGAGGGCCACCTCATGGAGTTCGGTGAGACCGACCTCGACGGGGAGGCGACGACCGAACTCGACCTCACACTGACGGGCCTGTTCAACATCGACCGGTTCGGGCAGATCATGCGCGACTTCATCGCGTTCGATCAATCCGAAGAAGGCCTCGGCAAGCGCATCGCCAAACCCCACCAGTACTTTGCCGTGACGAAAGCCGTCGCGTCCACCATCAACGCCGTCGACAGTGACGGCCGCGCCGGCGTCGTCTGGCACACGCAGGGCTCCGGCAAGTCGATGGAGATGGAGCTCTACACGGCCAAGGTGATGCGCCACCAGCGCCTCGCGAACCCGACGGTCGTCGTCATCACCGACCGTCAAGAACTCGACACCCAGCTCTTCGACGGGTTCCGGGTGAGCGCCCTGCTGCCGGAGGAACCGAAGCAGGTGGCCTCGCGCGACGAGCTGCGGCGCCTGCTCAGCGAACAGCTGACGGGCGGCATTTACTTCACGACGCTGCAGAAGTTCGGCCTCACCCAGAGCGAACGCGAAGCGGGCGCCGACCATCCGCTGCTGTCGGATCGGCGCAACATCATCGTCATGGCCGACGAGGCGCACCGCAGCCACTACGACACCCTCGACGGGTACGCACGTCACCTCAAGATGGCGTTGCCGAACGCGACGCTCATCGCGTTCACCGGTACCCCCATCGCCGAAGGTGAGCGCGACACGCGGCGCGTGTTCGGCGACGACATCGACGTCTACGACCTGCTGCGAGCCGTCAAGGACGGCGCGACCGTGCCGGTCGCGTTCGAGCAGCGCCTCATCCAGGTACAACGCGTCGACGGCTTCGGCGACGAAGACATCGACGAACGCGCCGAGGAGGTCTCCGCCGGGCTCGACGACGCCGACAAGGCGCGACTGCAGCAGAGCATCGCCAAGCTCGACACGATCTACGGCTCCGACGAACGTCTCGAGAAGTTGGCCGCGGACGTCGTGAGCCACTGGGAGAGGCGGCGCGAACTCATGACGCCGTTCATCGGCGGGCCCGGCAAGTCGATGATCGTCTGCGCGACGCGACGCACCGCGGCGCGTCTCTACGCGAAGATCGTCGCGCTGCGCCCGGAATGGCACGACGACGCCGACGACAAGGGCGTCATCAAGGTCGTCTACAACGCCACGCCGAGCGACGACGCCGAGGTGACGAAACACCTGCGACGCCCCAGCGCGACGGCCGCCGTGAAGAAGCGGATGAAGAACGCGGACGACCCGCTCGAGATCGTCATCGTCAAGGACATGATGCTCACCGGCTTCGACGCGCCGGCGCTGCACACGATCTACATCGACCGTCTGCTCAAGGGCGCACTGCTCATGCAGACCCTCGCCCGGGTCAACCGCACCTACCGGGGCAAGGCCGACGGCCTGCTCGTCGCGTACGCGCCGCTCGCGGAGAACCTGACGAAGGCGCTCGGCGAGTTCACCCGCGAGGCCGGGACGCCCGGCGAGAAAGCCGTCGGGCAGACGGCCGGTGACGCCGCGGAGATCGTGTTCGACCTCGTCGACTCGCTGGAGGAGACCGTCACCGCTGCCGGCGTCGACTGGCGTGCCCTCGCGAACGAGGACACGCCGCGCGCGTGGCGCAACGCGGCGCTCGCCGTCACGAATGCGTTGCGTTCGCCGTTGACGCCGGGCAACCGCGACGAGGGCGACCCCGACGTGCGGCCCCTGGGTGAGCAGTTCCGGGTGACCGCCGCGAAGCTCGCGCGAGCGTGGGCGCTCGCGGCCGGTGAGGCGACGGTCGAGCGGGTGCGCCCGCAGGTGCGTTTCTTCGGTGAGGTGCGCGAGTGGATGGCGAAGCGCGACGCCGCCGATCGTGTCGCGCGCGGTGAACCGATCCCGGAGGACATCCGACTGCGGCTCGGGGCCCTCGTCGTCGAGTCGACCGAGGCGACGGGCGTCGTCGACATCTACCGTGCCGCCGGGCTCGAACCGCCGACGCTGTCGGACCTGTCGCCGACCTGGATCGAAGAGGCCGCCCAGCCCGACCGCGCGCAGGCCGCGATCGACGCGCTCAAGGCGCAGTTGCTCACCGACGCGCGCACCGCGACCGCCGGCAACGAGGTGCGTTCCAAGCTGTTCTCCGAGCGCGTCAACGAGCTGATGTTCAAGTACACGAACCAGCAGCTGACGTCGGCCGAGGTGATCGCCGAGCTCGTCGAGTTGGCCAAGGAGGCCGCGGCCGAAGGGCGGCGTGGTGAGCGGTTCTCGCCACCGCTGGAACATGACGAGTTGGCGTTCTACGACGTCGTGGCCGAGAACGAAGCAGCCGTCGACGTCATGGGCGACGACGTGCTCGCTCAGATCGCCCGTGATCTGGTGGCCGCCATGCGGCGCGACACGCGCATCGACTGGACGGTGCGTGAAGACGTGCGCGCCAAGCTACGCACCACCATCCGACGACTGCTGCGCAAGTACGGCTACCCGCCGGATCAGCAACCCGAAGCCATCGTGAGAGTCATGCAGCAGATGGAAACCCTGGCCCCGAAGTATGCGGAGGACGCGCGATGAGTGACCCAGTGCAGACGAGGCACGAGGTCCGCCGGGCTCTCGACGCTCTCGAAGAAAGACTCGAGCCGCTGATCGACGCGCGTCTTCGTGAGTTCCTCCACGGTCTGGAATGGACGGAGATTCTCCGAGCCCTCGACGAATCCCGGGGGCGTCCACGCGGCCAGTACTCGCGAAACGACCTCGCCGCGCAGTTGCGCATGCTCACCGAGAGACTGGGTGAACTCGGCTACCCATTTGACGATGACCCGCGACATCCCCGACGCGTCTCGTCCCTCGGCACCCAGCTGCGACAGCTCCGGAACACGGAAAGACACAACGACGTTCTTGAACCCCGCGACGCATGGCGCGCCGGTGACCATGCTGCGCAACTCCTCGATGCGCTGGGAGACGTTGAAGGGGCGCGCCGTCTCGCTGCGATTCGTG
The DNA here is from genome assembly GCF_017565385.1 of Dermacoccus sp. NHGro5. Classification (NCBI taxonomy): domain Bacteria; kingdom Bacillati; phylum Actinomycetota; class Actinomycetes; order Micrococcales; family Dermacoccaceae; genus Dermacoccus; species Dermacoccus sp. NHGro5. Next base: position 172,822 of record NZ_JAGEKQ010000008.1, on the reverse strand, counting down.
ACGACGTTGGACGCGCACTGTACGGGGGTGGGCAGCCCATGCCAGCGCGGCGCGAGCTTATGCCCGCGGAGGACATCGACGGGGCCGTCACGCCGGAGGTCCCCATCCCCGCCATCCCCGCAGTGCTGGACGGTGCCCCACTCGGCGACGAACGGCTGGCATACGAACCGTGGCACCCCGTCATCCTCGGGGAGCGTTCGGACATCGAGAACTTGAAACGGGACGCTTGCCGTCAACGTGTGCAAGGCACGCTGAAGATCATCGTAGAGACAGAAGGGCCGGTGTCGACGGAACGGCTGGCGCGGCTTACTGCCGCAGCCTTCGAGCGTCGCATCTCACCTGCCCTGCGGCGGAGCCTGATGCGCCAGATCAAGCAGCTCCCGGGCGACATCGACAGTGATGGCTTCATCTGGCCGGTGGATATCAAGCTCGCGGAGTGGACGCAATTCCGGCCCGGGCCCCGGACAAAACCGGAGGATCTGTGTCCACGCGAAGTAGCGAACGCATTGCGCTACTGGACCGACCAGCTCGGCGCTCCGGCGTCAGCCCCCGAAGTCCAGGCCGCCACGCTCGCCACGTTCGGCCGCCAGCGGCGTACCGCTTCGGTTCGTGAGGTGCTGAACCGCGCTGAGGCCCTACTCGAGTGAGCGTTGAGCGTTGTCGGTGGCGAGTGGCACTCTCGGGATCATGATGAGTGAAGGTGCCGGATGAGGCTGGCGTGGCCGCCCGGAGTCCGGTCGACGCGTGACGGCGCCGCGATGTGGGTGACGCCGGATGTTGCTCGAGCAGACCCTGGCCTGCGCGAGATGCTGGCGTCCCTGCCGCCGGCGGTTCGCGCCGACCTGCGCGCTCAGATCAAGCGCAAGCGCGACCGGGCGCTGGAAGGCACATTGCAGTTCTGTCCCTGCGGCCCGTCGCAGAGGGGATGCGCGCACGACGTCAAACAATCCGTGCGGCGGCCACTCGTGCTCGAGATGCGGTGGAAGAACGTCATCGACGAGGACGGTGCTCACCTGGCAGCCCGGCTGTATTTCACCGAGCCCGAGCACCTCGATGAGCTCACCTTTTTGACGTTCCGGGCCAAGTACCCCGACACAGCAGGGTGGCGCGCAGCCCAGAACGGGCACATGGACGAGGCTGAGGCGGTGCGCCTCGCGCATTTCAGTTCATGAGTCATACTGGGGGTATATGACTCTGAGTGCATACGTGGGGGTGTGTGATGGATTTTCTCGATGACATCTTCGGGCCCGAGACAGACGAGGATCGTCTCGCCGAGCGCAACCTCGTGCACGAGGAGGAGTGGCTGAGCCGCCTCGTCGAGCTGCGCAAGGGGAAGAATCTCTCCCAAGGTGACGTGGGCGAACGCATGGGGATCTCGCAGAGCGGTGTCGCGCGCATCGAAGCAGGAAACCGCGATCTCCACCTGTCATCGCTGCGTCGCTATGCCATCGCCGTGGGCGCAGAGGTGCGACACGTCGTCAACCCTGCCCGCCCGACGTTGACCGTCGACATCGAGCCCGAAGATGTCGCTCCGGTGGTGGGAGTGCCTCGCGCGCGACGCGATGCCCGCACCATGATCTTCGCCGTGGGTGGCTGACCGTGCTGATCGCCGGGGTCGACGTGGAGCTGCGAGCGGTGACGGTGTTGAGCACCAGCGCGGCTGTGAAAGCTGACGACGAGCTACCCGAGTGGGCTCCTCTCGCGGGCAAGATGAGTGCGAGTTTCGACGCGGCCCACTTCGAGAAGGCGGCCCGGGTTCGTATCGACATCACCGCCACCGGGGACGACGGCATGTGCGCCGTTCGCGCTGAGCTTCTGTGTGAGTTCGCAGTGCCGAATGATGAGAGTTTCGCTCGGGATTGGCCCGAATCCGACGCTCACGGAGCCCTGGATGCCGTGTGGCCCCACGCCCGCGGAGCCCTGCAGGCGGCAGCATTCAGCATCGACCAGCGCCTGCCTCTTCGGCGACTGCCTCCCGAACCGCACAGCCACTGACACCGGGGCCGGGATGCCAGCTCCATCCCCGGCCGGTTCGCTCAGATCCGCCGCGGCGCACCCGTGGGGCCGCGCACCCAACCCCACGCCCGTTGCGATGTGTGGCAAGGTTGAACGAACGCTGAACACCACCCCGCCCCGCGAGGTCCGACCGCACGAGGTAGCCACGACATGTCGAGCGACGCCCGCGTCCGCACCGTCCGCCTGGACTGGACGCTCGAATCCGTGCCCAGCATCCGCCGCACCATCGTCGACGACCTCTCCGACGGCGAGATCAGCGACGAAGTCATCGGCGAATGCGAGATCGTCGTCAGCGAACTCGTCACCAACGCCATCCGCCACGCCAAGCCCCTGCCCGACGGCAGCATCCGCGTGCACTGGAAGGTGCGCGCCCCGCGCGTCGAGATCGAAGTGACCGACGGCGGCGGCGACGACATCCCCATGCCCAAACCCAAGAGTGAATGGGTCAACTCTGGCCGCGGCCTGCGCATCGTCCGCTCCCTCGCCCACGAATGGGGCGTCAGCGACGAACGCAACGGCCGCACGGTGTGGGCCAGTTTGGGCGGCCCCAGCCGACGCCGCGCCTGAGCTCACTACGTTCGCCCAGCGCGGGCGTCGACGTGCGACGCCCAAGTTTTTTTGCGCGTCTTGCGGCGCATCGGCCTCGCACGCTCGGCAGATGCACGCGCTGCGACACGCGTGCGGCCCGTCGCGCAGGCGCGCCTGACCTCGCAAGCTCGGGCAGGCCGCCTCCGCGGCGGCCCGCCCAAACATTTCTCTGCGCGTCTTGCGGCGCATCGGCCTCTCAGGCTCGGCAGATGCACTCGCTGCGACACGCGTGTGGGCCGTCGCGCAGGCGCGCCTGACGACGTTCCACTACCGCAGCGAGATGACGCATCGCGCCGCCGCGGGCACACGACATCACTAGACTCATCGACCATGGGTAAGGCTTCACGCCGCAAGGGCAAAGAGAACAAGCGTCCGCTCGATCCGTCGCAGATGCCGGCGCCGTTCGTCGCGCGTCCATTCGAGGGCCTCGCAGGTGAGACGGACTGGGTGGCGATGCGTGAGATCGTCCCGTCGGCGACGGCAAAGGTCACCTTCGAGGTCCACGGGCAGGAGCACGAGGCGGTCATCGCGACGATCCTGCCGATGGCGTGGCCCGGCCTGCGTCGCGAGGACGGCGACATGATGGTGGCGCTGCAGACGGGCGGTGGATCCGGCGACGCGAGCCGCGACCTCGCCGCGCAGCTCATCGCTGTCACGCAGCTCGAGAACGGCCAGCCGCTGCCCGCACCGCCGCGCGTCAGCGCCGCGACGCCGCGCCTGCAGGACATCATCACGAGCACGACGTTCGAACCGACCGTGCACGAGACGTTCGACTTCTGGATCCCCGAGGAGCACGAGATCGGCGAAGAGGCCTCCGTCTCGATGGAGGACGCCAACGAGTCGATCGCTCCGACCGCCCCGATCGACGGCGTCGACTCCGCCTACTGGTGCCTCATCGGCGATCGCGCCTTCATCCGCTGGGTGCTGCCGCACGACGAGAACAAGGCCACCGACGCGCTCGCCCGCCTGTCCGCATCCGGCAAGGCGCGCATGCCGGAGAACGACGACGAAGGCCGCCTCCTCGGCGCGTTCCGTGCGTGCGGCGTGCTGACGCCCGTCTGGGAGGTCGCGACCGACCGCCTGCCCGAGCAGCAGGCCGCGCCGATGGCCGAACTCGCCAAGGCCTTCGACGATGCGTTTGCCTCGCTCGAGACCGAGCCGCTCACCGCCGACGAAGGTCGCGCCCGCAACGGCATCGTCTCGCGCCAGATCACGCTGCGCTGACGTCCGCCTTCAGGTCGCACTGAGCTCGGCTCTCACCGTCAGATCCTGGTGAGTCAGGGCTCAGCGTGGGGCGTCTGCCTCGTCGACTCCGTCGCCAGGCGCTCACCTCGCCTGCACTCTTCGTCAGGCCCCCACATCGTCAGGTGCGGGGCCTCACACGTGTCGCTGCCGGGGGCGTCGTCGTCTGACGGAAGGGGCCGAGCGCGGCGCGCGTCCGACGTCGGCTCCACGTCGGCGACGGTGTGAAGGGAGCAGTGGGAAGGGCTCGAAGCCCCCGGAAGCCTGTACACATCTGCGATTCTCGTCCACACTCGCCTGCCCGCAACGTCCGTTGAACGTGGGCGTAAATCGCAGATGGGTACGGCCGTCAACTCTTCACGGCAGGCACGCGAGGGGCTTCGCTCGTGCGCGGCGATCCGAGGCGCGCCGCGACGATGACGAGCAGTGGCATGATGACGAGCGCCCCGGCGGGCGGGATCGAGGTGCCCGAGTCGTTGGCGAGGAATCCGGCGGCGAGCATGATCGTGATGGCGATGAGGCCGTGCCGCATCATGGGCACGCGCACGAGCAGTGGCTTGAGGAAGCGCCCGGGCCCGTCGGGAAACGCGAGCACGACGATGCACACGACGAGCCAGATCGGCACGAACCAGTAGAACCAATGCGTGTTGAGCATGTGCCAGTTTGCGTACAGCACCCGCCTGATCGGGTTGACCTGCCCGTCGCCGATGAGGCCGGCGAAGATGTCGCCGAGGTGTGTGCGCGCACTCTCGCCGCGCAGGTAGTCGAGCCAGCCGATGACGAAGACGAACGCAGCACCGCCCAACGCGGCGAGCAGCAGTCGCGTCAGCGTGATCCGCCACCCGCGCGCACGCATCGCCAGGTAGATGATCGCGGGCACGAACGCTGCCGAGCCGCCACCCTCGTTGCCCCACTGCGGCACCCCGTTGACGAGGATGGCGGGCACGCCGATCGCGAGCACCGTCAGCAATGCGAGCCGCGGCCGTTTCATCGCGCGATAACGCCCCGCGAGCATCGCCGCGACGAACAGGCATGACGTCATGAACAGCGCGTATCCGACGTTGCCCATCCCGAAGAATCGGCCGCCGTACACCGGCTGCAGCCCGAGCACGCTGACGAGCTGCAGCGGCGATCCCTGTACCGCATCCATCGCGAGCACCAGCGCGGTGCAGGAGGCGACGAAGACGGCAGGGCCGGGCGTCCAGCGACGCCACGGCCCGAGCAGTGCTAGCGTCGCGATGACGACGATGATGACGACGACGCACCCGCCGAGCCACGCCAACGCATGGTCGTGGAGGTACCAGGCGTAGAGCTTCGCCAGGAAGGTGGCCACCGGCACCGCACCGAGCAGCGCACCCGTCGTCGCCCACCAACCGCGCGCCACCCGCAGCCGGCGCGTCATGACGGCGCGGGCCGCGTCGTTGCCGTCAGCCGCGTCGCGTCCGCTCCAGGGCCACCACGCCACACCAGGACGTGGGCCCGCACCGACGCCCGCGTCGTTGCCGTCGGCCACGTCACGTCCGCTCCAGGGCCACCAGCGCGCGCGGACCGACAGCCACGCCCCGATGGTGACGGCGAGCGCGCCGAGGGCCGCAACCCAGACGAAGAACGGACCGACGAGGTTGCGTTCGGTGCGCAGCAGGGTCTGGGTGTTGCGCACCGAGCGCAGTGCGGCGGGCGTCGAGACGGGTTCGATCGACAGGGGGCGCCCCTCGCCGAGCACCGGCGCGCGGGGGGTGCGTTCGAGGACGAACGCGGAGATGTCGGTCGTCGTGACGATCCCTCGCTGACGCGTCTGGCGCGAGCGCAGCATGCCCGAGCCGACCGTCGGCCCGTCGAGCATGATCGCGCGCGGCGATTCGGGGCGTTCGTCGTCGGTGAGGCCGGTGACGAGGACGGTCGTGTCGATGGGTGCCGCGTCGAGCACCTGACGCAGTTGCGCGTCGCTGCGCCCCTCGAGCGAGACGTACGTGACGGGGCACGCGGCGAGGTCAGCGCCGGAGATTCTCGGCCAGTAGTGCGAGACGACGCCCTGACGGTTCGCCGCACCGAGCGTCGCCCGTTCTCCGACGGCGCTGACGCACTGGCCGTCCTTCTCCAGTGTCGAGGTGACGAGCCCCATGCGTGAGGGGATGTTGCGTTTCAGCGCGTCCTTGGCCCACGTGCTCCACTGCGGGTAGCGGTAGGTGTGGTGCGTCGCGTCGTACTCGCCTTTCACCGGGGGCGGGCAGAAGTCGTTCGTGCCGGACGCTGCCGCCATCGGCGGGCTGTAGCCGAGCGGGGTGCGTGTACCGGAGCCCAGCGTCACCCATGCCGCGTCGCTGCACGAGTGGTCGCTGATGACGCGGACGAGCTGGTTGCCGACGGCGGCGTGCTGCGACATGTCCCACAGCGTCGGTGTCGTGTCGGGGTTGATGTCGCTCCATGTCAGCCCCGGCATGCCGACGACGACGAGGTTGCCCGGCTGCGCGCGATGCGTGGGGGAGGTGTCGGACTTGGCGACGGAGATGCCCACGGCGAGCGCCGCGAACGTCACGGCGGCGACGAGAGCAGTCACGAGCCACCGACGGAACACCGCTCAAGCGTAGTCGCTGATCCTGGATCCTCGCGGCGACCCGGTAGGCTCGTGGCCCGTGGATCTCGCTCTCGCCCTGACCGTCTTCACGACGCTGTTCCTCGTCGAACTCCCTGACAAGACCTTCATCGCGACGCTCGTGCTCGCGACGAAATACCGACCGCTGTACGTGTGGATCGGTGTCGCGTCGGCGTTCGCCGTCCAGACGGTCGTCGCCGTCCTGTTCGGACGCGTCCTCACGCTGCTTCCCGAGAAGCCGGTGCACGCCATCGTCGCGCTGCTGTTCCTCGTCGCAGGTTTCGTGCTGATCAAGGGCGCGAAGGAGGCCGATGAGGGTGAGGCGGAGGCCGAGGAGGAGTTCGGTGCCAAGGCCAAGCCGGCCGAGGGGCTCAAGGCGATCGGGGCGAGCTTCCTCATCCTGTTCCTCGCCGAGTGGGGCGACCTGAGCCAGCTCGCGACCGCCGGTTTCGTCGCGCGTGGCGGCAACCCCTGGCTCGTCGGCCTGTCGGCGTTCCTCGCGCTCGCCCTGGTCTCGGCGCTGGGCGCCGTCGCCGGAAAGGCGCTGCTCAAGCGGCTCAGCCTCTCCGCCATCCGCACCGCCGGTGGCGTCGTGTGCCTGCTGTTCGCGGCGCTCATGGTGGCCGCCCTCGCCGGCGTCGAATTCCCGGCCTGGGTGCCGGTCTGATCGACCACGCCCGGTTGCATAGGCTGACGTCGTGATCGCCGTCGCTCTCGCCGTCGCAGTGTGTGCTCTCCTGCTCGCCGGGTGGGCGCTCCTGCAGGTCCGCGCGAGCGAGGTCCGCCTCGCGTCCATCATCGGTGACGACGACGGCGGCCCGCGGCAGCTGGCGCGCGAGATCGCCTCCGCCCGAACCGAACTCGCCGCAGCCCGTGCCGGTTCGCGACGCGCGCTCAAGCACGTCGCCGTCGTCCGCTACGACGCGTTCGGCGACATGGCGGGTCAGCTGTCGTTCTCGGTGGCCCTCGTCGATGACGCCGGTGACGGGCTCGTCATCTCGTCGATCCACGGGCGCGCCGAGTCACGCACGTACGCCAAGAGTGTCGAAGCAGGCGCGAGCTCGAGCGAGCTCACGCCCGAGGAGAAGCAGGCGGTCGCCGCGGCGCGCGCCGGTGAGGGGAATGCCCGATGACGCACGACGAACCGACCTACGGCTACCTCGGCCCTGCCGGCACGTTCACGCAGGCTGCGCTGCGGGGGTGGCTAGAGCAGCAGACGCGTGACGCCGCCGAAGCGGTGCGTCCCGCCAGTGACGAGGGGGCGGCCGCGACCGCGCCTGCCGCGGGTGCTTCGACCCCAGGTGAGGCGAGTTCGCACCCGCACCAGACTCCCAGCTCGTCCGCCGCCCCGACCACGACGGACAGCCTCGTCGCGGCTGCCCTGGAACGTTCGGTCCCGTTCGCGACCGTCCCGGCAGCGCTCGACGCGGTGCGTTCGGGTGGCGTCGACGGCGTCATGGTGCCGATCGAGAACAGCGTCGAAGGTGGCGTGAGCTCCACGCTGGACGCCCTCAACGCGGGAGCCGGCGCCCCCACGGACTCGCAGCTGCTGCTCGTCGGTGAGGTGCTCGTGCCGATCACGTTCGTCCTCGCGGCCCGCCCGGGCACGCGCGCCGAGCAGATCACGGGCGTCGGGTCGCACTCGCACGCGTGGCCGCAGGTGCGCGGCTGGATGGCGTCGAACCTGCCACAGGCGACCTACGTGCCGACGCTGTCGACGGCCGCCGCCGCGCAGAGCCTCGCGGATGACGCCGCCGAGAACTTCCAGGCGGCCGTGTGCGCGCCGATGGCCGCCGACGTCTTCGGCCTCGAGACCCTTGCCACGCACATCGGCGACAACGCGGGCGCCGTCACCCGATTCGTCCTCGTGACGAAGGCCCGCGACGCCGCGGGCCGCCCCCGCACCCCCGCGCCGACGGGCCACGACAAGACGACGCTCGTGCTGTACCAACACGCCGACCGCGCCGGTGGGCTGCTCGAACTGCTCGAGCAGTTCGCGACGCGCGGCATCAGCATGTCGCGCCTCGAATCGCGCCCGACGGGCGAGGCGATGGGCAGCTACTGCTTCTCGCTCGACATCGAGGGGCACATCGCGTCCGAACGTGTCGGGGAGGCGCTCATGGGGCTCAAGCGCGTCGCCGCCGACGTGCGCTACCTCGGCTCGTACGCACGCGCCGACAAGCGTCCCGTCGACGTCGCCCCCGAGACGAGCGACGAGGCCTTCGCGGGCGCCCGCGCCTGGCTGCACGCGCTGCGCTGAGCGCCGGCCGCCTGAACGGGGTCTCCTCGTCGCAGGGCGCCGCGCGTCAGTCGCCCGTCAGTGCCACGTGCGGTGACGCGACTCGACGAACGGCGCGTCGTGGTCGGCGAGCCAGCGCAGCACCTGCGGTGCGACCTGCGGTTCGGTGCGCGCGAGTCGCTCGTGCAGTTCGGTGAGGTTGAGGCGCACGCCCAGCTCGTCGAGCGTGCGCAGGATCGTCAGCGTCATCTCGAACACCAGCGCCCAGCGGTCCTCGGCCTCGGGCGTGAAGGCGTAGTCGATGCGTCGGATGCGCGGGTTGTCCTGCACGCGCTCGAACCGAGCGTCGAGTTCCGCGCGCGTCGCGCTCGTGCGGGCGACGGCGGCGTCGAGCTCCTCCGGAGAGACGGGGTCGAGGCGGCCCGCCGGGTGCTCGGCGGCGTGACGCAGGGACGCATCGTCCTCGCGCACGTAGAAGTGCAGCAGCTGACTCGTCGCGCGGCCCTGCGCGTCGCCGAACGGTGCATGGTCGTTCGCCGGCGGAACGACGGCGCCGTGGTGCGTCCACACGCGACGCAGCGGGGTCGCCGCGTAGAGCAAGTTGTCATGGATGTCGGCGCGCAGCGGTTCCGCCGCATAGGGGTCGCACACGAGCTCGCGGGCGAGCTCACGCGTCGTCGTGAAGCCGTAGCCGAGCACCATCGCGATGAGGTCGCCGACTTCGTCGGGCCACGGCGTCGTCGTGACGGACGTGATGGCGATGGCGGGCAGGCCGACATGGGGGCGATGCACCTCGCTCGCGCGCGGGCAGCCGACGTGCTGCACGGCCCAGGCGGCGTAGGCGTCGGGGTTGGGCTGCAGGCTCGTGTCGGCGAAGCGCGGTGCGCGTCGGCTGCGGACGGCGAACGCGTCGTGCAGCGCGTCGTGGACGAGGGGGTACTGGTTCGGTTGCGGCGCGGTGGCCTCGGCGCCCTGTGCGCGTAGGTCGATGCGGTCGGAGACGTGCATCGGGTAGCCGCGCGGGCCCTCGAAGACGGGCAGGACGGCGGCGCCGAGCCCCGACGCGGTGGCCGTGCGCACGACGTTGACGGCGCCCTCGTCAGCAGTGATCGCCGTCAGGGTGCTCTGGGCCTCGGCGATCTTGGCGCGCACCGTCTGCAGCCGGTAGGCCGCTTCGATGAGCTCGGGGTTCTCGGGGGCGGGGTCGAGGATGCCCATGACGCGCGGCAGGTGCGTCGGGTCGTAGATCGCGCGGCCGGTGGGGTCGCTGCTCATGCCGAGGATGCGTCCGATGACCTTGAGCGTCATCAGGGGCGGTGACGTCGAGTGCCGCCAGCGCTTGATGATCTGCTCGTCGACGGGTGCGCTCAGACCGCTGGAGGGCAGGTCTGCGTTGATCGCCTCGGCGAGCGCCTTGTTCGTGAAGCGGCGCAGTTCCATCCAATGCTTGAGTTCGCTGCGGAAGATCTCCCAGCTGGAGTCGTGCGCTGCCATCGTCGGTGGTCCCCTCGTGAGCGTGCCCGTGTCCGACGCGGGCGCATGCCGTGGCTTCCGGCCAGTGTAGGAAGGCGCGGCTCGCTTCGCCGCCCACTAAGTCGGTTGTCCGACCTGTGGACAGAAATTTTCGCCGACCCTCGTCAGGCCCTATTCGACCAGGACGAAAATTTCGGATTGACCAGGGGGCACTCGTGGTCGGCCAGCCACCGCAGCAAGGAGTGGGCGATGTCCGGTTCGTCTCGCAGCAACCGATCATGCACGGCGTCGAGGCCGTCGGTGCGCTCGACGCCGAGCTCGGCGAGAAAGCGCGTCGCGGCCAGCGCCGCGCCGAGGGCGTTCTCCCACCGCTGCGCCGGCGTCTCGGCGAACGGTGTCGGCACGAGCAGGGTGCGTCGTCGCACGTGGGCGAGCGCGCCGCTGTGCAGGCGGGCCTCGACGGTGGACGCGGTGGTCTCCGCCAGCGTCAGAGCCTCCTCGGCGCTCATGCCGAGCTGCCCGCCGAGCCATTCGGACGTCCACTCGATGAGCCGGTGATCCTCGACGAGTCGGATGTGCACGAGGCCGGGCGAGCCGGTTCCGTCGGCTGCGGCCCACGGTGAGTTCGGGTTGTCCTCGGGCACCATGACGCTGTGGTGCGTCCACACGTGGTGCGACGGCGGGCGCGCGACGAACTGATCGTGCACCTCGCTGCGCAGCGCGTCCGTCGCGATCGGGTTGCGCGTCAGCTCACGCGCGATCTCGCGGGTCGAGACGAAGCCGTAGCCGAGCAGCCACGCGATGATGCCGCCCACGTCGTCGGCCCACGCACTCGTCGTCGAGGCGGTGACGGCGATCGCCGGCGCGGCGGGGTGGATGGCCTTGCCGTTGCGCATCGAGGGGCGGCCGATGAGCTGGATCGCCCAGTGCGATTGTTCAGCCAGATCATCAGGCTGGGTGCTGAATCGTGGATGGCGGGTGCCCGGTACGGCGGCGTTGGCGACGAGCGCGGCGAGCATCTCGTCGTTCTCCTCGACGGCAGGGATGTCGTCGCGCGGGGTGCGGAAGTCGATGCGGTCGGCGACATGCATCGGATAGCCGACCGGCCCCTCCCAGACGGGGAAGACGGCCGCGGCGTACCCATACGAAAGCGCCGTCTGGACGAGCTGGCCGGCGCCGGTTCGCGCGGCGTGGCGGCTCAGCTGGCCGCGCACCTCACTGAGGCGCAGGCGAAGCTCCTGCAGGCGCAGGCTCGTGTCGAGAAGTTCCTGGGCCGGCGCGGCGGGCGCGAGCAGGCCCATGCGACGCAGGATGAACGCGGGATCGTAGGGAGCCTGACCGCTCGGATCGTCGCTCATCGCGAGCAGCGAGGCGATGTGACGCACGGCTTCGAGGGGCGGTGACGTGGAGTGGCGCCATCGCTTGACGACGTGCTCGTCGAACGGCTGGTCGACGGAGAGTTCGTTGAGGCGAGCGGCGAGGGCCCTGCTCGTCATCCCCCGAAGCTCCATCCAGTGGCGGAACTCCTCGCGGAACGCCTCCCACCCGGCGTCATGGCTGGCCATGCAGCAGCTCCTCGTTCTCGGTTGCGCTTCCCCCGTGCGCGGCGCCGTGGCGGCTCGCGCGGGTCTGTCGTCCGCCACCACCCGGTCGGACGTCAGACCCACTACGCGTGTCGGATTTCACCACTCGCGTTCGATAAAGCGTACCTGACGGTCAACATAGATCCAGGGTCATTGGTCCCTTCGGGTGAAGGAGCCGGTGCGACGGGCAGTGAATGAGACGCGCCCGCAGCGCCAAGGTTGTTGTGATGTGGGGCACACTGGTGGAACCGACGAAAGGAAAGACCCATGGGCCCGGCCGCACCCCTGCCGTACCGCTCGCCGTGGATGGACGACGAACTGGAAGACCTCCAGCGTCTCGCCGCCACGTTCAGCCGCGAGATCTTCGCGAACATCGACCGCTACAGCGAACAGCACCAGGTCGATCGTGACGTCTGGACGAAGGCGGGTGAGCTGGGCCTGCTCGGCCTGTCGGTGCCAGAGGAGTACGGCGGCAGCGGCGCGACGTTCGCGCACGAGGCCGTCGTCGCCATCGAGCAGGCGAAGGCCGGTGACGACTCGTGGGGCTTCGTCGTCCACGCCATCATCGTGACGCACTACATCGTCGCCTACGGCACCGAGGAGCAGAAGCGCAAGTGGCTGCCGAAGCTGTGCTCCGGCGAATGGGTCGGCGCCGTCGGCATGACGGAACCCGGCGCTGGCTCCGACCTCAAGCGCGTCTCGACGCGCGCGGTGCGCGACGGCGACGAGTTCATCATCAACGGCTCGAAGACGTTCATCACGAACGCCGGCCACGCCGACCTCATCGTCCTCGTGGCCCGCACCTGCGAGCGTGACAAGGCCGCCGGGCACAAGGGCATCTCGCTCATCGTGCTCGAGACGGCCGACCTCGACGGCTTCGAGCGCGGGCGCGTGCTGCAGAAGATCGGCCAGCACGGTCAGGACACGCGCGAACTGCACTTCACCGACATGCGCGTGCCCGTCGCGAATCTGCTCGGCGAGGAAGGGCGCGGTTTCTACCACCTCATGGAGCAGCTGCCGCAGGAGCGCCTCGGCCTCGCGTGCACCGCCGTCGGATCGGCGGAGCTGGCCGTGAAGCTCGGGGTCGAGCACGCGAAGTCGCGTGAACTGTTCGACGGCACGCTGATGGACCTGCAGAACACGCGCTTCGTGCTCGCCGAGTGCTCGACGGACGTGCTCGCCGCCCGCACCCTGCTCGATCACTGCATCATGCTGCACATGGAGCGCAAGCTCGACTCGGCCACCGCCTCGCGAGCGAAATACTGGACGACGGACGTGCAGTGCAATGTCATCGACCGCGTCCTGCAGCTGTTCGGCGGCTACGGCTTCATGCTCGAGTACCCCATCGCGAAGATGTACGCCGGCGCGCGCATCCAGAAGATCTACGGCGGCGCCAACGAGGTGATGAAGGAACTCATCGCCCGCTCGTTGTGACCTGACGCCCGCAGAGCGGTTCGTCGAGTCCCGGCGAACCGCTCTGCGGTGCCCAGAGGCCGCTTCGTGCGCGATTGGGCAGGATGAAGGCGTGAACATCGATATCGCACATGCCATGCCTGGGGACGTCGACGAGCTCGTCGATCTGTTCGAGCAGTACCGCAGCTTCTGCGGCAAGGCGCCAACGCCAGACGCGCGGACGTTTCTGGCCGAGCGCATCGAGACGGGGCAGACGCTCGTCCTCGGCGCCCGGGACAGCGTGGGCGTCGTCGGGTTCGCGCAGGTCTACCGCGCGTTCGACTCGATCCACCTCACTCACGACTGGGTGATCGCCGACCTGTTCGTCGACGGAGGCGCACGCGGACGCCGCGTCGGCGGGTCGCTGCTCGAAGCGGTACTCGACGGTGCCCGTGAGAACGGTGCGCACCACGTTCGCGTCAGCACGCAGAGCAACAACGCCTACGCGCACCGCCTGTACGAATCGCACGGCTTCGAACAGCTAGACACCACGGGCGCGACGGTCGACTACCAGCTGAAACTGCGCGACCACCACTGACGCGCTGCGTCCCTGAAGGCCCGCCCCTGCGCGATTGTCGTCCCCATCTGCGATTCGTCCATCTTCGCAAGCGGCGTCCACATCGGTGATTTCCGCCCACATCGGCGAACGGCGTCCTCAGCCGCGATTTCGGTCATATTCGCCCTTGCATCGACCGTCGTGGACCGTTGATGCGCAGGGGCTTCGGCCGGCTCGGTTGGAGCGTTGTCGGTGGCCCGTGGCAGTGTGAGGGCATGGCAACTTCGCAGATGATCGTGCTCGCATCGCGCCCCCACGGCGCGCCCACCTCCGACAACTTCCGCCTCGAGACGCGGGAACTCCCCGCCCTCGGCGACGGCGAACTGCTCGTGCGCAACACCGTCATGAGCGTCGACCCCTACATGCGTGGCCGCATGAACGACGTGAAGTCCTACGTGCCGCCGTTCCAGATCGACGAGCCCCTCGACGGCGGCGCGGTCGGCGAGGTCGTCGAATCCCGCGCTGAGGGTTTCGCGGAGGGTGACCTCGTCCTCCATGGCCTCGGCTGGCGCGACATGGCCGTCGTGCCCGCGAAGGCGGCACGCAAGGTCTCCACGAACGTCGGTGGCGCGCAGGTGTCGCCGTCCGCCTACCTGGGCGCGCTCGGCATGCCCGGCATCACGGCGTACGGCGGGCTCATGCGCGTCGGTGAATTCCACTCCGGCGACGCGGTGTTCGTTTCCGGCGCGGCCGGTGCCGTCGGCTCGCTCGTCGGTCAGATCGCGAAACTCGAGGGTGCGTCCCGCGTCATCGGTTCGGCGGGCTCCGCACAGAAGATCGCGCGTCTCGAGGAGCTCGGTTTCGACGCCGCCTTCAACTACAAGGACGGTGACGTCCGCGGCCTGCTCAAGAACGCCGCGCCGGACGGCATCGACGTCTACTTCGACAACGTCGGGGGCGACCACCTCGAGGCGGCCATCTCGTCGATGAACACCCACGGGCGCATCGCGATGTGCGGCGCCATCGCGCAGTACAACTCGACGGAGCCGGCCGCCGCGCCGCGCAACCTCGCGCTCGTCATCGGCAAGCGCATCACGATCCGCGGGTTCATCCAAAGCGACTTCCGCGACCTCGTGCCCGAGTTCCAGCAGAAGATGGCGACGTGGCTCGCCGATGGCTCGGTTCAGTGGGACGAGACGGTCGTCGAGGGCCTGGAGAACGCGCCGCAGGCGTTCATGGATCTGCTGAACGGCGCCAACACCGGCAAGATGGTCGTCTCGATCTAATGGTTCGACTCCCGTCGCGCCACGCCCCGCAGGGCGGCGCATGCGACGTGAGATCCAACTGCGTCACCAACGTCCGGGTGAGTCAGTCCTGACTGACTCACCCGGACACGACTGACTCACTCGCCGGTAGACCCAGCACCCCGGCCTCGAGCACCCCGGGCGAGCGCCGTCGGGCGGGTATAACGTCGGGGGATGAGCGCACTCCTTGCCACGAACTGGGCCGGCACCGTCGTCTTCGAAGCACCCGAGCGATACGCGCCGCGGACGACCTCGCAGGTGCAGGACGCGGTCTGTCGGGCAGCGGCCGACGGTGGGCGGCTGAGGGTCGTCGGCACCGGCCACAGCTTCAACGGCATCGCCGACACAGACGGCGTGCAGCTCAGCCTCCTCGACCTCGAGCGTCGCATCGACCTCGACGAGGACGCGCGCTGCGTCACCATCGACGGCGGCGCCACGTATGCGCAGGTCAACGCCGTTCTCGCGCAGCGTGGTTGGGCGCTCGAGAACCTTGCGTCACTGCCGCACATCACCGTCGCCGGGGCCATCGCGACGGCGACGCACGGCTCCGGATGGGAGCGTCCGAGCCTCGCGTCTGCGGTGCGTTCGCTCACCCACGTCACCGCTGCGGGCGAGCTGCACACGATGACGCGCGGCGAACCCGGGTTCGAGCACTATCCCGTGCATCTCGGTCTGTTCGGGCCCGTCGTCGAGTTGATCCTCGACGTCGTGCCCGCGTTCGACATCGCGACGACGGTGTACGAAGGGCTCGAATACGACACCCTCGTCGACCATCTCGACGACCTGACGCGCCCGCTCTACTCGTTCAGCATCGCCCCCGACTGGAGCGACGGCGGTCGGGCGTTGCTGTTCGCCAAGCGTCCGCGCGGCGTCGATGCTCCGGCGCAGCTCGCCGGCGCCCGCGCCGCCACGAGCCCTCGTCACCCGAGCCCAGGCGCTGATCCCGTCGCGGTGACTGAGCAGCTCGGTGTTCACGGGCCGAGCGCCGAACGGCTGACTCACTTCCGCAGCGACTTCGCCCCCAGCGTCGGCGACGAGGTGCAGAGCGAGTACTTCGTTTCACGTGAAACGGTCGCGGACGCCCTGGGAGCGCTGCCACAGTTCGCCGACGTCTTCGCCCGCCTCGCGCATTCGATGGAGATCCGCGCCGTCGCCGGCGACAGCCTCAGTGCGAGCCCGTTCGCCACCGGCGAGATGCTCGCCATCCACCTCACCTGGCGCCGCGACCCGGACGCCGTCCGCCGTGAACTGCCGGCCCTCGAAGCTGCACTCGGCCACCCGCGCCCGCACTGGGGCAAGCTGCACGCGGCACCGCCACAGCAGCTCAGCGAACAGTTCCCCGGACTGCATGCCCTCGACGGCGAGGCGCGTCGGCATGACCCGTCCGGCATGTTCCGCAACGCCTGGATCGAGCGGTTGCTCGGGAATGAGCCGGCCTGATTTGGTGCTGCAACGGGGGCAGGCGTAATTTCCTGAGACGTGGAGAGCATAGATGTTCGATAAGAAAAAGCAGCCTAGTGTGGAACTGGCCGGTGAGGCCGCTCACGCCTCTGCCGTCGCGCAGTTGAGGGCCTCCTTCGAAGCCATCCCCGCCGGCGCCACGGTGCGCCTCGCGAAGAAGACCTCGAACCTCTTCCGTCCGCGTGAGAAGGCGAAGGTAGGCCTCGATGTCAGCGGCCTGACGGGCGTCATCAGAATCGACGCCGACGCTCGCACGGCCGATGTCCAGGGCATGTGCACGTACGAGAACCTCATCGCCGCTACTCTCGAGCACGGCCTCATGCCGCTCGTCGTCCCGCAGTTGCGCACGATCACCCTCGGCGGCGCCGTGACCGGCCTCGGCATCGAGTCGACGTCGTTCAAGAACGGGCTGCCGCACGAATCCGTCCTCGAGATGGACATCCTCACCGGCACCGGCGAGCTGCTCACCGCCTCGCCGACCAACGAGCACGCCGACCTCTTCCGCGCCTTCCCGAACAGCTACGGCAGCCTGGGCTACGCGACGCGTCTGCGCATCGAACTGCAGCCGATCGGCGACCTCGTCGAGACGCGCAACGTGCGGTTCGCGAGCGTCGCAGCCATGACGCGAGCGATCGACGCCATCGTCGAGACCCGCGAGTGGCAGGGCGAACGCGTCGACGGCCTCGACGGCATGATCGTCAGCAAGAACGAGGCCTATCTCGTGCTCGCCAACTTCTTCCCCGAGACGCGCCGTCGCCCGAGCGACTACACGGGGCAGAACATCTTCTACAAGAGCATCAGCGAACTCGACCGAGACACGTTGAGCGCGCACGACTACATCTGGCGTTGGGACACCGACTGGTTCTGGTGCTCCGACGCGTTCTTCGCACAGAACCCGAAGGTGCGACGCGTGTGGCCGCGCAAGTACCGTCGCAGCGACTTCTACCACCGCATCGTCGGGTGGGAGAACCGCTGGGGCTTCGCCGCGAAGATCGATGAGATGCGCGGCGAACTGCCGCGCGAGCGCGTCGTGCAGGACGTCGAGGTGCCCCTCGAACAGCTCGAGACGTTCATGCCGTGGTTCGACGAGCACGTCGGCATGACGCCCGTGTGGGTGTGCCCGCTGCGCCTGCGCGGCGACGCGTGGCCGCTGTACCAGCTCGAACCGAACCGCACGTACGTCAACGTCGGGTTCTGGGGCACCGTCGCCATCACCCCCGGACGGGCTGACGGCGACGTCAACCGCGACATCGAGGCCGTACTGCCGACGATGCACGGCCACAAGTCGCTCTATTCCGACGTCTACTACGACGCCGAGACGTTCGAAGAGCTGTACGGCGCAGACGAATACCGCCGCATGAAGAGGAAGTACGACCCGCAGGGCCGCCTTCCTGAGTTCGCTGACAAGATGAGGACGCACGCATGAGCCAGACCACGACCGCCACCCCCCTCGTCGCCCAGGCCGTCCAGGCCGTGTTGGAGGAGCCGTTGCCGTTCCGCATCACGGCGTACGACGGCACCGACATCGGCCCGCGTGACAGCGACATCGCCGTGCGTGTCGAGAGCGAGGAGGGGCTGCGCTACCTCCTCAGCGCCCCTGGCGATCTCGGCCTCGCCCGCGCCTATCTGACGGGCACGCTGACCGGCACCGGTTTCCACCCTGGTGACCCCTACGAGGTGTTCAGCCGCATCAAGCGTGACGTGCGCACGAAGCAGCTGACGCCGAAGGGCGTCGCGTCGGCGCTCGCACCCGTCGTCAAACAGCTGGGGCCGAAGGCGTTCGTCCACCCGCCGCTGCCCGAGGTCGAGAACGAGCCCCGCTGGAAGCGCCACCTCGCCAAGGTGAACCCGGTGGGCCGCGCCGCCGACTCGATCAAGCACCACTACGACGTCTCGAACGCGTTCTACGAGAAGGTGCTCGGTGAGTCGATGGCCTACACGTGCGCCGTGTTCGACACGCCGGACGACACCCTCGAGGACGCGCAGGAGCGCAAGTTCGCCCTCGTCGCCGACAAGCTCGACCTGCAGCCCGGCCAACGGCTGCTCGACGTCGGCTGCGGCTGGGGCGGCATGGCGATGCACGCCGCTCGCGAGCGTGGCGTCCACGTCATAGGCGTCACCCTGAGCAAGGAACAGGCCGAGTGGGGTCAGCGCGCCGTGCGTGAGGCGGGCCTCGAGGGTCTCGTCGAGATCCGCCACGGCGACTACCGCGACGTCACCGAGACGGGCTTCGACGCCGTCAGCTCGATCGGCCTCACGGAGCACATCGGCGTGAAGAACTACGCCAACTACTTCTCGTTCCTGCACTCGAAGCTGCGCGACGGTGGCCGCCTGCTCAACCACTGCATCACGCGTCGCGACGACTCGGCATCGGCCAAGCCGGAGCCGTTCACCGATCGCTATGTCTTCCCCGACGGCGAGCTCGCCTCGCCGGGGCGGCTCATCAGTGAGTGCCACGACGCCGGTTTCGAGGTTCAGCATGACGAGAACCTGCGCCTGTCGTACGCCTTGACGCTGCGCGACTGGTGCCGCAACCTCGAGGCGAACTGGGATTTCTGCGTCGCCGAGGCGGGCCTTCCGACCGCGCAGGTGTGGGGCATCTACATGGCCGGTTCACGCCTCGGGTTCGAGGAGGGCTGGCTGCACCTGCACCAGGTGCTCGCCACGAAGACGACCGACAACGGCGACAACGGCGGCTACCCGCTGGGCTCGCACTGGGCACGCTGAGCTCTCACTGGCCGTGCTGAGCGGCCGCCCGTTGCCCGTCCAGACGCAGGCGACGCGCAATCATGACGGTGGGGTGATGCCGACGAGCATCGCCGCCACCGTCATGATCTGTGTCCACGCGAACGCGTTCTGGAACGAACTGTTCGCGATGACGACGGCCGCGGAGCGCAGGTTGAACGCGAGGATTGCGGCGCTGGCCCCTGACGCGTGGCGTGTGCGCGCCCAGTAGACGAGAGCGCCGACGCCCGGCGCGAGCAGCGACCACATGTACGCGCTGAAATCGCTGCCACCGTGCGACTTCACGAACTCGACCGTGACGATCGACCCTCTGATCTCGAACACGGTCAGGGCGATCATGAACCATCGATCACCGCTGCTCACCGACGGGGGAGTGCTCCACGAGCGTTCTGCTCTCAGTGTGGCCGCCCGGGTGCGGCGGGGCCCCTGACGAATGTCACGGTGTGGCCGCCGTTGATGCATAACTCGACCTTTATGTTTGGCCAGTGCTACGTTATGCGTGGGTCACGAGCCCCGGCGCGAAGTCTCGGCTGGCCGGGCGGCAACCCCCATGCGAACGCACACGGTGCGTCGGGGTGCCCCGAGTAACGACCCGGCCGCCCGTCGACCGACGCGGCGGCAAGCGCAACGAAGGGTCTGCCATGACACTCCTCGACACCACGCCCGACGCGAACGTCGACTCCGCGCGCGGCGCACCGACGGGTGTTCCGACGAGCGCAGCGGCGCGCCACGGCGGCACCGTCGCGACGCCCGGGCTGCGCATCGAACGCCTCGGCCCGGCGTTCGGCGCAATCGTCCACGGCGTCGACCTCGCGCAGGTCGACGACGCGATAGCGTTCGACCTGCGCCGCGCGCTGCTCGCGCACAAGGTGCTCTTCTTCCGCGGTCAGGACGCGTTCGACGACGACGCTCAGGTGCGCCTCGGCAACCTGCTCGGCGAGCTGACGGCGGGTCACCCCGTCGCGAGCACGCACGAGCGCAAGGAGATCTACTCGATCGACTCCTCCGACCCCGAGTTCTCGTTCTCCGACGAGTGGCACACGGACGTCACGTTCATGAAGGAGCCGCCGGCCATCAGCATCCTGCGCGCCGTGACGCTGCCCGACTACGGCGGCGACACCTCCTGGGCCGACGCTCAGGCGGCGTACGACTCGCTGTCGAAGCCGTTCCGCGGCCTCGTCGACCAGCTCATCGCCGCCCACGACGGCAACCGCGAATGGGGCGCGTACCTGCGCAAGCATGGTGGGCAGGAGTGGAACGGCAAGGTCGTCACCGAGCTGCCCGTCGTCGAGCACCCCGTCGTGCGCGTCCATCCCGAGACGGGACGGCGTGGGCTGTTCGTCAACCCCGGTTTCACCTCCCACATCGTCGGCGTGTCGCAGGCCGAGTCGCGGGCGATCCTCGACGTGCTGTACGCGCACCTGACGCAGCCCGAACACACGATCCGCCACCGTTGGGCGCCCGGCGACGTCGGCATCTGGGACAACCGCGCGACGTCGCACTACGCCAACCGCGACTACGTCGACGCCAACCTTGGCCCGCGTGCCATGAGGCGCGTGACGGTCGGTGGCGACAAGCCCGTCGGCGTCAACGGCCTGACGGGTGGCGCAGCTGCCTGACGGTGTGAGCTGACATGACGCGGTGCGGGTCTCTGGGGCCCGCATCGCGTCGTCATGTACCCCTCTGCGATTTTCGTCCCCCTTCGCGAATCCCGTCCACATCGGCGAATCCTGTCCCCATTCGCGATTTTCGTCCCCATCGGCGATTTGCGTCCACATTCGTCCAGCCGGCCGTCGGGAAAATCAGTCGCCGGGGGCGTCGCACGGTGATGGAATGACGGGATGCTGACGCTCATCAGGCCCGACGCCGCTCGCTACGACGACTGGAAGGGCGCATTCGACGAGTTCGGCGCGTCGCCGAAAGACGGAACGGGTTATCGTCGCGACGACGTCGTCGACACGTCGCGCGCCGGGTTCGACGCCTACCTCGCCGATCGTGCACGCCAGCGCGACACAACCGTCGCGCCGCCTGAGGGATTCGTGCACTGCAGCTATTTCTGGGTGCTCGACGGCCCGCGGGCGGGGGAGGGTGACATCGTCGGCTTTCTGGCCCTGCGTCACACCCTCACCGAGGTGCTGTATGAGGCGATCGGTCACATCGGCTACTCGGTGCGTCCCAGCGCTCGTGGGCGGGGCGTCGCCGCGGGCGCGCTGATGCTCGGTCTCGACGAGGCGCGGGCGCTCGGCGTCGAACAGGTGCTGGTGTGCTGCAGCACCGAGAATCCGGCGTCACGCGCCGTCATCGAGAAGTGCGGCGGCCAGTTCGAGGACGTCCGCTCCCACCCCGCGTTTCCGGGCGAGACACGTCGTTACTGGTTCGGCTCGCCGCCGTTTCCGCAGGGACCGACGGCCTGACGCCGGCTGCCTCGGGTGCGGATGTGACCGAAACTCGCGGATGAGGACGAGAATCGCCGATGTGTGACCGCCGTTCGCAGAGGTGGACGAGAATCGCCGACGGGGACAGGAATCGCAGAAGGGGCACGGTGCGGGGCGGCCCGGCCGAGGTCAGTCCCCATCCGAACTCAGGCCCCCAAACCCTCAGCCGTCGTGACCAGGATGTGATTGCTCGGTCCGCGAGCCGAGACGCCGTACCCACGGGTAGACCCCTAGTGTGGCCTTACTCACATCGGCCGTCATGGCCACCAGCACTACCAGGAGGTCACCGTGGCGGCGTCACGTCTCGACACCCTCGACCGCGATCCGGGGTTGCCCCCCGTCGCCGTCGAACCCCCTCGCACCATCACCGGGCGGCAGAAGATCATGATCGTCGTCGCGGCGATCGTCGCCGCCATCGGCTGGACGATGGTCGCCTTCGTCCGCGGTGAGCACGTCAACGCCATCTGGTTCGTGTTCGCGGCCGTCGGCAGCTACGTCATCGGCTACATGCTCTACAGCCGTCTCATCGCGTACAAGGTCGTGCAGCCGCGCGACGACATCGCGACGCCGGCGGAGCAATTCGAGAACGGCCAGGACTACATGCCGACGGACCGTCGCGTCCTGTTCGGCCATCACTTCGCCGCCATCGCCGGCGCCGGCCCGCTCGTCGGCCCTGTGCTCGCCGCGCAGATGGGGTACCTGCCGGGCACGATGTGGATCATCTTCGGCGTCATCTTCGCGGGCGCCGTGCAGGACTACATGGTGCTCGCCATCTCGACGCGCCGTGGCGGCCGCAGCATCGGCCAGATGGCGCGCGACACGCTCGGCCCCGTCGGTGGTTGGGCGGCGATGCTCGCCGTCATGACGATCATGGTCATCCTCATCGCGGTGCTCGGCCTCGTCGTCGTCAACGCGCTCGCCGAGTCGCCGTGGGGTGTGTTCTCGATCGCGATGACGATCCCGATCGCCCTGTTCATGGGCTGCTACCTGCGCTTCCTGCGTCCGGGGTCGGTCACCGAGGTGTCGCTCATCGGCGTCGTGCTCCTGCTGCTCGCGATCGTCTCCGGCGGCTGGGTCGCCGAGACGGCCTGGGGCAAGGACATGTTCACGCTGTCTCCGACGGCGCTCGCCTGGTGCCTCATCGTCTACGGGTTCGCCGCGGCCGTCCTGCCGGTCTGGCTGCTGCTCGCGCCGCGTGACTATCTGTCGACGTTCATGAAGGTCGGCACGATCGTCCTGCTCGCGCTCGGCATCATCATCGCGCGTCCGGCGATCGACATCCCCGCGATCACGTCGTTCGGCAAGCACGGCAACGGTCCCGTCTTCGCGGGTTCGCTGTTCCCGTTCCTGTTCATCACGATCGCGTGCGGCGCGTTGTCCGGCTTCCACGCGCTCATCTCGTCGGGCACGACGCCGAAGCTCATCCAGAAGGAGAGCCAGGCGCGACTCATCGGGTACGGCTCGATGCTCGTCGAGTCGTTCGTCGCCATCATGGCGCTCATCGCGGCGGCCATCATCGACCAGCACCTGTACTTCGTCATCAACGCCCCCGCCGGCGTGACGGGTGGGACGGCCGAGAAGGCCGCGGCGTGGGTGAACTCGATAGGCTTGGGCGGTAATCCGATCACCGCGCCCGAGATCACGCAGGCCGCGAAGGACGTCGGCGAGGCTTCGGTCGTGTCGCGCACCGGTGGCGCCCCGACGTTCGCGTTCGGCATGTCGGACGTGTTCAGCCGCGTCATCCCAGGCGATTCGATGAAGCAGTTCTGGTACCACTTCGCGATCATGTTCGAGGCGCTGTTCATCCTGACGACGGTCGACGCCGGCACGCGCGTCGCACGTTTCATGTTGTCGGAGACGCTCGGCAACGTGCCCGGGCTGCACCGCTTCCGTGACACGTCCTGGCGCGTCGGTGCGTGGATCTCGACGCTCGTCGTCGTCGCCGCATGGGGTTCGATCCTGCTCATGGGCGTCACCGACCCGCTGGGTGGCATCAACACGCTGTTCCCGCTGTTCGGCATCGCCAACCAGTTGCTCGCCGCCGTCGCGCTGACGGTCGTGACGGTCGTCGTCATCCGCAACGGCAAGGCGAAGTGGGCGTGGATCCCGGGCATCCCGCTCGCCTGGGATCTGCTCGTGACGATGGTCGCGAGCTACCAGAAGATCTTCTCGAGCGACGCGAAGATCGGCTACTGGGCGCAGCACAACGCGTTCGTCGACGCCAAGAACAAGGGGTTGACGAAGTTCAAGACGGCCAAGACCCCCGAGGAGATCGACGCCGTCATCCGCAACACGCTCATCCAGGAGACGCTCTCGGTTCTCTTCGCGGTGCTCGTCATCGTCGTCGTCATCGCGGGTGTGTTCGCGGCGCTCAAGGCGCTGCGCAGCGAGCACGTCGACCCCGAGGTGCGCGACGACGCGGTGCCGTCGCAGATCTTCGCGCCGAGCGGCATGCGCGTCACGCCCGACGAGGAGAGCGTGCTCGCGCAGTGGCGTGAGGCGGGCCTCGACCCCGAGGGCGTGCATGCGGGTGAGCGCGTCCATGCCTGAGCCGCGCGGAATCGTCGGCACGCTCAAGTGGTACGTCGCCTCGATGATGGGCGACAACCACTACGAGCGCTACCTGCGCCATCACGCCGTCGCCCACCCCGGCGAGGCGCCGATGTCGAAGCGCGACTACTGGCGTGAACGCACCGACGCCCAGGACCGCAACCCCGGCGCGCGGTGTTGCTGACGGGTCTCGGTTCAAGACCGCGGGTCTGAACACGACGAGAGGGGCTGACGCATCAAGCGTCAGCCCCTCTCGCAGTGCGGCCCGTCACTGTCGCAAGCGATCCGTCCGTGCGACGGGTTGGGCCAGGCTCGGCAACGAATGTGGACGAAAATCGCAGATGGGGACGGGAATCGAACAGGGGGCGCGTGTCAGCGGCGCAGCGTCTGGCCCAGGATGCCGGGGAGGTGACGGCGGACGTCGGACATGCGTGAGTGACGCGCGTTGGCGACGCGCACGCGCAGTGCCTTCTCCTCGACCCACATCTCCATCTCACGCACGTCGCCGAGGACGTCGCCGTCGAGTTCGAGCGCGCGCGGGCGTCCCATGGCCTTGGCCGCGACGCGGGCGCAGCGTGTGCGCTCGACGCGACCCGTGGTGCGCCGCGAGCGGGCGAAGATCTGCGCCGAGAGCGCAGCCCATTGCAGGGGCCCGTCGGCGGAGAGCCAGACGGTGTCGAAGCGCCCGTCGGTGCCGTTGGCGCCTGGCATGAGTTGCACCCCCGCCGTCAGCTGACCGAAGTTGCCGACGAGCAGCGTCGTCGTCTTCTTCGTGTGCGGCGCGCCATCGTCGAAGGAGGCGAGCATGCGCTCGGGGCGCTGGGTCACGTAGCGCGCACCGGCGATGGGGTAGGCCATCCACCCGATCCGCTTCTTGAGGGTCTCGCTCGTGGCGTTCATGATGTCGCCATCGAGTCCGAAGCCGGCCATGATGAGGAAGGTGTCGTTCGTCGCCGAGCCGTCCCCGAACGTCGCGTGCACCCGCCCGACGTCGATGACGGTGTCCTCGCCCGCGAGCGACCGCGCGAAGTTGAGCGCCGCCGAGCCGTCCACCGAGACGCCGAGGTTGCGCGCGAGCAGGTTGCCGGTGCCCTGTGGCATCAACCCCAGCGGCACGCTCGTGCCGCTCAGCGCCGCGCCGACGTGGCGCACCGTTCCGTCGCCACCGGCGGCGAAGACGATGTCGCAGCCCTGGCGCAGTGCTTGCTGCGTCTGGCCGGTGCCGGGGTCGTCGATGCGGGTCTGCAGCCACAGCGGCTCGGCCCATCCGGCGTCGCGCGAGACGTCGACGCATTCGCGGCGCAGGGCGCCGAGGTCGTCGACCTTCGTGGGGTTGACGACGATCGCGGCGCGCGGACGGGAGGGCGTGTTCGACACGCCTTGCACTGTAACTGGAATGACGCAGATTCGCGCGGGCGATAGCCTGGAGGGGTGATCGACATTCGACTGCTTCGTGACAACCCTGACGCCGTCCGCGCGAGCCAGCGTGCTCGCGGCGCTGACGAGGGCGTCGTCGACCGCATTCTCGAGCTCGACGCGACGCGCCGCAGTTCGCTCGGCGAGTTCGAGAGGGTACGCGCCGAGCAGAAGCAGGTGTCGAAGAGCGTCGGCGCCGCGATGGGTGCGCTCAACAAGGCCAAGAAGAGCGGTGACGACGCGGAGGTCGCGCGTCTGCAGGCCGAGGCCGAGGCCGCGCGCGAGAACGCTGCGACCTTGAGCGCCCGCGTCAAGGAGCTCGAGGCCACTGCCGACGAGGCGGGCAAGGAGTTCGACGCGCTGCTTCGCACCGTCCCCAACGTCGTCCTCGACGGCGTGCCGGCGGGTGGCGAGGACGACTTCGTCACCGTCAAGACGGTCGGTGAGGCCCCGACGTTCGACTTCGAGCCGAAGGATCACCTCGAGATCGGTGAGCTCATCGGCGCGATCGACATGGAGCGTGGCACGAAGGTCTCGGGTTCGCGCTTCTACTTCCTCAAGGGTGTCGGCGCGCGCCTCGAGCTGGCGCTGCTGCAGATGGCGCTCGACCAGGCCATCGCGAACGACTTCACCCCGATGATCACCCCGACCCTCGTGCGGCCGGAGACGATGCAGGGCACCGGCTTCGACGTCGCGCACGACTCCGAGATCTACCGCGTGCAGGAGGAGGACAACCTCTACCTCGTCGGCACCTCGGAGGTCGCGCTCGCCGGCTACCACGCGGACGAGATCTTGAACGTCGACGCTCCCGTGCGCTACGCCGGTTGGTCGAGCTGCTACCGCCGCGAGGCCGGTTCGTACGGCAAGGACACGCGCGGCATCATCCGCGTCCACCAGTTCAACAAGGTCGAGATGTTCTCCTACTGCCGCATCGAGGACGCCGAAGCGGAGCACGCTCGCATGCTCGCGTGGGAAGAGGAGATGCTGGGCAAGTGCGAGCTGTCCTACCGCGTCATCGACACCGCCGCCGGTGACCTCGGCACGTCCGCCGCACGCAAGTTCGACTGCGAGGCCTGGGTGCCGACGCAGGGCACCTACCGCGAGCTGACGTCGACGTCGAACTGCACGACGTTCCAGGCGCGCCGCCTCAACATCCGTGAGCGCACCGACGGCGCGACGCGTTCGGTCGCGACGCTCAACGGCACGCTCGCGACGACGCGTTGGCTCGTCGCCATCCTCGAGACGCACCAGCAGGCTGACGGCTCGGTGCGTGTGCCCGAGGCGCTGCGCACGTACATGGGTGGCCTCGAGGTGCTGCCCGTCGTCTGACGACGAGCTCGGACGACGCAGTCCGACGAGGGCTGACGCGGGCCGGCGTCCTGGGCGGGTGCCGGCCCGCGCTCAGCCGATGAAGATCTCCCCGTGCGGATCGATCGCCACCATGATGGCGACGATGATGGTGGCGCCCAGGAAGCCGCTGACGAGTTCGCGCATCTTCTTGGCGCCCATGCCGTTGTCGGTCGCCTCCAGCCACCGTGCGGTGCGGTAGCTCATTAGCGTCATGAGGGCGAATCCGACGGCGCCCGCCCCAGCCATCGCGACGGGGGTGATAGGTGTCGCCGTACTCGGTCGCACCATGGGGATCACGCCGCCGATGACGCCGCCCATCTCGCTCGTCTCATGCACGCCCGGCAGGGGGTCGTCGTGCTGGCCCGAATGATTCGAGCCCGACCAGTTCGTGCCGGCGGGCCCGGCCATGTCGGTGCCGGGGGCCGTCCCCGCGGCATGCTCGGCGCTCGCGTCGTCTCCTCGCGTCGTCTGCTCCCGCCACGCGATGCGGCAGTCGGTGCCGCTGTGGTCGCTCCATGCTCATGCCCGTATGACGCGCCCGTCGTTGCATCCGTTCCCGCAGGCCCCGGTGGTTCGCGTCCGTCGGGTGACAATGAGCGCATGAACGACACCTCCCACGAGACGTCCAAGGCGAACCGTCGTGCCCTCACGCGCCGCACGGGGTTTCGGTTGGTGATCAGCGTGATCGTCGGTGTGCTCGCGGCGTTCGTCACGATCGCCGTCGCCGACCGGACGATCGTGTTCGACGTCATGACGGGGTGGACGGTCGGCGCGATCGTCGTCAGTGCGTGGACGTGGCTGAACGTGCGTGGCATGAACCCGACGCAGGCCGCCGAGCACGCACGCGAGGAGGATCCGAGCGTCGCAGGAGCGGACGCCACCGTCATCATCGCGACGATGGCGAGCCTCGCGGGGGTCGGGTTGCTGCTCGTCGCGGGCAAGCACAAGACGGGCACCGCCGAAGCCGTGCTCGGCACGGCGAGCGTCGTCGCGTCCTGGTTTCTCGTGCACCTCACGTACATGCTGCGCTACGCCCGTCAGTACTACGGGCCGGCGCCGGCCAGCAACGGCATCGACTTCGAGGGCGGCGAACCCGACTACTACGACTTCGCGTACGTCGCGTTCGACCTCGGAATGACGTACCAGATCAGCGACACCAACCTGAAGAACCGGTGGGTGCGACGCCTCGTGCTGCAGCACACGCTGCTCAGCTACGCGCTCGGCGTCGGCGTCGTCGCGACAGCCATCAACCTCGTCGTGTCGCTCGCGACGAACTGACGCTCCGTCGCGCGGGGGAGGCGGGCTGTCGGTGGTGGCGTCTACCCTCGCAGGCGTGAGGGAGTTCTTCGGTCTGGACGACGACTGGGTGCGGCCGCTGCCGCCCGGATGGCAGCGACGCGATGCCGTGATCGCCGTCGTCTTCCTGCTCGGTGCCGTCGTCGAGCTCGAGGCGATGCGCGCGTTGGGTCTGCCGCGCGGCACCTGGGGGCGGCCCGCGCTCTATGCGGCGACGCTCGTCGGGATGCTGCCGCTCGTGTGGCGGCGACGCTTCCCCCTCGCCGTCATGCTGCTGCTCGCCGCGCACATGTTCGCCTTCGGCATGGCGCAGTACGTCGTCATGGGCAACCTCGCGATGCAGGCGGCCTACTTCTTCTCCATCTTCACCGCACTCGCCTGGGGCCGAGATCGCCGGATGACGATGGTCGCGGCGAGCGCCGTCGTCGTGTTCATGTTCGGGTGGGTGGCCGTGCAGCTGTCGGTCGCGTCGGGGCGTGACGCGCTCGTCGACGCCTACAGAAACGGCCGCGGCACCCGCGATGACGCGCTGTTCGGCCCTGGCACAGGAGCGGTGCTCACGAGCGTCATGATGAACGTCCTGTTCTTCGTCACCGCCGTCGCGACGGGCGCCAACTCGTGGCGTGGAGCTCGCGCCCGAGCCCGCGCCGAGGATCAGGCACGCACGATCGAGGAGCAGTCGGCGCAGCTCACCGAACGCGCCGTCGTCGACGAACGACTGCGCATCGCCCGCGAACTGCACGACGTCGTCGCCCACCACGTCGCCGCGATCGGCGTGCAGGCCGCGGCCGCACGCAAGCTCATGGCGAAGGACCTGTCGCTCGCGGCCACGTCGCTGACGAACGTCGAGACCTCCTCGCGCGACGCCGTCACGCAGATGCGCAGCCTGCTCGGCACCCTGCGAACCGGGGACGGCGCGTCGTCCGGGCCGGGCCGTCTGCCGCCTGGCGGCGGGGTGGTGTCGGCTGATCTGGCGGTCGCCGCGTCATCGGACGGTTCGCTCGCGACGAGGAACGAGCGCGAGACGGGCGTTGCGCTGGACGCGACGCACCGTCGTCCCGAACCTGGGTTGGACGATCTGCCGCGACTGGTCGAAGAGGTCACCTCGCCCGGGTTCGACGTCGAACTGCGCGACCTCATCGGTGACGTCGACGTGCCCGGCAGTGTCCAACACAGCCTCTACCGCACCGTGCAGGAGGCGCTGGCCAACATCCGGCGCCACTCGACGGCGACGTCCGCGTCCGTCACGGTGCGCAGTGGCGGCGGCGAGGGAGGGGCCGGTGCGCCGCGCTACGCAGAGGTCGAGATCCTCGACGAGGGGCGCCCACGGCAGGGCACCTCGGGCAGCGGCATGGGACTGCTCGGCATGCGTGAACGCGTGACGGCTCATCGCGGCAGCGCCGAGATCGGCCCCCGGCTGACCGGTGGGTACCGCGTGCGCGTCAGGCTGCCGCTACCCGACGCGCGAGGCGACGACGGCGGGCGCTCATGACCGGGGCCGCAGCGAGAGGCCGACAGAGGCAGCGAACGACAGGAAGGCGGGCCTGATGGACGCGCTCAAAGTCGTCATCGTCGATGACCAGAAGATGGTGAGCAGCGGATTCTCGCTCATCCTGTCCGTGGAGGACGACATCGACGTCGTCGCCACCGCGACGAACGGGGCGCAGGCGCTGGACGTGGCCCGCGAGGTGCGGCCCGACGTCACCTTGATGGACGTGCAGATGCCCGTCATGGACGGCATCGAGGCCACGCGACGGTTCGTCGACGAGGGGCTCGGGCGTGTCGTCATCCTCACGACGTTCGATCGCGACGACTACCTCTTCAGTGCGCTCGACGCGGGCGCGAGCGGCTTCTTGCTCAAGAACGCCGACGCGGACGACCTCGCCGACGCCGTGCGCGCCGTCGGGCACGGACACGCCCTGCTCGCCCCTGAGGTGACGCGGCGCGTCATCGAACGACGCGTGCAGGACGGGTCGCTCGGCGCGGGCTCCGAGGCCGCCGGTGCCGCCCGGGCCGCTGACGACGGCCCGGGCAACGTCGGACCGGCGACGTCGGCCTGGCCCTCGGCCTCATCGGCCCACTCGACGCCCTCGCTGCCCCCGAGGAGGACGGGCGAAGGCGGCCGTCTTGATGACCTCACCCCGCGCGAACGGGAGGTGCTGGGTCTGCTCGGGCGTGGGCTGTCCAACGCGGAGATCGCGGCGGCGCTGTTCGTCGGTGAGGCCACCGTCAAGACACACGTGTCGAACGTGCTGATGAAGCTCGGTCTGCGCGATCGGGTGCAGGCCGTCGTCGCGGCCTATGAGACGGGCCTGGTGCGCGTCGGCGACTGACAGCTCCGTCGCGAGGGGGAGGCGCGAAGATCCGTCGCGCGCCGGATCCGGCACGACGGCCGACGCGACAGGCTGGAGGAACGATCGAACATGACGAGGGAGCGGAACATGTTGGAAGCCAGAGGCCTGACCCGCAGGTTCGGTGACAAGACGGCCGTCGACGACGTGTCGTTCGAGGTCGCCGACGGGCAGATGACGGGTTTCATCGGCGGCAACGGCGCCGGCAAGACCACGACGATGCGGATGATCATGGGCGTGCTCGAGCCCAGCGCCGGGGAGGCGTTGTGGAACGGCGAGCCGATGACGCGCGAACATCGCCGGCGCATCGGATACATGCCCGAGGAGCGGGGGCTGTACCCGAAGCAGCCCCTCATCGACCAGCTCGTCTACCTCGCCCAGCTGCGCGGCGTCGCACCCGCTGCGGCGCGTGCCCGCGGGCTCGAACTGCTCGAACGGTTCGGCCTCGGCGACCGAGCGAAGGACAAGCTCGAAGCGCTGTCGCTCGGCAACCAGCAGCGCGTGCAGATCGCGGCGTCCGTCATCGCCGAGCCGGACGCGCTCATCCTCGACGAGCCGTTCAGCGGCCTCGACCCGCGCGCCGTCGACGCGATGGCCGACCTGCTGCGCGAGTTCACCTCGCGCGGCGTGCCCGTGCTGTTCAGCAGCCACCAGCTCGACCTCGTCGAACGCCTCTGCGACAGCCTCGTCTTCCTCGCGGGCGGCCGCGTCGCCGCGCAGGGCACGGCCGCGCAGCTGCGCCGCAGCGGACGCGTCCGTCACCGCCTCGTCCTCGACTCCGACGCCGGGTGGGTGCGTGACGTCGCCGACCGTCTCGGCATCGGTGTCGTCGACGTCGACGGCCCGCGGGCGCTGCTCGAACTGCCCGACGACGCCGAGGGCCGCGAAAGGGCGTCCGACGAGTTGCTGCGCACCGTCATGGCACGCGCGAGCATCCGCGAATACGCCGAGGTCCTGCCCCAGCTCGCCGACATCTACCGGGAGGTGGCGTGATGAACGTCCAGACAGCTCAGCGTGATTCGCGTCCGGCGTGGCAGATCGTCGCCCTGCGCGAGATCGCCGTCAAGGCGCGCGACAAGAACTTCCTCGTCGGCCTCGGCGTCACCCTCGCCATGGTGATCGGCACGTTCGCCGTCCAGGTGTGGATCGCCGGCAAGACGGACACGCAGAAGGTCGCGATCGTCGACACGAAGGGCGCCTCCGGGCCGTCGGCGAAGCAGGTCGTCGACGGCGCTGCGACGAGCGCGAAGGACGGCGGCGCGAAGGTCGAGTACACGAGCACGGCGTTCCCCGACGATGTCGCAGCCCGCGCCGCCGTCACGAAGGGCGACGCCGACGCCGCACTGCTGCGCACCAACGGCGGCTGGCAACTCATCGGCGACAAGAGAATCGACGACGGGTTGAAGAAGAACGTGACGACGAGCGCCGCACAACTGGCGCTCGCGTCGAACGCGGCATCGCAGGGCGTCGAGCTGTCGTCGCTGACGAAGGGCGGCGCCGTGGCGACGTCGACGCTCAGCTCCGACGCCGACCGCGCCGGGCTCGCGAAGGTGGTGTCACTCGTCTTCGCGTTCCTGTTCTACTTCGTCGCGTTCATGTTCGGCATGCCGATCGCGCAGAGCGTCGTCGAAGAGAAGCAGTCACGCATCGTCGAAATCCTCGCGAGCGCCGTGCCGCTGCGCCACATCCTCGCCGGAAAGATCATCGGCAACGCGCTGCTCGCCATCGCTCAGGTGACGTTGCTCGCCGCCGTCGCACTCATCGGGTTGAGCCAGACCAAGTGGAGCGCCTTCGTCGGCACCGTCGCGGGCGCCTCCGGATGGTTCCTGCTGTTCTTCCTCGTCGGATTCTTCGTCGTCGCCTGTATGTTCGCCGTCGCCGGCGCGCTCGCCTCACGCAGCGAGGACGTGCAGTCGACGTCGCAGCCCGTCGTCATGCTCGTCGTCCTCGTGCTCGTCGTCGGCATGTCGCTCAGCGGCACGGCCCAGGTCGTCGCCTCGTACGTTCCGGTCGTGTCGACCGTGACGATGCCGGCACGCATCATGGACGGCAGCGCCGCATGGTGGGAGCCGATCCTTGCCATCGGCATCGCGATCGTCGCGGCGTACGTCATCACCCGTCTCGCGACGCGGCTGTATGAGCGCAGCATCATGCGCACCGGTGGGCGCCTGTCCTACCGCGAGGCGTTCAAGCTCGGGGCCTGACGACTCTGCCGTCCACTGTCGCGCGACGACCGGGCCGTGGATGGCGCCGCGGCACGTACATTGGGAGCAAGTTTTTTCGAACCTCGAATCATGAAGGAGAGGGGCATGTCGACCAACGACGAGTCCGGCCAGGGCTCGACCTGGAGCGCAGACAACAACGAGCAGGCCACCCACGTCGCGGGTGGCACCGGCGCCGGCGCGACGCCTGCGGGTTCCACGCCCGCCGGGGCCGCGTCGTCGGGCGCGGGAGTCTCGATGTCCAAGGACACGGCTGCCTCCGACGACCACACGCAGGCGATCGGCAGTGACGCGACGCGCGTCGCCCCACGCTCGGATGCGCCGGCTCAGCCGGCATGGGGCCCGTCGAGTCAGGGTGGGCAGCAGAACGCCGCGTCGTCGCAGGCATACCCGAGCGCGCCGGGGGTCGGCTATGCCGGGCCGCAGGGCGGTGGCCAGCCTGGGTATGGCCAGAGCGGATACGGGCAATACCCCGGGGGCCAGAACCCGGCGGGTCCGTCGTACGGCCAGGGCGGTTACCCGGCCGCTCCGCAGAGCGGTTATCCGTCGGCCCCGCAGGGCGGTTACCCCTCCAACAGCCCGCAGGGCGGCTACGGTTCTGCGCCGCAAGGTGGTTACCCGTCGAACAACCCACAGGGTGGCTACCCCTCGTCCGCCCAGAACGGCTACGCGTCGTCCCCGCAGGGCGGTTACCCGTCCGCGCCCCAGGGCGGCTACCCCTCGTCCCCGCAGGGCGGCTACCCGTCGTCTCCGCAGGGCGGTTACCCGTCGTCGCCCCAGGGCGGCTACCCGTCGAACAACCCGCAAGGCGGCTACGCGTCGTCTCCGCAAGGCGGTTACCCGTCCTCGCAGGGTGCGGCGGTGTCGAACCAGCAGCACTACACGTCGGCGCCGTACGGTCAGTCGTCCGCACCGGGCGTCGGGCAGACGGGCGCGGCGACGGTGACCGGCGTCGGCGCGTCGCACACAACGTCGACCGCCTCGCCTGTCGCGAAGTTCGGGCCGTTCGTGCCCGCGCTGCTCGGGCTGATCGCGCCGTTCGTGGCGTGGGTGACGTTCAAGGCCGGCAGCGAGTCGGTGGCACTCAACGGCATCGGCGGCAACAGCAACACCGCGAACTCCGCGCTCGGTGGGTCGAAGAACACGGCGGGCATCTTCGTCGCGATCCTCGCCCTCGGCCTCGTCGCGGCCGGGGTGCTCGCCTTGCTGGGCAAGCTCAACGCCAAGGTGGCGGGCCTCGTGACCGCGGCGATCGGACTCGTCATCCTCATCCTCGGCATCGTCCAGTTCCCGTCCGCGTCGAGCGCCGTGAGTTCGAATGGTGCGGCCGCCGGATACACCGCGACGATCGGTGCCGGCGTCTGGTTGACGCTGCTCTCCGGCCTCATCGCGATCGCCGTCGGCGTCGTCGCGTTTCTGCAGTCGCGCAAGGCGGACGCGACGAACCCGTCGGCGCACAACACGTCGAACGTGCAGAACAACGGGCAGGGCCCGCAGCAGCCGTGGGGTCAGCAGACCTACTGACACGCTCAACGGCACGCACCTGACGAGGCCGGCTCGCCCAAGACGGGGTGGGCCGGCCTCGTCGACGCGGTGGTGACGCTGCGTCGACTCCCTGTCGGACGCGGCTGGACCCCGGCCGTGTACGTCCCGCGACGGATGGTCGCCGCCAGGAGGGCCGTTGCGCCTAGGGTGGGTACGTGACTGTCTCTGACACCTGCGCGCCGCCCCCGTCGACCGGTTCGGCGGTTTCGTCGCAGCCGGATGGCAAGGAGTGGCCGCCGCTCATGGTGTGCCTCGACATCGATGGCACCCTGCTGCAGTACGACGGCACGATGCACGACGTCACGCGCGACGCCGTGCGCGCCTGTGTCGAGGCGGGGCATCAGGTCGTGCTGTCGACAGGGCGTGCGGTGATCGCGACGAAGCCAATCATCGACATGCTCGGCCTCTCGTCCGGCTACGCGGTGTGCTCGAACGGCGCGATCACGCTGCGTCTCGACAGCTCGCTACCCGACGGGTTCGAGACGATCGAACGCGTCACGTTCGACCCGACGCCGGCGCTGCAGATGCTGCGCGGACAGTGGGAGGACGCCGTCATCGCCGTCGAATCGGGTGACGTGTTCAAGGTGACGGCGCCGTTCCCCGACGGGGAACTCGACGGCGAACAGGTCGTCGTGCCGTGGGAGGAGCTGATGACGGAGCCCGTCACGCGCGTGACGTTCCGCTCGCCGACCGGCACGAGCGAGGACTTCCTCGACCTCGCCGAACGCGTCGGCCTGCACCAGGTCAACTACGCCGTCGGGTTCACGGCCTGGATGGACATCAACCCCGAGGGCGTGACGAAGGCGTCCGCGCTCGAGCAGGTGCGGCGCAAACTGTGCGTGGAACCAGCGAACACGGTGGCCGTCGGCGACCAGCGCAATGACGTCGAGATGCTCGAATGGGCCGCGCGCGGCGTCGCCATGGGCCAGGCGCCCGACGAGGTGAAGGCCGCCGCCGACGAGGTCACCGCTCCCATCGACGACGACGGCGCCGCCCTCGTCCTGCGTTCGCTCATCTGACCCCTTTCTGCGATCGACGCCCACATTCGCGATTCCCGTACCCATCTGCGAACGGCGTCCACATCGGCGATTCCTGTCCACATCGGCGAACGGCGTCCACCTTCGCGTGAGGCGCGTCGATTTGGGATGATGGGGCGTGCCTGATCTTCACCTGACGTCCGCGACGAACCCGCGCCTCAAGGGCCTCGTCGGCCTGCGCAAGCGCCGCACGCGCGAGACCGAGGGCCTGACGCTCGTCGAGGGGTATGACGAACTGGGTCTGGCGCTCGACGCCGGCGTCCGCCCGCAGACGCTCTACGTCTGTGACGAGTTGATGCTCGACGCGGCGCGGCAGCATGACGTCATCGACGCGGCGCGCACTGCGGGCGCGGAGATCGTCACCGTCGCGCGTCAGGCTTTCGAACGCGTCGCGTATCGCGAGGGGCCGGACGGGTTCCTCGCCGTCGTGCCGAGCGTCAACGCCCATCCGCGCATGCTCGACCTGCCCGCCAACCCGCTGCTGCTCGTCGCCGAGGGCGTCGAGAAGCCCGGAAACCTGGGCGCGATGCTGCGCACGGCTGACGCGGTGGGCGTCGACGGTGTCATCGCGGCCGACCCTGTCACCGACTGGGGCAACCCCAACGTCGTCCGCGGCTCGAAGGGCACAGTCTTCAGCGTGCCGGTTGCGGCGGCACCCACGTCAGAGACGCTGGAATGGTTGCGCGACAAGAACATTCCCCTCATCGCGACGACACCGGACACCGACGTCATGCACACCGACATCGACCTGTCCGGGCCCGTCGCCGTCGCCGTCGGCACCGAGAAGTACGGCCTCACCGACGAGATGCTGGACGCCGCGACGTCCCGCGTCCGCATCCCGATGGTCGGGCAGGTCAACTCGCTCAACGTCGCGACGAGCGCCGCCATCGTGCTCTACGAAGCCATGCGACAGCGCGGCGTGCGGGGCTGACGAGCGGCCACCCGACGCACTCAGGTGACCCCGGCGCCGCGAGCGAGGTGCCCCCCGCCACCCGTCCGCACCGGGGCGCCAGCCCGTGACGCGGCCCCGCGTCGCCGAGACGTGACCCTGATTACAAGCTGTGTTGGGTGACGTGGCACAGTGTCTCCATGCGGATTGACCACGTGATGTATGCGGCCGAGAATGACGGCCTGCAGGCCACAGCCGAGCGCCTCTCGCAGCAGCTCGGCATCGAAGTGCGTGACGGCGGCGTGCACCCGCGCTTCGGGACGCGCAACATGATCCTGCCGCTGAGGCAGGGGCGTTTCGTCGAGGTCGTCGAAGCGCTGGAGCACCCGAGCGTCGACAAGATGCCGTTCGGTCAGGCCGTCAAGGCTCGCTCCGCCAACGGCGGCGGCTGGGTCGGCTGGGTCGTCGAGCTCGACGACATGAGCGGCCCCGTCGCCAAGCTCGGCCGCCCCACCACGGAAGGTCGCCGTCACCGCCCCGACGGTGCGGAGATCACGTGGCAGCAGATCGGCGTCAGCGACCTCGTCGTCGACCCGCAGCTGCCGTACTTCATCCACTGGGACGACCCCGCGCAGCACCCGTCGAAGGACGGCGCCACGGACGTCGCGCTCAAGGGCATCACGCTTGCCGGCGCGCCCGAGCGCGTGCGCGAATGGCTCGGCCTGACGGGCGAGCCCGGCGTCGACCGCGAGGACTGGGAACCCGACATCGACTTCCAGTTCGTCGCGCCGCACGGCACCCCGTCGGTGCTGTCGGTGACGTTCGCGACCGCCAAGGGCGACGTCACGATCTGATGATCTGAGGGGCGGCGTTCCGTCCTGACGTTGAGGGCCGAAACTCTGCAGTCCAGAGTTTCGGCCCTCAACGCATCTGGTGAGGTCTGAAACTCCGCATTGCGGGATTTGAGCCCCCAACAGCCGCGTTGAGAGCTGAGGCCCCGCCATGCAGGATCTCAGCTCTCAGCGAGGCAGCCGCGGGCTTCAGCAGATCGCCAAGGGGCGCACGAGCGTTCGTCGCAGGCCAGTGCACGTCGAGCGTCGAAATGATCCGCTGGGCGTCAGACCTCGAGGAAGTCGACCAGCTGCGGAGCGATACCGACGTACGTCGCGGGCGTCATCTCGACGAAGCGTGCTTCGACGTCGGCGGGCAGGCCGAGGCCGCGCACGAACTCGCGCAGGTCGTCGCCGGTGATGCGGCGTCCGCGCGTCAGTTCCTTGAGGCGCTCGTAGGGCTGCTCCATCCCCGGCACGCCCTGGGCGCCGAGCGCGCGCATCGCCGTCTGGATCGGCTCGCCGAGCACCTCCCAGTTGGCTTCGAGGTCCTTGGCCATGGCGCCCGGCACGGGGTCGAGACCACCGAGGCCCCGCGCGACGTTGTCCATGGCCAGCACCGAGTGCCCGAATGCGGTGCCGATGTTGCGCTGCATCGAGGAATCCGTGAGGTCGCGCTGCAGGCGCGACGTGACGAGGGTCGAGCCGAGGACGTCGAGCAGCGCCGAGCTGACCTCGAGGTTCGCCTCCGCGTTCTCGAAGCGGATCGGGTTCACCTTGTGCGGCATCGTCGACGATCCGACGGTGCCCTGGCCGCGCACCTGCGCGAAGTAGCCCATCGAGATGTAGGTCCACACGTCGGTGCACAGGTTGTGCAGGATGCGGTTGAAGCGCGCCATGTCGGCGTACAGCTCGGCCTGCCAGTCGTGGCTCTCGATCTGCGTCGTGAGCGGGTTCCACGTGAGGCCCAGGCCCTCGACGAAGCTCTGGCTCAGCGCCGGCCAGTCGGCGCTCGGCACGGCGGCGGTGTGCGCGCCGAACGTGCCGGTGGCGCCGTTGAGCTTGCCGAGGAACTCCTGGGCCTCGATGCGGCGCAGCTGTCGGCCGAGGCGGTGCGCGAGCACGGCGAATTCCTTGCCCATGGTCGTCGGCGTCGCCGGCTGGCCGTGCGTGTGCGCGAGCAGCGGCACGTCCCGCATGTCGCGGGCCATCGTCGCGACCTGCTCGACGAGCGTCGTCGCCTTCGGCAGCCACACCTGCTGCGTCGCACGCTGCACCATGAGGGCGTAGCTGAGGTTGTTGATGTCCTCGCTCGTGCAGCAGAAGTGGATGAGTTCCGAGAGCTGTGCGGCGTCGTCGTGGCCCGCGTCGGCCACGATCTGCGTGAGGCGGCGCTTGAGGTAGTACTCGACTGCCTTGACGTCGTGCACCGTCTCGCGCTCGATCTCGGCGAGTTCGGCGATGTCGTCACCGTCGAACTCCTCGACGACGTCGCGCAGCGCCTCCTTCTCGCCGTCGTCCAGCGCGCGCACGCCGTCGAGAATGCCGGCGTCGGTGAGGTGGATGAGCCACTCGACCTCGACGTGGACGCGCATCCGGTTGAGCGCGGCCTCCGACAGGTGGTCGACGAGCGGGGCGACGGCGCCGCGGTAGCGGCCGTCGAGGGCTCCGAGGGCGATGGCGGGCTGGGTGTCGGCGAGGCTGTGCATGCACCCATTGTTCCAAACGACGAGCCCCGGACGCGTGTCGCATCCGAGGCTCGTCCTCACGGTGGAGTCAGCGCTTTCGGGCCCGCAGCGGGAGCCACACCGCCAGGCCCATGAGCGCCATCGCCAGCGGGACATGGATGGCGGCCATGACGTCCTTGCCCTCGTCCACGATGAGCCCCCCCGAGATAGGCCTCGAGGATCAACAGCACCGTCAACGCCAGCGCACCGAAGGTCAGGTCGGTGCGTTCACGCAGCTTCAGGAACGCCCACACCGTGGCGAGGAGCGCGAACCCGATGGCGGCCTTCCCGCACCACGAATGGACCTCGAGCCAGGGCGTCTTCTCAGGGTCGGTGTCGGGCGTCGACATGAACAATCCGGCCCACAGGCCCTGCAGCAGCACGGCGAGCGACGCGACGCCGACGAGTGCTGCGAACGTACGAGTGGGTGCCGTCGCGGCTGAGGAATTCGCGGGCGTGGAGCTCGTCATGATGGTCCTTCGCGTGGAATGGAGCAGTGTCCCCACAGCCAACCGCGTCCACCTAGGAGAAGGCTCTCGTCCGGAACCGGCAGACCTGACAAGTACCTGGGATTTTCCTGGGCCAGGGCCGGCTTACCTCACCTGCTCGTCACTCGGCGTCTCGACCGTTCTCGGCCTCGGGTGAGAAAGCGATGACGTTGAAGGTCTCACCCTCGGGCCCGCGAATCGTCGCCTCCGGCCCGAACGGGGTGTCGAAGCTCATGAGCACCTCGCCGTCGAGCTCTTCGACGATGGCGACGGTGGAGTCGCGGTCGGCGACGACAAAGTGCGTCAACCAGTTCGCGGGAACGTCGTCGGGCAGCTGCGTCGTGAGGTGCATGCCCGCGACGACCTCGCCGTCGCTCGCGCGCTTGATCGTGACGTAGTCGCTGCCCATCTCCTCGTACGAGAAGCCGAAAACCTTGCCGTAGAACGACTTCGCGCCCTCGAGGTCGCGCGTCATGAGGTCGTTCCAGCCCACGGAACCAGGCTCGTTGAAGATGCCGAACCCGGGGTGCTCGCCGCCCTGCCAGACACCGAACGCGGCCCCCTCGGGATCCTGGAAGAACGCCATGCGTCCTGTGTTCGGCACGTCCATCGGCTCGACGAGCGTGCGGCCGCCGGCGTCGCGGATGGCGCCAGCGGTCGCGTCGACGTCGTCGCTCGCGAAGAACGTGGACCACGCGCTCGGAACGTCGGGCTGCATGCGCGGCGCCAGCCCGGCAGCAGCGTGGTGATGCTTGAGCGCGACGGCATAGCCGCCCATGTCGTCACCGCCCTCGCGGATCTCCCAGCCGAACAGCTTGGCGTAGAAATCCTTCGCTCGGTGCATGTGGTCGAAGCTGCAGTCGACCCAGTTGGGCGTGCCGGCGGGCCAGTTCGTGGTGCGGGTTGGCATGACGACTCCTTCGGTCGCGGTGAGGCCGTCCGGCCTCGCTCGGTGACGTTCCCAGCCAATCACGTGACGCAGACAACCGCGCGGTTCCGGGCCTGCCGGGAATCGCATCTTGTCCGCGGTGCGTCGGCGCCTCGCGCATGAGGCGCCGACAGGCCTCGCCTACGCCGGCCCCGAGATACCTCAGGATTCGGTGGACGGGCGCGACACCATCGCTCAGCACATCGCCGGTTGACGCCGCGAGGCTGGCCCCCACCGTTCGGTGTGCGCCGAGCTTGGAGAACTGCGTTCGAGACGGGCGCGACGGGTAGCACCTATGACACCCGTCGATCAGCCTGGACCACCGATCGTCGAGTCGCTGCGGCCAGGTCGCTCAGACGAGCCGATGCGCCCCCGCACTCGCAAGCGCGACGAAGGGCTCCGGCTCGGGGAAGCCGCCGTCGCGCGCCGCGCGTCGAGCGGCCGCGACGGCATCATCGACGCCTTCGACGTCGACGAGCGCGATGACGCACCCGCCGAAACCCCCGCCCGTCATGCGTGCGCCGTACGCGCCACCGGCGACGAGTGCGGCGGCGAGCGTGTCGACGGCCGGGACGGTGATCTCGAAATCGTCGCGCATGCTGACGTGTGACGCCGTGAGCAGTGCCCCGACGTCAGGCGCTTTGTCCCGCGTCACGCCACCGGTCAGGAGAGCGTCGACGGCGAGGACCCGCGCGGAGTCGGTGATGACGTGGCGCGCGCGGCGGCGCGGCACGTCGGGCAGCCCGGCGAGGCGCGCATCGACGGCGTCGACGTCGCGTCCGTCGATCTCGGCGCACAGTAGCCCGCGGGCGATGCCCAGGGCGTCGGCGGCCTCCTCACACGCGCGGCGGCGCTCGCCGTACGCACCGTCGACGAGCTCGTGCGGCGCGTGCGAGTTGACGACGAGCAGCGCGAGGCCCGCGTCGGCGAGGTCGAACGGCACCTGCATCGTCTCGTTCGTCAGCGTGTCGAGTCGCAGCGCGTGCCCCGCTTCGCAGAGCACGGACGCGAGCTGATCCATCGTTCCGGTCGGTGCTCCCGCGATCTCGTTCTCGGCGAGGCGCCCGAGCCTGGCGATGCCCGACCCGTCGAGCCCCCAGCCGGCGAGGTCGTTCCACGCCGACGCCGTCGCACAACTCAAGGACGCCGACGACGACAACCCGGCGCCGCGCGGTACGTCGGCCGCGAACGCGATGTCGAGCCCCGGCACGTCGAGGCCGTCGCGACGGGCGGCCCATCCCACGCCGGCGGCGTAGGATGCCCATCCGAGGCCCGCCTCCCGCGACACCTCGCCGAGACGCACCTCGACACGCTTGCCTTCAGAGGCGAGGCGCACGAGATCGTCGTCGCGCCGACGTGCGACGGCGACCGTACCCGTCGGCAGGGCGATGGGTAGGACGTAACCACCGTTGTAATCGGTGTGCTCACCGATGATGTTGACGCGGCCCGGCGCCCACCACGCACCGTCGGGTTCGCCTGCGTCCGAGCCGAACTCGCGATCGAACAGGGAGCTCGCGTCGTCGAGCAGGCGACGCTGCGTCGAGGTCGGCGTCGTCATGACGACTCACCCACTTCGCGGCCTGAGCCGCCGTCGAACGCGTCTGCCACCTCACGCAGGCGCTGTGCGACAGCTTCGGGGGAGACGTCGTTGCTGAACGCACCCTGCCCCGACTCGGTGCCGGCGAGGTACTTCAGCTTGTCGGCGCTGCGACGAATAGAGAACAGCTCGACATGCAGCCACGCGAGCTCGCGGTCCGGGTGATCGGCCTTGGCCGGCGCCTGCTGCCACGCCGAGATGTACGGCAGCGGCGCGTCGTAGAGGGCATCGAAGCGGGTGAGGACGTCGCGGTACAGCGCCGCGAGCCCGTCGCGCTGGGCGTCGTCGAGGGCCGCAAGGTCGGCCACCTGCGTCCGCGGATACAGGTGCACCTCGACGGGCCAGCGCGCCGCGAACGGCACGAACGCCACCCAGGTGTCGTTCTCGGCGACGATGCGGGCGCCGTCGGCGAGTTCGCGGGCGATGACGTCGCCGAACAGGTTGCGCCCCGTCGCGTCATGGTGGGCGCGGGCGCGCGCCAACTCCGTCGCCGCGCGTGGCGGCACGAACCCGAACGCGTAGATCTGCCCGTGCGGGTGTGGCAGCGTCACCCCGATCTCGACGCCGCGGTTCTCGAACGGATAGACGTACTCGACGCTGTCGCGCGCGGACAGCTCGCGCGTGCGGTCGGCCCACGCGTCGACGACGAGGCGCGCCTGCTCGAGGCCGAGATCCTTGAACGACGCGTCGTGTCGTTCGCTGAAGCACACCACCTCGCACGCGCCGTGCGCGGGAGCCGAGGCGAACAGCGGGTCGTCCTCGGTCGGGACGTCGACGACCGCGTCCGACAGTGCCGGGAAGCGGTTGTCGAACACGACGACCTCGTACGAGTCGGACGGCACCTCGCTCGCGTATCCGTCGCGACTGGGGCACAGGGGGCACTCGTCGGCGGGCGGCATGAACGTGCGGTTCTGCCGGTGCGCGGCGAGCACGATCCGTTCGCCGGTCAGGGGATCGCGACGGATCTGCGACATCGGGGTCGTCGTCGGCAGGTCGCGGGTGTCGGGGCTCGGCTCACGGCCCGCGGTGCGGTCGTACCAGCGGATCGTGCGGCCGTCAGCGAGACGGCCGTCGGTTCGGAACATCACAGATGCACCCATTCTGTTGCGTGCGTGCGGAATTCGGCAGGCTCCAGGCTAGCCGCGCCGGTCGGGATGCGGCCGAGGGGCTGGGCGCCGGCCGCGGTGGGCAGGTCGTCGATGTTGGTGCGCTCGGCGAGATCGGGCTCGCTCGGGTAGCTGCCGACGACGTACCCGATGAGGTCGAGCTCGCGGCGAGCGAGGGCCTCGGCGGTCAGCGCCGTGACGTTGAGGGTGCCCAGGCGCGAGGCGACGACGAGGACGAAACCGGCGCGAGCGCCGGCGTCGCGCAACGCGATTCCAAGGTCGGCCAGGGTGTTGCCCTCGCCGTCGAGGTGCACGAGCAGCCCCCCGGCACCTTCGACGATGACGGTGTCGACGTCGTCCCTCTCGGCGATCTCGAGGACGCGACGAGCGTGCTCGGCGACCGTCGGCAGCGTCACCTGGGCCAGCCGAGCTGCGGAATCGGGGGCGAGCGGGTCGGGCAGCCGGACGAACTCGTGCGTCGTGAGCGAGCCCGTGGCCGCGTCGTCGCCACCCAGATCACCGACAAGACGCGCCACCTCGTCGACGTCGCCGGCCTCGCCCGGCGCGAGACCCGTCTGCGTGGGTTTGACGACGGCCACGTGCATGCCCTGTGCGATGAGAGCCGCGG
This sequence comes from Dermacoccus sp. NHGro5, assembly GCF_017565385.1. Taxonomy (NCBI): domain Bacteria; kingdom Bacillati; phylum Actinomycetota; class Actinomycetes; order Micrococcales; family Dermacoccaceae; genus Dermacoccus; species Dermacoccus sp. NHGro5. Next base: position 129,235 of record NZ_JAGEKQ010000008.1, on the reverse strand, counting down.
CGATGGCGGCCGTCGTCACCGTCTTGCCGACCTCGGTGTCGGTGCCGGTGACGAGCAGGATGGGCGCGGTCATGCGATCTCCTCGAGAGGTGGGGAAACGGGCGGGCCGGCAGCAGGTCGCGGAGACTCCGAGCTGCCGGCTCGTTCGTGCGACGTCGCGCGAAGCACGCCGTGCAGGATGCGTTCGACGTCGGCGAGGTCGTCGTCAGTGATACCGGCGTTGGCCGTCAGGCGTAGGCGCGAGATGCCGTCGGGTGTGCTCGGTGGGCGGAAGCAGCCGATGCGCAGGCCCTCTCGTCGGGCAGCGTCGACGGCGGACACGGCACTGCGCGGTGACGGCATGGGAACGCTGAGGACGGCGCCCGCAGGCACCTCGACGCCGACGATGTCGGCCAGTCGTGCTGCGACCTCGCGGGTGCGTGCGGCGAGTTCGGGTCGCGCGACGAGCTGGCGCAGAGCACCCAGCGCGGCTCCGGCTGACGCGGGAGCCAGGCCGGTGTCGAAGATGAACGGGCGTGCCGTGTTGACGAGATGCTCGCGCAGCGCGGCCGAGCCGAGGACCGCGCCGCCCTGGGCGGCGAGGGATTTCGACAACGTCACGGTCGTGATGATGCGCTCGCGGCCCGGGCGATCGAGCAGAGCGAGCGCCCGCACAAGGCCTTCGCCCCGCTCGCCGATGACTCCGAGGCCGTGTGCCTCGTCGACGACCAGGAGCGCATCGTGCTCGATCGCGAGGTCGAGCAGTTCGCGCAGCGGGGCAGCATCCCCGAGCACCGAGAAGATCGACTCGACGACGATGACGGCGCGCGGCTCGGTGCGTTCGACGAGCTCGTCGCGGACCGCGGCCACGTCGAGGTGCGGAGTGACGGCGACGCGCGCCTTCGCGAGCCTCATCCCGTCGATGAGGCTCGCGTGGTTGTGCGCGTCGCTGATGATGACCGTGTCAGCCGTGCCGAGGGACGTCATGAGGGAGAGATTGGCGTGGTAGCCCGTGGAGAACACGAGTGCGGCCTCATGCCCCAGGTGCGTGGCGAGTTCGCGTTCGAGCGTGACATGCGAGGCATGCGTGCCCGTCACGAGGCGGCTCGCACCGGCGCCCGCACCGTCGTCCTGGAGCGCGGCGACGGCTGCGGCGATGACGTCAGGGTGTCGCCGCAGCGCGAGGTAGTCGTTGCCGGCGAGGTCGATGCTGACGCCGTCGAGCTGGTCGTCGACGGCCGTGCGGGTGAGGCCCACCTCTTCGCGGCGCTGTGCGGCGTCGCGCAGGAAGACGGCGTACTGATCGACCTGACCGCCGCGGACGGTCGCATCCGCTGGGGCTGAGGCGCCGGCGTCAAGGCCCCCGCGTGGCACGGCTGCGCCGTCCGTCGAGGCTTCGGGCTCCATTCCGTCAGGCCTGCTCATCGCGACTCCTCGCTAGCTCGGCAGCCGGCGTCGACGCTCGCCCGCACTGCGGCCGTGACGCCGCGCACGATCGTCGCGAGATCATCGTCGGTGCACACGTACGGCGGCATCGTGTAGATGAGGCCCCGGAACGGGCGGATCCAGACGCCTTCGGCCAGTGCCGCCTCAGTAGCGCGCGTCATGTCGACGTCGCCCTCCAACTCGACGACGCCGACCGCACCGATGACGCGAACGTCCTTCACACCCGCGATGCTGCGCAGCGGGCCGAGCCCGGCCTCGAGGGCGCCCTCGAACTGTGCTGCGCGCGTGAGGCGTTCGGCGTCGAGCAGGTCGAGGCTCGCAAGTGCGACGGCGCACGCGAGGGGGTTACCCATGAATGTCGGGCCGTGCATGACAGCGCCCGTGCGATCGCTGATGCGCTGGCCCACCTCGTCGCTGCACAGCGTTGCGGCGAGGGTCAGGTACCCACCGGTCAACGCCTTGCCGACGCACATGATGTCGGGTGTGACGCCGACGCGTTCGGCCGCCCAGAGGGTGCCGGTGCGTCCGAAACCGGTGGCGATCTCGTCGAAGATGACGAGCGCCCCGTGCTCACGGGCGAGTTCGGCGAGGAATCGCACGCACTCCGGGTCATGGATCCGCATGCCGCCGGCGCCCTGCAGCAGGGGTTCGAGGATGACGGCGGCGATGTCGTCGGCGTGCTCGGCGAACAAGCGCGCGGTCTCGTCCTTCCACGCGGCCATCTCGCCCGCGTCAGCGACGAGGCCGGAAGACGGGTCCGCGGGTGCGGGCGGCAGCGGCGCGAAGATCTGCTCGGGCAGCGTGCCGCGCCAGAGCGTGTGCATACCGCCGTCGGGGTCGCAGACGCTCATCGGGTGCAACGTGTCGCCGTGGTAGCCGCCGCGGACGGTGAGGATGCGACGCCGTGGCCGGTCGTCGGCGGCGAAGCACTGCAGCGCCATCTTCATTGCCACCTCGACGCTGACGGAGCCCGAATCGGCGAGGAACACTCGGTTCAACGCCGCACGTTCCGGCTGTGGGTGCGGCGCCATCGCGACGAGGCGCTCGGCGAGTCGGATCGCGGGTTCGTGCGTCAAACCGCCGAACATGACGTGCGACATGCGCTGTAGCTGCCCCGTGGCAGCCGCATCGAGCTCCGGCACGCCGTAGCCGTGCACGGCGCACCACCACGAGCTCATCGCGTCGATGACGTCGCGGCGCGTTCCGTCGGCCTCGACGAGACGCAGCCGCACGCCGGAGGCGGACTCGACGACGTGGGGCGGTACTCCTGCCGTGGCACTCGCGTAGGGGTGCCACACGTGGGCGGCGTCGAGGGTGAGCAGCGCGTCGACGTCCGTGGTCATGGCCGCATCCTCTCATCCCACGCCCGGTTACCCGCGAGTCCGGAAGGCGGCCTCGAGCACGGGCGGCGTGATGCGTCTCACCCTAGGATCGAGCGCCGACAACCGCGTCCTTCCGCGGTTGTCGGCCGTTCTCGCTACTGTGAGGCCATGATCACGGATCTCGCGGTGACCGCCATGATCGGCGCCTGCGTCCTCGCCGCCATCGCAGCAATGACGGCGTGGCTCGCACGCTCGATCACGTCGGGCACGCTGCCCTTCCGCGGTAGGCTCGCGCTGCGCCCGCGCGGCGTTGCACGCACCCCTGAGGCGTTGCTCGACGCCAACCGCGCCGCCGCGCCCTTCATGATGCGTTACGCGCTCATCGTGGGGGTGCTCGCCGTTCTCGTCATCCTGGTCGCGCCGTTCAGCGACATCGCCGCCGTGATCGTGCACCTCGTCGCCATCGTCATGGTGTGCCTCGGCGCATGGGTGTGCTGGGCGAAGGCGCGACGAGCCGCCGCGTCTTCGTCCGTCGTGGATCCCACCGTCGGGACGACGGATGCCGCGCGGCCCGAGTAGCGCAGATCAGATGCCGTAGCGACGAAGGAAACCGCTGAGATCCTTGCCCGCGGCCTTCTGCGCCTCGGCCTTGAATTGGGCGCGGGTGATGCTCGAGTGGGCGTGGCCCGTGGCCAACGTGCGCAGGAATGCCGTGAAGCGCGGTGCGCGCGCCTGCTCGATCGAGCCGTCCATCTCACGGCGCAGCTCCCGCATGAGGCCACCCGCGTACTGATACGTCAGCTTCGCCACCTTCATGTGGGTCGGCACGCGCCAGGTCGTGGGCGGCGTCAGTAGGGGAGCCCACATCGCGGCGGAGGTGCCTGACGTGGCACGCAACATCTGCACATAGTCCCATTCCAGGAGCTGCGCCAGGCCCTCCTGGATCAACACGACGTCCGCCCAACTCGCCGCGGTCACGCTGTTGCCGAACCACATGTGCGCATTCTCGTGGGCGACGAACGCGGCTGTGTTGCAGGACGCGTCGTAGGTCGGCCCGCCGACGGTCTCCTGAGCGCCCACACCAATATCTTTGACCAAGACCCCGCCTGCGTGCGAGAAGGGGAAGCTGCCGTAGCGCGCCGCGAAGTACGACAAGGCCCGCGGGGTGTGATCGAGCAGGGTCGATTTCGTGAGCCCCGGCTGTGCCGCCACGCCGTAGGGAACGTCACGCCCGCCGATCGACCACGTACCCGAGGTGACGCTGAACGGCCCGACGGCGAGGCCGAGTTGGTAGGTGGCGCTGGGTTCGGCGACAGCGAAGCGAATGTTCGTCATCGCGGTGCGGCCCGAGGTGTAGAACGTCTGTGAGGTCGGCCTCGCCAGCATGACCCGGTTGGCCCGCTGGGTCGAGATGCTGACGCCGTAGGTCGATTTCACGTCGAGCCGGTCGTTGCACGGGAACCAGTGCGTGGCGGCGATCGGCTCGCCGGCGACGACGAAGTACGCCCCGGCGATCAACAGCGAGGCGGTGCGGTTCGCGTCGGCGGAGACGTTGTAGCCGACCTTGAGCGTGAATCGCGCTCCCGCCGGCGGCGAGAAGCCGCTGACGGTGAATCGGCGATGCCCGCCCTGGTCGCCGTACGTCGTGGCGACGCTGGACGTCCTGGAGAATCGCACGGCCTTGCCGTTGATCGACACGACGTTCGGTGTGTGCTGGAAGTCGACGAAGAGGTTCGTCATCGATCGCGCAGCGACGCACGTCATCGTCGTCGAACCGAAGAGCCGCGGCGAGCTGCCGGTGAGGATCGTGTCACCGATCTGGTAGTGCAGCACGCGGTAGCGGCTGTCGCCGAAGCGCGGGTACGAGGGGTCTGTGGTGTCGCCAGTGCTGACGTCGTCGAAGTGGCGACACAGCCCAGGGCCGCGGCGCCCGCACCGCCCAGGAGCGCATTCCGGCGGCTGACGTGTGAACAGGTCAATTCGGGCATCGTTCCCCCTCGCGACATTGGCCTCGACCCCTGTCGATGCCTGAACCCTCAGGATACGTTCAGATGTGACTCGGGTCACCCCCGACGTCGCTCACGACCTCGCGTCTGCCGGCCACGCGCGGTCAGACGCCGGCGCCGCCACTGATCGCGCCGTGACGCGAGCACTCGGCCGACCATCCCGTCGGGATGATCTGCACCTTCATGCGCCGCGCGCACTGCGCGCAGAAGCGCGGCGGCTCTTCCGAGGCGAGCCACCGAGCGCACGTCGCGTGGTCGGCCGCCTCGGGCGCCAACCCGCACCGCGTGCAGAACGCGGGCTCATCACCCGAGTTGCCCGCCGCCGCGACCTGCGAACCCCGCCCACGCACAGCCGGGCCCCCCACGACCGCACCCTGGTCGCGGCCCGGCAGCGTCGCGTCACTCATCGTCGTCATCTCTCGTGCAGGGCGCGTCAGAGTGTCGCGTTGAGGGCCTTGATCGGCATGTTGAGCTCGCCGAGCAACGACAGGTCTTCCTTCGGGTCGCGCCCGAGCGTCGTCAGGTAGTTGCCGACGATGACGGCGTTGATGCCGCCCATGAGCCCGTCACGCGTGCCGAGGTCACCGAGCGTCAGCTCGCGGCCGCCCGCGTAGCGCAGGATCGTGCGCGGCAGTGCGAGACGGAACGCGGCGATCGTGCGCAGCGCGTCGTTCGACTCCATCGGCTCGATGTCGCCGAACGGCGTGCCGGGGCGCGGGTTGAGGAAGTTGAGCGGCACCTCGTGCGGCTCGAGCTCGGCGAGCTGCGACGCGAGTTCGGCGCGCTGCTCGAGCGTCTCACCCATGCCGACGAGACCACCGCAGCACAGTTCCATGCCGCTGGCCTTGACCATCGTGCACGTCTCCCAGCGCTCCTCGTACGTGTGCGTCGTGACGACGTCGGGGAAGTACGACTTCGCGGCCTCGAGGTTGTGGTTGTAGCGGTGGACACCCATGTCGCGCAGGTCGTCGACCTGCTCCTGCGTCAACATGCCGAGAGACGCGGCGACCTGGATGTCGACCTCGTCGTGGATCGCCTTGACGCCCTCGCGCATCTGCTCCATGAGCTTCGCGTCCGGCCCGCGCACGGCGGCGACGATGCAGAACTCCGACGCGCCCGTCTCGCGCGTCTGCTTCGCGGCGCGCACGAGCTGCGGAATGTTGAGCCACACCGAACGCACCGGCGACGTGAACTGCCCCGACTGCGAGCAGAAGTGGCAGTCCTCGGGGCAGCCGCCCGTCTTGAGGGAGACGATGCCCTCGACCTCGACCTCGTCACCGTTGTACTTCAGGCGCACCTCATGGGCGAGCTGCAGCAGCTCCTCGAGGCGATCGTCACCTGTGCGCAGCACCTCGACGAGGTCGTCGTAGCCGAGCGGCTTGCCCTCCTCGAGCACGATGCGGCGAGCGCGCGCCAGAACGTCCTCGTCGGACGTGGGAGCCTGCGTGAGCGGTGCGTCGGTGATAGTCATGCGGCCTAGGTTAACGACCATTAACCGAGAATTGGGCGCCGGTCCTGAACCGGCGAGTAGGTGTTGAATGCCTTGCCCCGTCAGGAGCAGGGCGCGCGGGCCCGCCGCGCCTCCCGCATCCCGGGCGGCCGTGGGCATACCCACCCGAGCGGGTGGGGTTGCACCACGCGACGAAGCGCCGCCTCGACGTTTCGGCCCACGCCCTCGCCGACGAGATCCGCAGCGACGGCAAGGGGCTCGACGTCCTCGTCAACAACGCCGGCGTCATGACGCCCCCGGAGCGCATGCTGACGAAGGACGGCCACGAACTGCAGTGGGGCAGCAACTTCCTCGGCCCGTTCGTCCTGACGACCCTGCTCCTGCCGACGCTGCTGGAGGGGCGCGCCGCGTGTCACGACGATGTCGAGCATCGCCGCGCAGGCGGCGTCGATCAACTTCGCCGACGTCGAGTGGGAGAAGAAGTACTCCTCGTGGCGCGCGTACGGCCAGTCGAAGCTCGCCGACCTGCTCATGGGCCTGCATCTCGCCCGCGTGTCGCAGGAGCGCGGCTGGAGGCTCCTTTCCACCATCGCGCACCCCGGCTACACGAAGACCAACCTGCAGAGCGCCGGCGCCGCCGCGCTCGGTTCCGGACGCACGACGATGATGATGCGCATCATGGACCTCGACGTGCTGCCGAGCATGGACGCCGTCCAGGGCGCCGGCCCCGAACTCATGGCCACCACCGACCCGGCGGCCCGGAACGGCGCGTTCTACGGCCCGAAGAGCCGCACCGGCATGACCGGAGAGGCCGCCGAGGTGCCGGTGTACCGCAGCGCCAAGGGCCCGACCCTCGCCGCATCCGTGTGGGCGCTCGCGGCTGCGACGACGGGCGTCGACCTGCCGCGCGCCTGAACCGCTGGCGGGCGAAACCCCTGACGGACGCAGCGCCCAACGGACCAGGCACCTCACGGACGAAAGCTCCTGACACGACGAAGCGGGCTTTGAGACCAGATGGTCGCGGAGCCCGCTTCGTCGGTCAGCGCTCAGCCGGCCGGGTGTCTGACGCTCAGCTCGTACGCGGGCGGTCCTCGTCGTCGCGGGCGAGGTGCTTCGGCGTCGAGTGGCTCTCACCGGCGAAAAGTTCCTCGACGATGCTCGCAGGCGTTGCGCCGTGCAGACCGGGCGTCGTGGCCGCGTGCTCCGAGGCGTCCGCGTCCGTCGCCGTGCCCGCCGTCTCCGTCCCCGCAGCGTCGGACAAGGCGGCCGAGCCGGCAGCCGCACCGGCGACCCCATCGGTCGTGCCGGCGGCTGCGCGCTCCGCAGCGTGCTCGGGCGAGCCGGGGCGCGCACCGTGCTGGTTGAGGCTCTCACCTTCGACGTCGACGTTGGGCATGATCTTGTCGAGCCACTTCGGGATCCACCAGGCGTGCTTGCCCAGCATGAGCATGACGGCCGGGATGAGGATCATGCGCACGAGGAACGCGTCGAGGAAGACGGCCGTCGCGAGCGACACACCGATCGTCTTGATGAGCGCGTTGTCCTGCGAGGCGAACGCGGCGAACACCGAGATCATGATGAGCGCGGCGGCGACGACGACGCGGCCCGAGTGGCGGAAACCGTCGATGACGGCGTCGCGTGCGTCCATGCCGTGGGCGTACGCCTCACGCATGCGCGTGGTGAGGAAGACCTGGTAGTCCATCGCGAGGCCGAACACGATGCCGATGAGCAGCGTCGGCATGAAGCTCATGATGGGCTGCGGGTCGAACCAGCCGAACGTGCCGTCCTGGACGAGCTTCACCGTCACGCCGAGCGTCGCGAGGATCGAGGCGAGGAAGCCCAGCGTCGCGAGCAGCGGCACGACGATCGAACGGAACACGAGCACGAGCAGGACGAACGCGAGCCCGACGACGATGGCGAGGTACGGCGCGAGCGCGTCGTTGAGCTTCTCCGACACGTCTGCGGCGATCGCCGTCTGGCCGGTGATGCCGACCTTGACGTTGCTCGACTTCTCGATGTCGGCCTGACCGTCGCGCAGGCGCGTCAGCAGGTCGTCGGTCTTCTTGTCGGCGGGGCCCGTCTTCGGCGTGATCATGACGACGGCGCCGTCACCCTTCTTCGCCATCTGGACGATCTGCGCGTTGGCGACGTCGTCCTCCTTCGACGCCCACTGCACGACCTTGCCGTACGCCTGCATCTGCTTGCCGGCGAGTTCCTTCTGCGCCGCGGCGTCCGTGCCGGAGACCTTGATGTCACGTCCGTCGAGTACGGCGATCATCGGGGCGTTCTTGCCCGGGCCGAAGCCCTCGGCGAGCAGGTCGGCGCTCTGACGCGCCTCGGTGTTCTTCTCCGCCGTGGCGTCGGAGGGCAGGCCGAGGTGCAGGTTGCTCACGGGTGCCGCGAGCACGCCCAGAAGGGCGACGACGCCGAGCGCGACGGCCCACGGAGCCTTGCGGATGCCGCGACCGAGTCGGACCGAACCGTTGACGAAGTCGTGGTCGGAGTCGTCGGCGGTCGTGTCCTTGCGCACCCGCCCACCGAACGCCTTGCCCTTGAGCATGCCCATGAGAGCGGGCAGCAGCGTCAGGCTGACCATGACGGCGACGAAGACGGTGCCCGCGGCGCCGAGACCCATCGCCGTCAGCATGCCGATGCCGAGCACCGAGAATGCGGACAGCGCGATGAGGACGGTGAGACCGGCGAACACGACGGCCGAGCCGGCCGTCCCGAGGGCACGACCCATCGCGTGGGCACGCTCGTCGTTCTTCGTCCGGTCGACGTGCCGCAGCTCGCTGCGGTAACGCGACAGGATGAACAGCGCGTAGTCGATGCCGACGGCGAGACCGATCATCGACGCGAGCGCCGTCGTCGTCTCCGGCAGGTCGAAGAAGTACGTCGCACCCGTGATGCCGAGCGTGCCCAGCAGCAGCCCGATGACGGCGTTGAGGATCGGCATGCCCGCCGCGACGAACGAACCGAACGTGATGACGAGGACGACGAGCGCGACGGCGATGCCGATGAGCTCCGAGGTGCCGCCGGGCTGCATCATCTCCTGCATGCCCTGACCGCCGGCGACGATCGTCAGACCGTTCTTCGCCTCGGCCGCGGCATCCGAACGGATCTGCTTCTGCGTGTCCTGCTTGATGTCCATGACGTTCTCGACATCGAAGTTCCACGAGATCGTGCCGATGCGCCCGTCCTTCGACAGCGGCGACAGGGCCTGGGCGTTCGCCTCGGCCTGCTCCTTCGTCATGCCCTGCTTCATCGACTGCGCGACGAGCTGCTTGCTCTGCATCTGCGCGGCGACGACGGGGTTCGCGATGGTCTGCGCCTCAGCGCCCTTCGGCATCTGCGGTGCGCTCTGCAACTTCTTGACGAGCGCGTCGATCTGGCCCTTGTACGGCTGCTCGGAGAGCGTGTGACCCGCCGGCGCCTTCAGGACGATCTGGCCGTTGACCTGCTTGTCGGCAGCCTTGGCGTCGGGGAAGAGCTCCTTCTGCATCTCGGCCGCCTTGAGCGACGGGATGCCGGGGATGGTGAACTCGCTGGACATCGGCTTGCTCTTGGCGGCGGCGAAACCACCGACCGCGAGGATCGCGATGAGCCAGCCGACGAGGAAGAACGGCCACTTCTTGTAAGCCGTCCGCCCGAGGCGGTAGAGGATGTTTGCCACGAAGATCTCCTTGCGAGTGGCGGGTGGACGAAGGATGCGCGACGCAGTGCGTCGAGACGGTGGTGATGAGACGGTGGTGCGAGACGGGTGGTGAACGTGGGCCGATCGGGCGGGCTCGCGGACAAGGGCTGATGGGGGTCTGAGAGGGCGGGCGTCGCTGCCTCAGTGCTCTTCGTGCACCTCGACGGCGGCTGCGAGCACCTCGTGGAATCGGGTCGTGAAGTCGATCGGCGGAGCATCCTGGCCGCCCGCGAAATCCTCCAGCGTCAGCTTGAGCATGCTCAGCATCGTCGTGGCGAGGACGCGGGCCCGCAGATCCGACGGCTCCCACCCCTCCCGCTGGGCGATGGCGTCACGCAGCATGGCGGCGACGACCTCGAAGCGGTGGGCGACGAGTTGCATCACCTTCGCGTCGGACATGATCGCCCGATTGACGAGGGCGCGGTGTCCGGGGCTCGTGGCGTCCAGGTCGTCGGCGGAGGCGATGACGGTGTCGATGGCGTGGACGAGATCGTCGACGAGTCGGCCGTGGGGCTGCTTCTCGAGGAACAGTTCGAGCGCCCCGGGGCGCGGGTTGTTCTCGTCGAACGGGCCGAGAACGGCCGAGGCCTTGTCCGGGACGTGATTGAACAGGGTGCGGCGGCTGACGCCGACGCGTTCGGCCAATTCGTCCATCGTGAAACCGTCATAACCCCGTTCGATGACGAGGGTCGCGGCAGCCTCCTGGATCTCGACGAGACGCCGCATCGCGCGCGCCGTGCGAGACGCGGGCTGGGTGCAGGCTGTGGTGTGCACGGGCCCCCTTCGACTGTTGCACTGAAATCTTCAGCAGTGCAATGTTGCACTTTCGTCGCGCTAGGCGCAACTAAGGCGGGGGTGACCTGCCTCACGGCGGGTGCTGCTCGCTGCGATGGCGCGACGGGGCGTGGCAGCGGACGTCAGGGCAGGGAGCCTGGGGCGGACATCGGTCGTCACGGTGAAGGGGCTGCAGCGGCGGCCGCGTCCGGCGTCATCGAACGACTCGGCGCGGTGCATGGGCGAACGCGCCGCCGGTGGCTAGGCTCGGTCGAGAACAGCGCCGTTCGACGGCGCACGTCACGACGAAGGGGATTGGCCATGATCACCGCTCGCGAGGTGCACGACGCCGAGTTTCGCCGCGCCGCGGCCGGCACGCCGAGATACGACGAGGTGGCTGTGGACGACTTCCTCGACCGTGTCATCGCGACGCTGACGGCGCTCGAGCAGGGCCACGGCAGCGTCACCGACGCCGTGACGTCCCACGAGGTCGTGGAGGCGGAGTTTCCCGAGCGAGCCGCCGACGTCAACGGCGGCTACGACATGGACGACGTCGACGACCTGCTCGACCGCGTCGCTCAGCGCCTGTTCGCCGCCGAGACCTCCGGTTCGAACGGCGGCGAGACGCTCCACGCCGACGATGAGTGGGAGCCCGCGAGTGAGTTGAGCGACGACGATCTCGCCGACCCCCGGCGCGACGACGGTGGTGTCCGTGACGCCGCGGCGCTCGCCGTCGCGTCAGGCGCGCCGCGCGGCGCGGTTCAGAGTGACACCAGGGCCGACGACGAGTGGCAGAGCGCCGCGGTGACCGACGGCGTTCGTTCTGGCGCCGACAATCAGCGTGGTGGCGCGGAGCCCACCCCCGAGCGTGGCTACGACCAGGTCGACGACTCGCGTGGGGGCTCGTTCGGCGAGCCCGGGGTGCGCGTGCCGCAGGTTCGCCCCGACGGCACGTGGGACGAGGAGCCGACCGACGAGACCCGTCACGAGAGGCTCGGCGAGCCCGGGGTGCGCGTGCCGCGGGTGCGTCCCGATGGATCGTGGGATGACGCCGACGAGCACGCTGACCACGAGGCGCCTGCGCTCGCGACTGGCGACGCCAAGTCTGAGGGCGACCCGGCGAAGGGATTCCTCGGTGCGCATGATGACGCGGGCGCTCAGGACGATCACCGCACCCAGCGTGTGGTCGATGCAGAAGATGTCGCGGGCGACTCAGAGCGGCGCGGCCCCAGTGGCGAGCACGTCGTCGAGGCAGGTGCGGGCGGCCGCGTCGTCGATGACGCCGTCGAGGGTGACGGGCACGCCGTCGATGACGAAAGGACCGTCCAGCAGGGCATCAACCCCGTCGGTGGGGAGCCGCTCGACGAAGCTGGCGACGCGCGCGACGAGGCCCGACGCGAGGCGTCGCATGCGTCGGCGCAGGTGCACCCTGTTGGTGGCGGACTCGCCGCTACCGGCGACGAGCTGATCGACGACGAGGGCGCTGACGACGATTCTGGCCGCGACGCGGTCGCGTCGGCCGACGAGGGCGACGACAGGAGCGACGAGGCGTCGCGAGGCGTGCCGATCGAACGCGTCGAGCGATCGGCCGAGTCGGGCGATCAGCGCGCGGCGACCATCCGTCCTTCGATGGGCCAGTCGTGGACGGGCGGCGCTGCCGACGACGCGTTCACCGAGTCGGTCGCGGACGCGAACGACGTCGATGAGCAGGGCGCAGAGGCCCAGAGCGCAGGTGAGGTGCCCGTCGTACACGAGCCTGTCAGCGAAGAATCGATCATCTCCTACCCTGCGACGGATCATCGGGTTCCGTTGCCCCGCGGCGATGTTCGCCGTGCGATGTCCGACGCTGACCGCCAGGCGGAGGGGCACTACCACCCCGAGTTCAGCGCCTACGCCACGCCCGAGGTCTTCGCCGAGCCCGCCGGCTCCGAGATCCCCCCGATCGAGCCGGCGGCGCCCCGCAGCGACGTGGTTGCCGAGCACCAGAGCGAACCGCGTCACCTCGATGAGACCCGCGTCGGCTCGGCCGCCGACCCCGCAGCCGCGGATTCCGTCCTCGATCACGCTGGCATGGACGGGGGTGCGTTCGACCGCACGCCGTCCGACGCTACTCCCGCTTCGACGCAGACCGGTGCCACGACCGAGTCGTCGCCGTGGGACGAGCCGATCGTGTCGCGTGACCCGGCCGTCGCGTCTCATCCCTCCGACGTAGCCGCGGACGACCTGTTTGCCGACGAGGCGCCGGTCGCCGCGTTCGACCCGCACGCTGGAAACGATTTCGATCCCTTCGCCCAGCCGAGCGGTCCGACCGCGATGACGCCGCGCCTGCCGTCGCCCGAGGCGGATGGCACGTCGCGTGCTCAGGTGGACGACGCCGGCGCACGCCACGACGAGACCCCCACGTCGCATGATGCGGTGCCCGGCTCGCGTCGCGAAGCGTCGGCGCACGTGGGTGAGGCGTTCGAGTCGCGTGACGAGACCTCCGCGTCCGACGCCCACACTGCTGCGCCCGATGACGAGTCGTCAGTAACAGGTAACGCAGCCGCCGGGGGAGACGACGAGGCGCCCGCGCCGGCATTTGCGGCGCTTCGCAGAGTCGCACCCGCCAAGGAGGAGGTCGCTCGCGTGCGTGAGCCCCACGACGATCGCGACGCGATGGGCGCCCCGGCGCCCGTCGCCGCCGAACTCGCCCGCCGCGCGGCCGAGCGCGAACGCCTCGCGGCTGCAGGCCACGCTGCAGAGGGAGAGTCTGCCGAGACGGCCCGGACGGTGGGTGACTCGTCAGACGCGTCCTCCAGCGTCCCCGCGCCCCAGGTGGACGGATCGGGCAGTGACGCAGCGGCCAGTTCGTCGCCGCAACGTGCCTCCGACGACACGCGGGCCGCGAACGGCGGTCAGGCCCCGTCGAGTGATGATGAAGACGACGCCTGGAGTGTCGGACGTCCAGAGCCCATCGACGCAGCCGAGCCGATCGACGCCGTGAAGCAGCCGGAGACGATCGAGGCGCCCAAGCCGTTGCCGGCGCGGGACGACACGTCCCGCAAGGGCATTCTGCGTCGCATCTTCAGGGGCTGATTCAAGGGCTGGGCGAGGCCACTGACGCGCCGCCCCCGGCGCGTCCATCCTGGTGGGCAACGTGTGACGGGCTGAGGAACCGATGGGCGTTCCCTGACTCGCTGGGCGTTGCCCATCGGCGCGTCGCCACCCTGAGACCACGGTGCTCGGCGCACCGACGACCCCGCGCCGGCGGTGCGTTCTTGCCCCAGGGGCAGCGATGCTCGCCGTCCTGGTCCATCGACGCATCGAACGCCGACCGGCCCGAGGTGATCAGGCTCGCGCGAACTCCAACTCGACGACGCGGTCGAGCGCGTCGAAGGCGACGGGGTGGTGGCTCACCATGACAACGGTGCGCCCGCCACTGGCTTCGAGCAGGTCGCGGATGACGGCGTCGGCGGTCGGGCCGTCGAGGTGAGCGACGGGTTCGTCGAGCGCGATCACGGGGCGTTCGCTCAGCAGTGCACGCGCGATGCCGAGGCGGGCGCGTTCGCCGCCGGAGATGGAGCGCTCGGTTGCCGTGCCGGCCGTCTCGGCGCCGTCACGACCGGCGCCGACGAGGTACTCGCCGAGATGGGTGTCGAGGCCGTCGGTGAGCTCGTCGAGCCACCCACCGAGGCCGGCGCGACGCAGTGCCGCGCGCACCTCGTCGTCACTCGCACCCGGCTGCGCGAGAAGCAGATTGGCGCCAAGCGTCCCAGCGAACAGGTGCGGGTCGTCGTCGACGAACGCGATGCGCGAGCGCACGGCGTCGGCGTCGAGATCACGCACGTCGACGCCGTCCCAGCGGCAGGTGCCGCCGCTGGGGTCGAGGTGACGGGCGAGGACGGCGAGCAGCGTCGACTTGCCGCACCCGTTCGGGCCGGTGATGGCGAGATGCTCGCCCGGCGCGATCGTCAGCGTGTGCGGGCCGGTGTCGGTGCGCGCGCCCGTCCACGACGCGGTGACGTCGTCGAGTTCGATCGTCGGCGCGCCGTCGGCGACGCCGTGCGTGCCGCGGGCGGCGACGGCGGGTTCCTGCGTCAGCAGCGCCTGCAGACGATCCCGGGCCGCGGCCGAGCGCGCGAACGAACCGACCGCGTCCGGGATGAGCCCGACGACGTCGCCGAGCGCCAGCGGCGTCAGCAGCAGCAGCGCGGCGAACGGCCCGTCGATGGCGCCCGACCTGACCTCGCCGTCGAGCGTCCACGCCATGAGCAGGGTGGCGGCGCCCGTCGCGAGGAGCGTGAGCGCAACACCTGCGGCACGGCCGCGTGCCTGCGCCGTCGCGGCCTTCTCGACGTTCTTCTGCGCGTGCGCGAGCCACGCCATCGGAGCGTCCGTCGCGCCGATCGCCGCGAGTTCGGTGGCGCCGGAGCTCACGAGGTGCGCGACGCGATCGACCTGGCCGCGCGCCTTGAGGGACGCCGCCTGCCCGTGCCGCTCGAGGGCGAGATCCAGCCACCCGACGAGCGCCGCGACGACGATGAACCCGAGCATGACGAACCCGGCCGGCGGATGGATGAGGAACGTCGCGACGAGCGCCACCGCGGCAGCACCGACCGTCGTGATGAGGGGGACGATGACGCGCACCTGGATGTCGACCTCGTCGTCGAGATCGCGCACGACACCGGAGAGCAGATCGGCGCGTCGGCGAGTGCCCAACCGGGCGGGCGTGAGCGGCAGCAGCTGACGGTAGGCCGCCGTGCGCCGCTCGGTGAGGTCGGCCAGCGCCGCGTTGTGCGAGACGAGCCGCTCGACGTACCGGAAGACGGGGCGTCCGATGCCGAACGTGCGCACCGCGACGATCGCCGTCAGCAGCGTGAGGACGATGGGGCGCTGGCTCGCGCGCACGATGAGCCAGCCGGATGTCGCCGTCAGCGCCACGCCGCAGGCGAACGCGAGAGCGCCGATGAGGCCCGCGATGATGACGCCGCGCACCGGCACGAGCAGCGGGCAGCGCTGATCCGGGCGCGATCCGCGCTCGCGCGCGAAGCCGCCTCGCGCGTCGTCGGCGGGTGCCACATCGTCGGGTGTCACATCGGCATGTGTCACGCCCTGGCGTGACGCACTGTTCGAATCGGCTCGTGAGGCAACGCTGCTCATGCCGTCACCTCCTGGTCGTAACGCTGGGGTGAGCGGGCAGAGACGCGCCACTGATGGTCGGCTGCGGCGGCAAGGGCGTCGTCGTGGGTGACGACGACGACCGGCTTGCGCTTGCTCAGCGCGACGATGGCCGAGCGGATGTCGGCGGCGCTCGCCGGGTCGAGGTGGGCGGTCGGTTCGTCGAGCAGCACCATGGCCGCGTCGGAGAGCCAGGCGCGCGTCAGCACGAGACGCGCGCGTTGCCCGGCTGACAAGCCGAAACCGTTGTCGCCCAGCGATGTTCGCACCCCGTCGGGCATCGACAGGACGACGTCGTCGAACCCCGTGGCCGCCATCGCGGTGCGCATCTCGTCGACGCTCGCGTCGTTGCCGAGCTCGAGGTTGGCACGCACCGACATCGGCGCGATGAACGCACGTTGGCTGACGAGGTGCGTGCTGGGCACCTCGAGGCGCCCCGAATCGGGCCTGCGCGCGCCGGCGAGGATCTCGAGCAGTGTCGACTTGCCGGAGCCGCTCGGGCCGGTGAGGGCCGTGAGGCCGTCGCGGACGACTCCCGTCGTGTGCGTGATCGCGGGCGCGCTCTGGCCCGGGTAGGTGTAGGTGACGCCGCTCATCATGGCGCGCGCGAGGCCGCTCGACGTCTCGGGTGCGGGGGCGTGCCAGGGGCGTTCACGCTCGTCGGCGAGCAGCGAGTCGATGGCTTCGGCGCCGTCGGCCGCCGCGTGGAACTCCTGCCCGACGCGACGGATCGGCCAGTAGGCCTCCGGGGCGATGAGGATCGCCATGAGGCCGGTCAGCAGGGAGACGTGGCCGTTCGCGAGGCGCAGGCCGACGGCGACGGCGACCATCGCGACGGAGATCGTCGCGAGCAGGTCGAGGGCTGCGGAGGAGAGGAACGCGATGCGGAGCGTCCGCATCGTCGCGCTGCGGTGACGATCGCCGACCTTGCGCACCTGCTCGACCTGGTGGTTGCCGCGCCCGTATGCGACGAGCGTCGGCAACCCGGCAACGACGTCGGCGAAGTGACCGGCGAGCATCGTCGTCTCGACCCAGCGTTCCGCCGTGGCGCGCTGCGTGTACTTGCCGATGAGCGCGGCGAACAGCGGCAGCAACGGCAGGGTGACGATGACGATGAGCGCGCTGCGCCAGTCGACCCACAGCATCGCGACGACGGCGAGCACCGGCACGACGCCCGCGGTGACGAGCGCCGGCAGATAGCGCGCGACGTACGGCTCGACGGCGGCGGCACCCTTCGTCGCCATCGTCAGCATCGCGCTCGGTGCGGGGCGTTCGTCCGCCGTCTGCGTCATCCAGCGGCGCATCGCGGCTTCGCGCAGTGCGCCGGAGACGCGTGCACCCGCGTGGGCTGCCGCGAGTTCGGTTGCGCCGGAGAGCATTCCGCGGGCTGCGAACAGCGCCAGCACCCACAGGCCCGGCGTCAGCAGCGCGTGCCCCTCGACGACGGCGACGACGAGGTGCGCCACCGCCACGGCCTGTGCGATCGCCACGATGCCGCCGAGGCCGCCCAGCAGGGCCAGCACGGCGACCGGGAGGCGGGTGGCGGGCGCGGCGCGCAGCAGGTGGGGGTCGAACGGACGCATGGCCCCATTCTCGCAGTCGACGGTGACAGCCCTCGCAACGGGCGAAACGGGATGTACGAGAGAGCCCTCGGGGAACCTTGTGACCCAACTCACTGCGGCGTGTCCGTGCTGGGTAGGGTGAGCGCGGGAGGGCTTCTCATGGCTGCCAGCACCTGTCGGCGTGCGGTTCGGGAGGCTCGCGCACTCTGCGCCTGCGTCGATCGATCCCGGGCGGCGCGCGCGGACGAAACCAGGACCAGCAGATTCTCAGGAGAACCCATGAGCCGCTCGATTCGTGTCACCAAGGCCGTCGCCGTCGCGTCGTTGTTCGGCGCCGCGACGATCGTGGCGCCCGCCGTCAACGCCGCCCAGGAACCGTCGATGACGATCACTCTCGATGCGACCGTCACGGGCAAGACGGTCGACGTCGCCTACAAGGACAGCGGCGTCCAGTACTACGCCAACGACGGCCGGAAGGCGATGAGCCGCTACGGCGCGATGGCGTTCTTCGTCGACTACGGCGACGACAGCGACCCCGACGGCTACGACGGTCGCCCCGGCCTCACCTGCGAGACGACTGGCCCGACCTCGCCGTTCCGTGACTCGGTCTCCTCGGGCTACTCGCACACCTACCGCAAGGCGGGCACGTACACGATCACGGCCACCGGCTACTACTGCGGTGAGGGCGGCCTGCAGACGGTCGAGAAGACGACGACGGTCAACATCGCCAAGCCGGCTCCCGCGCCGAAGGTGAGCGCCGCCGCGCACATCGAGTACACCGTGGACGGCCTGACCGCGACCCTCGTGCCCTCCGTCACCGGCACGCAGCACGAGATGAAGTACGGCCGCAACAAGCACGCCAAGTACGGTGTGCCGCTCGTGTACACGATGTCGTTCCCGGAAGGTGCCGAGGTCTCCGGCGGCGCCACGAAGGGTGGCATCAAGCGTGCCACCTGCACGAAGCACGGCTCGGTCGAGTTCGACCCGGTGATGCTGAGCGGCGATCCTGTCGTCGTCACCTTCCCGAAGCCGGGCACCTACGAGGTGACGCTGAGCGCCGATGTCTGCACGAGCCAGCGCATCGTGTCGAAGACTGTGACGATCGTCGTCCCGCCGACGGACCCGACGCCGACGGACCCGACCCCGACGGACCCGACCCCGGAGCCCACGACGCCGACGCCGAAGCCGACCGAGCCGACCCCCACCCCGACGACGCCGGTCCCGACCACGCCTGCTCCGACCACGCCGGCTCCGACGACGCCGGTCCCGACCACCCCGGTTCCGACGACGCCGACGACCAACACGACCGTCCCGACGACGACGACGTCGACGACGGCTGCGACCACGCCCGGCACGGGCCCCAAGGTCGAGACCGACCGCATGGGTGACGACACCAACGCCCTTTCGCTCGGCGTCGCGGGTCTCGTCGGTGCGGGTGCGCTCGGCGGCATCGTCGTCGCTCGCCGTCGCCTTCAGCAGTGACGCCGCGGTCCTGAACCGCTGACCACGCCCCACCCTGGCCCTCGCCCGGTGGGGGTGTGGTGCGTCCGGCTGGCCTTCGAATCGGCGCGGATCCCAGGTGCCACGCGGGCTGGACACGACGCGCAGCGCAGGGCCGACGGGGTGCGCGCTCGGACGCCGACGTGCGGCGGGTGCGCTCATCGCCTACTGTCGCGAGCGAATCCCTCCCCCTGAGTTCCCACTGAATCGAAGGCGTCTCGTGGCCATTGACCTCGTCTGGATCGTGCTCGGCTTCGCGCTGCTGCTCGCGGTCTTCCTCCCGACCGCCGTCGAGCGCTTCCCGTTGTCGACGCCGATGGTGCTGCTCGGCGTCGGGGCGCTCGTCGGCCTCGCGCCGATGCCGAAGGGGTTCACGTTCTCGCCGCAGGAGCACGAGACGTTCGTCCTGCATGCCTCCGAGGCGACGGTGCTCGTCGCGCTCATGGGTGTCGGTCTCGCGCTCGATCGGCCGATGCGCGTTCGCAGCCTGACGTCGTGGCGCGCGTGGGCGCCGACGTGGCGTCTGCTCGCCATCGCGATGCCGCTCGGCATCGTGGGCGTCTCACTGCTCGGCTGGACGCTCGGTCTGGCCGCGCCGACGGCGTTGCTGCTCGCCGCGGCGCTCGCCCCGACGGACCCGGTGCTTGCCTCCGACGTCCAGGTCGATGGGCCGCAGACCGAGGCCACGCAGGAGATGACGCAGGACACCGAGATCGACGAGTCGGACGAGGTGCGGTTCGCGCTGACGTCGGAGGCCGGTCTCAACGACGGTCTCGCGTTTCCGTTCGTCTACGCCGCGATCCTGTGGGCGAGCGAGGGCTCGCCGTCGCACTGGGGGTGGAAGTGGCTCGGTTGGGAACTCGTCGGCAAGGTCGCGCTCGGCGTGGCCGTCGGCCTCGTCGTCGGGTGGGTGCTCGGCAAGCTGTTCTTCCGGCTGCCGGCGAAGAAGTATCGCCTCGCCGACGCCGGTGAGCCGCTCGCCGCGCTCGCGGCGATCATGTGCTCGTACGGGCTGACGGAGCTCGCCGGCGGGTACGGGTTCCTCGCCGTGTTCGTCACGGCGATGGCGATGCGTCAGGCCGAGCGCGGCCACCGTTACTACGCGGACATGCACGCGTTCATCGAACGTCTCGAGCAGATCCTCACCCTCGTCATGCTCCTGCTGCTCGGCGCGGCGGCGACGAACGGTGTTCTCGCGCACGCTGATTGGCGCAGTGCCGTCATCGTCGCGGCCCTCATCCTCGTCATCAGGCCCGGCGGGGCGTGGCTGTCCCTGCTCGGGCGGCGCGACGACACGGCGAAGGCCGTCGGCCTGACGACGGGGGAGCGCTGGATCACGTCGTTCTACGGCGTGCGCGGCATCGGCTCGATCTTCTACATCGCGTACGCGACGGGGCACGCCGACTTCGCGGGCAGCGACTGGCTGTGGTCGACGATCGCCCTCGCCATCATCGTCAGCGTCGTCGTGCACGGCTCCACCGTCACGCCCGCGATGAACTGGCTCGAACGTCACCGCACGAACCACCGTCGGGCGCTCGCGGACGCTTGATCCACCTGCGCCCCGAGGGCGCCTGCGCTGCACCCCGGCGCCGGGCTGGCAGGGCCGCACACGCGGGCGCGTTTCTTCACCCCTCGAGGTGAAAAACTGCGTGCAGGAATGCTTCTGGGGGCCGGCGGTGTTGTGATCGATGAGAGAGCTCATCGATCTGAAGGAGAGACCTCATGGCCTACCGCACCGAAAACCCCGCCACCGGCGTCGTCGAGAAGGAGTACAACTCCGCGACGGATGCTGACGTCACCCGCGCCATCGAGCGCGCCGACGCCGCGTTCGGCACGTGGCGCACGACGGACGCGTCCGAGCGCGCCTCCGTCCTCGCCAAGGTCGCCGACATCTACGACGAGCGCGCCGACGAGCTCGCCCGCGTCATCGGCGCCGAGATGGGCAAGCCGCTCGCGCAGGCGCAGGGTGAGGTCGCGCTCGCGTCGTCGATCTTCCGCTGGTACTCCGAGCACGGTGAGGAGCTGCTCGTCGAGGAGCAGCTGAACATCGGCGACGACGCGAAGTCGCTCGTCGTCACCGACCCGATCGGTGTGCTCATGGGCGTCATGCCCTGGAACTTCCCGCACTACCAGGTCGCGCGGTTCGTCGCGCCGAACCTCATGCTCGGCAACACGATCCTGCTCAAGCACGCCTCGATCTGCGCGCGCACGGCCGAACTGATCGAGGAGATCCTCCACGCCGCGGGTGTGCCGCAGGATGCCTACATCAACCTGTTCGTCAGCAACGAGCAGATCACGTCGATCATCGAGGACCCGCGCGTGCGCGGCGTCTCCCTGACCGGTAGCGAGGGCGCCGGCAAGGCCGTCGCCGAGACCGCTTCGCAGAACCTCAAGAAGAGCGTCCTCGAACTCGGTGGCTCGGACGCGCTCATCGTCCTCGACGACGTCGACGTCGCCGAGACGGCGAAGGCCGTCGCCACCGCGCGCATGAGCAACGCCGGGCAGGCCTGCAACTCCCCGAAGCGCATCTTCGTTCCGTCGACGATGTTCGACGACTTCGTCAACGGCGTTGTCGCCACCGTCGAGGGCATGAAGGTCGGCAACCCGGACGACGAGGGCACGGACATGGGCCCGCTTTCGTCGGTCGAGGCTCGCGACGACGCGATCGCCCAGGTCGAGCGCGCCGTCGAGCAGGGTGCGACCCTGCGCACGGGTGGCACGGCGCTCGAGCAGGACGGCGCCTGGATGGCCCCCGCCGTGCTCACCGGTGTCACGCGTGAGATGGACGCCTTCAAGGAGGAGATCTTCGGCCCCGTCGCCGTCGTCTACTCCTACGACTCGATCGACGAAGCCGTGGAGCTCGCCAACGACTCCTCCTTCGGCCTGTCCGGCTCCGTCTGGGGCAAGGACACCGACAAGGCGGAGCAGATCGCCCGACGCCTCGAGGTCGGCATGGCCTATGTCAACGAGCACGGCACGACGAAGGCCGGCCTGCCATTCGGTGGTGTGCGCCGCTCCGGTTACGGGCGTGAGCTCGGACGCTGGGGCTTCGGCGAATTCGCCAACACGAAGCTCGTCCGCGTCGCCAAGTGATCGATGCGTCGTGACCCGCGACGCGAGGAGGGAACAACCATGACTCGTTTTACCCGACTGATCGAGTCCGTCCGGTCACTCGCCGAGCCGGCCCCGCCTGCGACCCGTGGGCAGGAGGTGGCCCGTCTCGGCCTCGGAGCCTTCATGTCGTTCGCCGGTGTCTCGCACCTGACGTTCGCCCGCAAGGACTTCCAGGCGCAGGTGCCGGACTGGTTCCCGATGGACAAGGACGTCGTCGTCCTCGCCTCCGGTGTCGTCGAGGTCGCGTTCGGTGCCGCGATGCTCACCCTGCCGCAGCGTCGCGCTGCGGTGGGGGTGGCGCTCGCCGCCTTCTACGCCGCGATCTTCCCCGGCAACATCAGCCAGTACGCGGAGCGCCACGACGCCTTCGGCCTCGATACCGACACCAAGCGCCTCGTCCGCCTGTTCGGCCAGCCCGCCCTCATCGCTGCGGCGCTGTCGGCGGCCGGCTTCCCCCGACGCGGCTCGCGTCGCTGATCTCACCGTTTCGCACCCAAGCGAAGGAGACCCCAATGTCGGACACCACGCAGCTCACGTAGACCGAGAAGGCCAACCTCGACCTCGCGCACGAGTACACATGCGCCCTGTTCCGCGTCGAAGACGACAAGCGCGTCGAATTCGTCAAGGAGTGGAACAAGCTGCCGATGTGGCAGCAGCTCGGCTGGCCGATCGAGGAGGGCCTCACCTACCACGAGTGACGACTCGCCCCGATGCGAACGCCGCTCACTGAATCACCAAGGAGATTGACATGTCCAACGTTCTCTTCGTTGTCACCGGCGCCCGCTCCTGGACCCTGGCCGACGGCTCGAGCGTCCCGACGGGTTACTGGGCGGAAGAACTTCTCACCCCCTACCGTGTGATCACCGGGGCAGGTCACTCGGTCACGTTCGCCACGCCCGGCGGTGTGACGCCGGTGGCCGATGAGGTCAGCCTCGCCCCCGACGCGAACGGCGGCGCTGACGTGCGTCCTGACCTCGACGCGATCGACGGCCTGCAGCACCCCATGAAGCTCGAGGACGTCGTCCTCGGCGACTATGACGCGGTGTTCTACCCGGGTGGGCACGGCCCGATGGAAGACCTTGCGCAGGACGCCACGTCCGGCAAGCTCATCGCGGACGCACTCGAGGGCAGCAAGCCTGTCGCCATCGTGTGCCACGGCCCGGCAGCGCTGCTCCCGGCGCGGACGTCGGCGGGCGAGCCCGTCGTCGCCGGACGCAAGATCACCGGCTTCTCCAATGAGGAGGAGAAGGCCGCCGGCAAGGCTGACAAGGCCAAGTGGTTGCTGGAGGACCGGCTGCGCGAACTCGGCGCCGACGTCTCGACCGGCCCCGCCTGGCAGCCGTTCACCGTCGTCGACGGTGACCTGCTGACGGGTCAGAACCCGGCATCGTCCGAGGCGCTCGCCAAGAAGCTGCTCGAGCGCCTGAGCTGAGCCTGGCTGCGCCACGCGCGAACATGCCGAAGGCGCCTGGATCCCCATGGGGTCCAGGCGCCTTCGGTGTTCACGGGCGGCCGGCGAACGGCCGATTGGGCTCGGCTCTCACGTGGCGTGGCGCCTCGTCGTGCGAGATGAACGGGCTCAGTCCGATGCCCCGCGCATCATGGGGATGCTCGCGACGAGGACGACCAGCGAGGTGAGCGCGCAGAAGAGAGCCAGGCTCGCGCTGATGG
This sequence comes from Dermacoccus sp. NHGro5, assembly GCF_017565385.1. Lineage (NCBI taxonomy): Bacteria > Bacillati > Actinomycetota > Actinomycetes > Micrococcales > Dermacoccaceae > Dermacoccus > Dermacoccus sp. NHGro5. Next base: position 105,560 of record NZ_JAGEKQ010000008.1, on the reverse strand, counting down.
ACAGGCGTGTCGTGAGCAACCCCGCCAGCACGACGGGGATCGTGATGCCGATGTAGGCGGCCAGGAAGACACCAGCCACGCTTCCCCCGGTGTGTCCGGCCTCGCTGACCGCGGAACCGACGGCGACAGCACTTTGGAAGAGCAGGCCGATCCCGGCCCCCGCCATGACCGCGCCGCCTGCGTACAGGACGAAGGGGTGGGTGAGTGCGGACGCCGCGACGCACCCGAGGCCGGCGACGGCGAACAGGACGCCGCACGCGATCTTCGTTCGCGGGTTGGGGATCGGAAGGGCGACCTGGGCCAGGGCAGATGCCCCCATGGCGAGGAAGACGACCACGCCGCACACGAGCGGAGACGAGCGATGTGCGACGTGCGCCAGGAACGTCCCCGTCATCGACGTCAGGATGCCCAGTGCAGCGAAGGCCGCGCCGGCCACGACCTGCGCTGAGCGAAAACGGGCTTCATGACCTGGTCGGACGACGGCGCGCTGCGGTCGATACCTCGGGCGCTCGTTCGCCGGTGTTGCCGGGTTGGTCTCGGGAACCAACGTGAGCGCGAGGCCCACCCCGGCGAGTAGGACGAAGAAGACCACGTAGGGCGTCCTCAAGGGGGCCGGGGCCCACTGCACGAGGACTCCACCGACGAGGGGGCCGAGGGCCAGCCCGCCCGTGTTCACGCTCGAGGCCACCGTCGAGGCGAAACTGCTCGGCTCGTGCGGGCGATGAACGCGCCGCAATTCACCGAGCATCGCTGTTGCTGCCGGAGTCAGGATGCCGATCCCCACACCACACAGCAGCCGGGCGACCAACAGCGCCGGCACGGACGGCGAACCGATGAAGATCGCCGCGCTCACCAGGGAGACGGCGGTGGCGATCGCGATCATGCGGCGTCGCCCGAACTGGTCACTCAGGTGGCCCGCGAGGTAGAGGCTTGCCATGACGCCCAGCCCGTAGGCCGCGAAGATGGCCGTGATCATCACGGTGGGGAAGTGATCGTGGCGTTGGTAGAGCGGATAGATCGGCGTCGGCACGGTCGAGTAGGCCATGAGGATGGGAAACGCCGCCGCAAGCAGCCAGAAACCGCGAGCGTGGCGCTCAGCGGCCGCAGGCGTGGTGGGTGTCGTGGTCACGGGGTCAGGATGATACGGGAGCGTCGTGAGAACGACGGCACGAGCTCTTTCGCTTCGTTCTTGTTGATCCCATGCACTCGGTGGCCCATGGCGGACGACGCAGCAAGCGCCACCATCCCGCTCGGGGTGGTGGCGCTTGCTGTTGCACCTTCGCTCACAGCGAAGTCATGGGGCGATCGTGGGCCAGGACGTGAGTCGTCAGTGGACCTTGATCGGGTCGGGGCGGCTCGGGTCGACCGCCTTGGGGATGTGACGCGTCGTGATGCGCTTGCGGAACACCCAGTACGTCCAGCTCTGGTAGATGAGGACGATCGGGGTGAAGATCAGCGCGACCCACGTCATGATGACGAGCGTGTGGTGCGAGCTCGCCGCGTTCGTCGTCGTCAGCGACCACGCCGGGTTCGTCGAGCTCGGCATGACGTTCGGGAACAGCATGAGGAAGTACGTCAGAACGAACAGGGCGATCGCGACGAACGTGCACAGGAACGCCAGGCCCTCCTTGCCGCGCATGTTGAAGAACAGCCCGGTGAGGAAGATGACGGCGAGTGCGACGGTCGTGATCCACGACCACACCGAGCCGCCTTCGATGCCCAGCCACAGCAGCAGGACGACGGCGGCGACGGCGGCCGCGAGGCCGATCTTCGTGCCGAGCGCGCGAGCGTCGTGACGGATGGCGCCGTCGGTCTTGAGCGCGACGAAGAAGCAGCCGTGCGTCATGAACACGAGCATCGTCGTGACGCCGCCGAGCAGCGACACCGGGTTGAGCATGGCGAGCAGGTTGCCCGTGTACTCCATGTCCTGGTTGATCGGCAGGCCGTGGACGATGTTCGTCAGCGCGACGCCCCAGAGGATCGCCGGCAGGAACGAACCGAACACGATGGCGGCGTCCCAGCCGCGGCGCCAGCCGTCGGAGTCACGCTTGTGGCGGTACTCGAAGCCCATGTTGCGCACGATGAGCGCGACGAGGATGAGCAGCAGCGGCAGGTAGGCGCCCGAGAACAGCGTCGCGTACCAGTTCGGGAACGCGGCGAAGGTCGCGCCACCAGCAGTGAGCACCCACACCTCGTTGCCGTCCCAGACCGGGCCGATCGTATTGAGCATGACGCGGCGGCGTCGCTCGTTCTCGCCGATGTGGTCGGTGACCGGGTCGGTGACGCCCGTCGCCTCCGCCTTGCCCTTGCCGAGCACGGGAAGCAGCATGCCAACACCGAAGTCGAAGCCCTCGAGGACGAAGTAACCCGTCCAGAGCACGCCGATGATGATGAACCAGAAAGTGGTGAGTTCCATCGTTCAACCTCGCCTATCAGTACGCGAACGCGAGTTCGTCATCGTCGGAACCGGCGGAGCCGTGGCCATCGTCGTGACCGCCGGGCAGATCCTCACCGTCGGAGGCGACGGGCTCGGCGCCCTTCTTCATGTAGTCCATGAACAGCTTCACCTCGACGACGGCGAGTGCGCCGTACAGAAGCGTGAAGACGATCATCGACGTCAGCACCTCACCCGAGGTGACGCTCGGGCTGACGCCCTGCTTCGTCGTCATGAGGCCGTTGACGATCCACGGCTGACGGCCGATCTCGGTGAAGATCCAGCCGATGCTCATCGCCGCGACCGGCGACAGCGCGCCGACGAGGGCGGCCGGGCCCATCCAGCGGTTCGTCGCGTTGCGGCCCTTGCGGGTCAGCCACAGCACCCAGCAGGCGATGAGCATGGAGATCGCGCCCCAACCCATCATCCAGCGGAAGCTCCAGTACGACCACATGATGTTAGGTGCGTACGTGTCCGCCGCCGTCAGCTCGTTGCCGCTGTACTTGGCTTTCTGGGATTCCTCGAGGTTGTTGATGCCCTCGACCTTGCCGTGGAAGTCACCCGTCGCGAGGAACGACAGCAGGTTGGGCACGGTGACCGCGAACTTCTCCTGCTTGCCGTCACGCGTACCGACGGTGAAGATCGAGAACGGCGCGTCCTTCTCCTGCGTCTCGTACAACGCCTCGGCGGCAGCCATCTTCATCGGCTGCACCTCGGTCATGACCTTGCCCTGCAGGTCGCCGGTGATGACGACGAACAGGCTCGAGACGAGCAGGACGATCGCGCCGACGCGCGAGCCCTTGCGGTACATCGTGAGGTCGTCGGAGGTCGACGCCAACTTCGTCGCGCCCGTCGAACCGTCGGAACGGTCTTCGAGAGTTTCACCCTTGATTGCTTCGGCAGCAAGAGTGCGCTTGCGCAGATTCCACAGCATGACGCCCATGACGACGGCGCCACCGACCATGTACGAGCTCGCGATGACGTGCGGGAACGTGACGAGCTGGACCTTGTTCGTCAGGACGGCGACGAAGTCGGTGAGCTCCGCGCGGTGCGTCGTCGGGTTGTACTTGTAACCGACGGGGTTCTGCATGAACGAGTTCGCGGCGAGGATGAAGTACGCCGACAGCACCGTGCCGATGTGGACGATCCAGATCGTCGCGGCGTGCAGCTTCTTGGGCAGTCGGCCCCAGCCGAAGATCCACAGACCGAGGAACGTCGACTCGAGGAAGAACGCGAGCAGCGCCTCGATCGCGAGCGGCGCGCCGAAGATGTCGCCGACGAAACGCGAGTAGTCGCTCCAGTTCATGCCGAACTGGAACTCCTGCACGATGCCGGTGACGAGACCGAGCGCGAAGTTGATCGTGAACAGCTTGCCGAGGAACTTCGCGACCCTCAGATGCTGCGTGTTACCCGTGCGCAACCATGCGGTGTGGTAACCGGCGACGACGGCAGACAAGCCGATCGTGATCGGCACGAACAGGAAGTGGTAGACCGTCGTGATGGCGAACTGCCATCTCGCCAGCTCCAAGGCATCCATGAGTGACCCCTCGACGAGACGAATGTGAAGACTTTCACAACCACGCTACGGGGTGAGTTCCACAATCCGTGGGGACCATGGTCCTGACGTAGGCGTGTCGTGCCTCACGCGGCGCCCGAACCGGCCGCCTGCCACGCGTCAGGTCGTGGCCTCGCCGGACGGTGACGGGTCCGGCGCCATCTCCCCACCGTCCAGAGCGCCGACGGGGCGCGGCACCGCGATCTTCTCGTTCCAGCGTGAGAACGTCGCCGTGCCCAGGTCGTCCGTGCCCGCGGCCTCGTCGACGACCTTGAGGAGGTCATGCGTGTCGTCGGTGGTCACCCAGGCGCGAGTGTCTCCGTCAGCGCTGACGATCTTGTACGCCGGCCTGCCGTCGAGCGTCGCCGGCGTCAGGGTGCCGTCGCCGAGGTGACCCCACTTGGCGTCGGTGGTGTCGCCCATGGCCTCGATGTACGACTTGGCGCTGAGGTCGGACAGCTCCTTCTGGCCGAACGCGCTGTCGGGCACCTTGATCCACCGGTTCGCCGGTGGGCTCGAGCCCTGGAGGGACGGGTCGTCCTTGTCGACGGAATCCCAGTACGTGCGATCGCCCTTGAGGTAGACATCATGGGAGATGCGACGCATCGTCACGTGGCCCACCTCGTCACCCTCGTAGGACATCTCCGACGGCTCGCCGTCCAGCTCGCCGAGGAAGGTGGCCCTGGGGCCGGAGCCGTCCGCGCTGTCCGTTCCTGTCAACGACAGGGAGGTGTAGCCGCGCACCGACTGTTGGGTGCGCGACCAGACATCCTTCGCGCTCGGCTGTTCCGCAGGGGCCGAGGCGCTCATCGATGCGGTGCCTGGTGCCGTCGAGCTCCCCGACGGGCCCTTCACCGGACCCGACGCGGGCTGCCCCGCGTCATGCCCCATCGTGCAGCCGCTCAGCACCACCGCCGTCACGGCGATGGTGCTGAGCGTGCGGGACGCGGGCAACGCGGTCGTCCTGTCAGGGAGGTGGAGGAATAGCTCAGCTGCCCATCGCGTCCGTGATGGACGTGGCGCCGCTCGGTGCCTTGATGCCGTAATCCTTGTCGTGCGACAGGAAGGTCACCGTCTTCATCGACTCATCGGACTTCGCCGACGAGCCCGACGTGGGGGCGACGGAGGCGCTGTCGAAGCCCTCGGTCTTGAGGATGTCGCGGCGATCCTCCTGCGACACCCACGCGGTGACCTTCTTGTCCTCACTCTGGATCTTCCAGGCATCCTTGCCGTCGACCTTGTCATCCGACACGGTGGCCTTGTCGGAGAGCAGCTTCTTGTTCGGCTCCGAGGAGTCGTTCTTGATGTTGTCGATGAGTTCCTTGAACCCGGTGTTGGACGAACCGTCCGCCGGCATCTCGAGCCACTTGTCGGCGATCTTGTCCGTGTTGGATGCCGCGGGCGAACCCGAACTCGTCTGCGTGAAGAAGGCCTTGTTGGCCTTCATGTAGTTCTTGGAGTCAACCGTGATGAGGTCCATCGTGCCGTCGCCGATCTTGCCGCTCATCTCGAGCTTGCCGCCGTTGACGTCGCCCTTGGCCGTCATCGTGGCCGGCTTGCCGTCCGAGGTGCCTTCGCCCTTGAGCTCGAGGCTCTTGTAGGCGCCGGCAGTGTCCTGGGCCTTGTTCCAGGCGTTCTTGGCCTTCGGGGCCTCCTTGCTCGAGCAGCCGGTGACACCGGCTGCCGTGCCGGCCGCGAGGACGAGGGCGATGGCGGACGTGCGGAGCTTCGTCATGGTTTTCCTCCCAGAGAAGTTGGATGTGCCCCCAGTGTTGCAGGTGGCCTTCACCGTTCAGACGTGTCGGGCGCCGTCATCGTGCCCCCTCGTCGCCGAGGGAGTCGAGCGGTGGGTGCCCCGGCATGATCGTGTGCGTCGTTCGGGCCGCGCGCTGCCGGCGTGCGGAAAGGAATTTGCGCGCGCCACTAATCTTGACGTCATGGACGCCATCTCCGCACTGACCGGTCATCTGAGCAACGCGATCGCCTCGGCCCTCGGTGACGAGTGGCGCGACGCCGACCCCGTCATCCGTCCTGCGAACAAGAAGCAGACGAGCGCCGACGTGCAGGTCAACGCGGCGATGGCACTCGCGAAGAAGGTCGGCAAGAACCCGCGCGAGGTGGCGTCTGCGATCGTCGAGGCGCTGCGCGCGGACGACGAGGCCATGGCGCTGATCTCAGGCGTCGAGATCGCCGGGCCCGGCTTCCTCAACATCACGCTGTCGACGGATTGGGTCGCGGCGCAGGCGTCGACGATCCTCGCGGACGGCTCGCTCGGCGTCGCGCCGGCAGCGAAGACCGAGATCATCCCGATCGACTACTCCTCGCCGAACGTCGCGAAGGAGATGCACGTCGGGCACCTGCGCACCACCGTCGTCGGGGATTCGCTGGCGCGTGTGCTCGAGCGGCTCGGGCACACCGTCATCCGGCAGAACCACGTCGGCGACTGGGGCACGCCCTTCGGGATGCTCATCGAGCACCTTCTCGAGGTGGGCGAGGATTCGCCGGAGGCGGCGCTGCTCGAGAGCGACCCGAACGCGTTCTACCAGGCGGCGCGCACCAAGTTCGACACGGCCGAGAAGGCCGAGCCCGCCGGTTCGAAGGGTGACTTCAACACGCGGGCCCGCAAGCGCGTGACGTTGCTGCAGGGCGGTGACCCCGAGACGCTCGCGCACTGGAACAAGCTGATGGAGCGCTCGAAGGCGTACTTCAACAAGGTCTACGGGTTGCTCGGCGTGACGTTGACCGACGCCGACCTCGCGGGTGAGTCGACGTACAACGACGAGCTCGCGGGCATCTGCGACGACCTCGAGTCGCGTGGCATCGCCGTCGTCTCCGACGGGGCGCTGTGCATCTTCCAGGACGAGTTCACCGGGCGCGACGACGCGCCGGTGCCGCTCATCATCCGCAAGTCCGACGGCGGGTACGGCTACGCGACGACCGACCTCGCGACGGTGCGTCACCGCTCGTTCGACCTCCAGGGCGATCGGATGGTGTACGTCGTCGGCGCGCCGCAGAACTTGCACTTCCGCATGACGTGGGCCGCCGCCGACAAGGCCGGCTACATCCGCCCCGAGTCGACGCCGATCCACGTGCAGATCGGGTCGGTGCTCGGCAAGGACGGCAAGATGTTCAAGACGCGCTCGGGCGACTCGGTGCTGCTCATGGACCTGCTCGGCGAGGCCGTCGACCGCGCCGCGGGCGTCGTCAGCGAGTCGAAGGCCGACATGAGCGACGAGGAGCGCGCCGTCGTCGCGCGTCAGGTCGGCATCGGCGCGGTGAAGTACGCCGACCTGTCGGTCTCGCACGACTCGGAGTACATCTTCGACTTCGACCGCATGCTGGCGTTGACGGGCAACACCGGCCCCTACCTCCAGTACGCGGCGACGCGCATTCGCTCGATCCTCGCGCGTGCCGCCGAGGCGGGGTACTCGCCGGCGGCGGAGATCACGCTGGGCGAGGACGCCGAACGCGCCCTCGCGTTGAAACTGCTCGACTACGGCGCCGTCGTGGCTGCCGTCGGCGAGTCGTTGGAGCCGCATCGCCTCGCCGGTTACCTGTTCGAACTGGCGACGACGTTCACGGCGTTCTACGAGAAGTGCCCGGTGCTCAAGGCTGATGACGACGACGTCCGTGCGTCGCGTCTGGCGTTGTGCGAACTGACGCTGGGCGTCCTCGTCGACGGATTGTCGCTGCTGGGCATCGAGACGCCCGAGAAGATGTGACGCTCGGGGCCCTCTCGAACCTGCCCCATCGGCGATTTACCTCCACATTCGATCGATCCTGCAGGAGCGTCAGGGATGTTCCGGGCGGGGCTCGAACCAACGGAACGTCAGGTTGATGCGGGGCTCGGTCACTCGCGTGCGTTTCGGAACGGCGTGCTGCCAGGCGCTCTGCGAGTCGTCGCGCATGACGACGAGGCTCCCGTGGGTGAGTGCGAGCGTCTCCTTCACCGTGTGATCGTCCTTGCGGCGCATGACGAAGTCGCGCGTGGCGCCGAGCGAGACACTTGCGATGGTGGGCGCAGGGCCCAACTCGGCTTCGTCATCGCTGTGCCAGGAGATGGAGTCCTGGCCGTCGCGGTAGAGGTTGAGCAGCACCGAGTTGTAGGGCGCTCCGGTGTCGGCGGCCAGACGCTCCCGCAGCGCGGCGAGCTTGGGCGTCCACGTGTTCGGCGGCTGTGTCGAGCCGGAGAAGGTGTACGGCGCGTCGGCGTACCAGGCGATGAGGCGTGGCATCGCGATCGTGCGGCCGTACATCGTGAGCGACGACGTCCGCCAGGGTGTCGCGCCGACGAGGTGCGACATGAGGTGGTCCGCCTCCTCCGTCGACAGATACGTCGCGCGCAGCTCGATCGGTGCCTCGCCCATGCCGCCCCTTCCCTGGCAGGTGCCCGCCCCCATGATGCGGCACGACGCACGAGTGGGGCATCCCCGACGTCGCCCTTCCTCACTCGAGCGATCCCACGCATGGGTGGGGCATCACGAGGCGCGTAACCTCAACTCGGCGCGACAGCGGTGAAGACCGCGACGACGAAGCCGTCGTCATGCGCGGGGGAGCGCATCTCCCACGTCGAGAAGCGCGCGTCGAGGCGCCAGCCGGCGGCGTCGGCGTCGTCGAAGAACTGCTCGAACGTGTAGCCGCGGCCCGCGCCGAAGCCGACGGCGAGGCGCCCGCCGTCACGCACGCACTGACGCATCGCGGCCAGGCCGTCGCGGCGTGCGTCGTCCGGCATGAACGGCATGACGTTGCCCGCGCAGACGATCGCGTCCAACGGCGTGACGTCGAGATCGTCGAGGGACAGCCGTGCGAGGTCGACCACCTCGAAACGCAGCGACGGGTGGTCCTCGCGTGCGGCGGCGATGAGGACGGGGTCGAGGTCGACGCCGACGACGTCATGCCCGAGGGCACTCAACGCGGCGGCCACACGTCCCGGCCCGCAACCCGCGTCGAGAATGCGTGAGCCGGGCGTGACGAGCGCGTTGACGAGCCGCGCCTCGCCACCGAGGTCGTCGCCGCGCGCCGCCATGGCGCGGATGCGGTCGACGTACCACTGCGAACGCGTCGGATCCTCGCTCACCCACTCCGCCCAGCTCGGGTTCTCGCGTCGCGACTCGCGCGTCGGCTCGGTCATGCCAGTCTCCTCGTCGTGGGTCGCACGTCTGCTTCCATCATCGGGGCCGGGGGCACAGGACGGCGCGTGGTTCGGCGCCTCGCCGAAGCCTGAACATGCGGGGCACGGACTCGAGAGACCGTGCCATGCGGTTTCCGAACGGCGTCGGCTCAGCCCCCGAAGCCGTTCGGGTTGGCCGACTGCCAGCGCCACGTGTCGGTGCACATGTCGTCGATGGTCTTCTGGGCCTTCCAACCGAGTTCTTCGCGAGCGCGCGTGGGGTCGGCGAACGTCGTCGGCAGGTCGCCCGCACGTCGCGGCCCGACCTCGTAGGGCAGTTCGCGGCCGCACGCCCGCTCGAACGCGTGCAGCAACTCGAACACGCTCGTGCCCTCACCCGTGCCGAGGTTGAACGCGCGCGCCGAATCGTCCATGGCGTCAAGATGATCCAGCGCCGCGACGTGCCCCGCCGCGAGATCGACGACGTGGATGTAGTCGCGCTCGCCGGTGCCGTCCTTCGTGTCGTAGTCGTCGCCGAAGACCCCGAGCTTCTCGCGGCGCCCGACGGCGACCTGCGCGATGTACGGCATGAGGTTGTTCGGGATGCCGCTCGGATCCTCACCGATCAGCCCCGACGAGTGCGCGCCGATCGGGTTGAAATAACGCAGCAGCGCGGCCTTGAAGCGGGGCGAGGCAGCGGCGACGTCGGTGACGATCTGCTCGATCATCGCCTTCGTCCAGCCGTACGGGTTCGTCGCGCGCAGCGGCTCGTACGTCTCGCTGTACGGCAGCGGCGCGTCGGGCCCGTACACCGTCGCCGACGACGAGAACACGAACTTCTCGACGCCGTGCGCCGTCATCGCCGACAGCAGCGAGAACGTCGAGTCGAGGTTGTTCGCGTAGTACATGAGCGGCTTCTCGACGCTCTCGCCGACGGCCTTGTACCCCGCGAAGTGGATGACGGCGTCCGGCTTCACCGAGGCGACGAGGGCACTCGTCGCGGCAGCGTCCGTCAGGTCGATCTCGTGCAAGTCGATCGAGCGGCCGGCGATCTTCTCCAGGCGCGGCAGCACGGCCGGGCTCGAGTTCGAGAAGTTGTCGGCGATGACGGGTTCGTGCCCCGCCTCGATCAGGGCAAGGACGGTGTGGGATCCGATGTAGCCGGCACCACCGGCAACGAGTACGCGCATGACCTCAGCCTAGGCGCCCCACCCGCCGAGAACGATGAGACGCGGCTGTGCGCCGGCCCAGGGCATCTCGGGCATCAAGGACGCCGCGGCCGCAGCCGACATCCGCAGCGCCCCGCGGCGAGGGCTCACCGATACGTGATGAGCGAACGATCCCCGCCGAGATGAGCGTGGTCGTTGAGGCTCACTGCGGTGAGCGCCGACCCGGCAAGCACCGTCGTCACGCCCGTGTTGACGGTCACCTCGTTGAGGCGCCGCCACACCGTCGCCGCACCGTCAGGCAACGCCGCGGGCAGCGTCGATGCCGGTGACGGCGCCGTCAGCAGCCCCGCGGCGACCCACGCGATCGGCCCGCCGGAGCTGACGACGACGGCGCTGCGCCCCGACTCGAGGCGCGAGGTCACGCGCCCGAGCGCGAGCGCGACGCGGTCGCGGAACTGCGAGAACTTCTCGGGATAGTCGTCGTCGAAGTCGCCACTCGCCCAACGCGATGCGGCCGCGACGAACATCTCCTGAAACGCCTTGCGCGGGTGACGGTGACGCGCGAGGTCGGCGCGCATGACGGCGTGGTTGCGGTACGCGGGCTTGTACGCCTCGATGATCGCGTCGTGGTCGTACTCGTTCCACCCCGCATCCGTGCTGACGTCCGACTCCCACCCGGCGGCTTCCCACAGTCGCGACCCGGTGAGTTGCTGACGCCGCATCGTGCCCGTGACGAGGACGTCGGGCGTCACGCCGCGCGCCGCCAACCCCTCGCCGGCGAGGCGTGCCTGACGTTCGCCGAGCTCCGACAGCTGGTCGTATGCCGCGCGCGAGGGCCCGGCCTGCCCGTGCCGCACGAGGTGGATGACGCTCACGACAGCCGTCCCGCGCGTCGCATGAGGCGCCGGCAGCGCCATTCGAGGTAGATCACCATGCCGCGAAACTGCTTGAACGCGGGGTTGCTCGTCTGGCCGTTCGCATACCGGTAGTAGATCTGCTGGGCGATGACGGCGAGTCGGAACAGGCCGAAGATCTCGTAGAACAGCTGATCCTTGGGGCTGATCGCGCGCCCCGACGCGTGCGCGTAGTACTGCCACACCTCGTCGCGCGTGAGCATGCCGGGCGCGTGCGTGGGCTGACGGCGTGAGCCGCGCATGATGCGGTCGTCGTCGGCCTGCACCCAGTACGCGAGGGCGCCGCCGAGATCCATGAGCGGGTCGCCGAGCGTCGCCATCTCCCAGTCGAGGACACCGATGACGCGCGTCGGGTCGTCGTGCGCGAGGACGAGGTTGTCGAAGCGGAAATCGTTGTGGATCAGGCAGTTTCCGACGTCGTGTGGCTGGTGCTCGTCGAGCCAGGCCATCACCTTCTCGAACGATCCGGTGCCATGACGCACACCGTGCGTACGTGCTTTGCGGTAGCGCGCCGACCATCCGTCGACCTGCCGCTTGACGTACCCCTCGCCCTTGCCGAAGCGCTCCAGCTCGGTGCCGGCGACGTCGATCGAGTGCAACGCGACGAGCTGGTCGATCGCGGCGGTGCACAGCGCCCGCACCTCGGCCTCGCCGAGACCCAGCTCAGCGGGAATGTTCTTGCGCAGGATGATGCCGTCGAGGCGCTCCATGACGTAGAAGTCGCTGCCGATGACGCCGGCGTCGTCGCAGAACGCGATCATCGGCGCGACGGCGGGGAACACGGGCGCCAGCGCGCGTTGGATGTCGTGCTCACGGCGCATGTCGTGCGCGCCCTTCGCCTTCGTGCCCGCCGGCGGACGACGCAGGATGAGGTCACGGGTCGGGTAACGCAGCAGATACGTCAGATTGCTCGCGCCGCCGGTGAACTGCTTGACCTCCGGCGCCGCGTCGAGTCCGCTCGTGTCTGCGTCGGGGTGCGCGTGCTCACGCAGCCATGCGGCGACGCGTTCGACGTCGAACGCATCCTCGCCGCGCACGTCGGAGGCGTTCGTCGCGACGTCGTCGACGGGCGCCGCCGTGGGGGCGGTGGGGGCCGCGGGAGCGCCAGGAGTGTCCGGGGCCGGGCTCACTTGGCCTCACCCTTCGCGGCGGCCAGGTAGGGCTTGAGCTCGGCGCGCGCGACCATGCCGAGGTGCACCTCGTCGGGGCCGTCGGCGAGACGCAGCGAACGCGCCGTCGCATAAGCGGACGTCAGGGGGAAGTCGTCGCTCATGCCACCGCCGCCGTGCATCTGGATGGCGAAGTCGATGACGTCGCAGGCGATCTGCGGCACGACGGCCTTGATGGCGCTGACGTCGACGCGCGCGCCTTCGGTGCCGTAGGCGTCCAGCTTCGCTGCCGCGTTCTGCACGAGCAGACGCGCCATGTCGATGTCGATGCGGGCCTTCGCGATGCGCTCGCGGTTGCCGCCGAGCTGCACGAGGGGCTTGCCGAACGCGACGCGCTCCGTGCCACGACGGCAGGCGCGCTCGAGCGCCATCTCGGCGAGCCCGATGAGGCGCATGCAGTGATGGATGCGGCCCGGGCCGAGGCGTCCCTGCGCGATGGCGAACGCCTGACCCGGCCCCGACAGCACGTTGGACGCCGGCACGCGGACGTTCTCGAGCGACACCTCGCAGTGCCCGAGCGGCTCGTCGAGCTGACCCATGACGGGCAGCGCACGCTCGATCGTCACACCGGGCGCGTCGGCCGGCACGAGAACCATCGAGTGCTGGGCGTGACGCGGTGCGTCCGGGTCGGTCAGACCCATGAAGACGAACACCTTGCAGTCGGGGTGCGCTGCACCGGAACTCCACCACTTGCGGCCGTTGATGCCGATCTCGTCCCCGTCGACCTCGGCACGCGCCGCCATGTTCGTCGCATCCGAACTCGCGACCGCGGGCTCCGTCATGAGGAACGCCGAACGAATCTTTCCCTCGAGCAGCGGCACGAGCCACTCCTCCTGCTGCTCGCGCGTGCCGTACTTGAGCAGCACCTCCATGTTGCCGGTGTCGGGGGCGTTGCAGTTGAAGATGAGCGGCGCGAGCGCCGTACGGCCCGTCTTCTCCGCGATGGCGGCATAATCGACGTTGGAAAAACCCTTGCCGCCACGCGTGCCGAAGCGTGCGGCCCACTCGTCGCCGTGCTCGCCGGCGGGCAGGAACAGGTTCCACAGCCCCGCTTCGCGTGCCTGCGCCTTGAGCTCGTCGATCTTCGGGTGCACGACGAACGAGTTCTCGCCGCGAGCGCGCATCGCGGCGTAGTCGCGCGTGATCTCGGCCTCGGCGGGCTCGATCCTCTCGCGCACGAAGGTATCGACGTCTGCGGCGATCTCGGCCGCGCGGGGCGAAACGGTGAGGTCCATGTCTTGACCGTAACCCCTTTGTTGAGCAATGCTCAATAGGGTGAGCGAGAAAGATTCCAGACCCCGTCAGCGCCTGACACAGGACGAGCGCCGCCGTCAGCTGCTCGGCATCGGGCTGAAGATGCTCACCGAGCGACCCATCCAGGACGTCGCGCTCGACGCCGTCGCCGAGGAGGCCGGCATCTCGCGCGGGTTGCTCTTCCATTATTTCCCGTCGAAGACCGCGTACTACGAGGCTGTCGTCGCAGCCGCGGGTCGCCGCATCCTGCGCAACGTCGCCCCGCCCGACGACGTGACGGGCCGCGCGGCGCTCGCCGCGATGGTCGAGGCGTTCGTCGCTCAGATCGAACGCCGACACGAGCTCTATCGCGCCCTCGTCGAGGGCAGCCTGGCCGACGTCGGGGGAGCCGAGGTCGCTGTCACGCTGCGGGAGCGCCTCACCGACATCGTCCTCTCTTCGCTTGCCACAGAACCCGATTCGACGACGCCGCACCCCGCCGTCGTCCACGCCTGGCTCGCGTACGTCGAGGATCTCGCCGTCCAGGGCACACGCCCCGCCGTGCGCGAGCAGTTCGACGCCGGCGCCACCGTCCGTCATGCGCTGGCGGCGCTCGACGCGTTGAGCGGCGTGGCGATCACGCCGTCGCACTTCTCCCCCCAGGACGACGGCGCGCCCCGCCACGACTGCGGGCCTGACGTGCCCCAGCCCGTCACCCCTCACGATCACACCTCCCAGACCCCCACCAAGGAGTAGCCATGCGCGCAGTTCAGGTCGTCACCCTCGACGGGCCCGGCGCCGTCCGTATCAACGACGTCGACGCCCCCACGCCGAAGCCGCACGAGGTGCTCATCGACGTGCGCGCCGCCGGGTTGTGCTACCCCGACGCGTTGCTGACCCGTGGGCTGTACCAGATGAAGCCCGAGCCGCCGTTCACGCTCGGGGCCGAGGTGGCGGGCGTCGTCGCCCAGGCGCCCGAGGGGTCGGGGTTCAGCGTGGGCGACCGTGTCGTCGCCTTCCCCGGCTTCGGGGGGATGGCCGAGCAGGTGTGCGTCGCAGCGCCGTTCGCCTTCCACCTGCCGGACGACGTCAGCTTCGAGACGGGTGCGGCGCTGCCCATGAACTACCTCACCGTGCAGTTCGCCCTCGACCGACGTGGGCGCCTGGCCGAGGGGGAGACGGTGCTCGTGCATGGTGCGGCCGGCGGCATCGGCATCGCCGCGATCCAGCACGCCAAGGCGCGTGGTGCGCGCGTGATCGCCGTCGCCTCGAGCGACGACAAGCGCGCGATCGCCACCCAGGCCGGCGCGGACGACGTCATCGCGCCCGACGGGTTCAAGGACGCCGTCATGGAGCTGACGGACGGCCGCGGCGTCGACATCGTCGTCGACCCGGTCGGCGGCGACCGCTTCACCGACTCGCTGCGCAGCCTCGCAGTCGAAGGCCGCTTGCTCGTCATCGGGTTCACCGGCGGCGCGATTCCCGAGGTGAAGGTCAACCGGCTACTGCTCAACAACGTCGATGTCGTCGGCGTCGGGTGGGGCGCGTTCTGGATGCCGCGCCCCGAGACCGTCCCCGCGCAGTGGAAGGCGATCGAGCCGCTCGTCGCCTCCGGTCAACTCTCACCCGTACTCGGCGAGGTGCGCCCCCTCGAGCGTGCCGGCGAGGCCATCGCCGAGATGGAGGAGCGCCGCGCGACGGGCAAGCTCGTCCTCACGCTGTGACGGTTCGGGTGCCGCCCGGTGCCGAGCCGGGCGCACTCGCCTCGTTCTGCTCGGGATCCGCTCTGCAGGCCCGGCGCACGAGCAGGCCGGTGGCGCCGATGAGGGCGCCGACGACGAACACCGTCACGGCGAGCAGCCCCAGCATCCCGGCCAGGACGGCGTTGATGACACCGGAACCTGCGTGGGTCGTGACGTACTCGCTCGTCGGCAAATGGCCTCCCCCTCAGCAGCCGCGTCGCCTGCGCCGATCGCGCTTAGGGTGCGACTCACGCTCTTGGCTCAGCCAAGCACGGATCGTCGGCGGGCGGGGTTTGCGAGGACGTGAAAAGGTGGGGGCATGTCGTGGAGTTCCGAGCAGATCGCCTGCGTCGAAGGAGCGCGTTTCGCGCCGAGCACCATCGGGTACGAACGTGAGGACGTCGAGCGCCTGCGCCGTCGCGCCGTCATCGCGATGAGAGCCGGCAAGCCGCTGCCCGACCTCGATGCGATGGTACTGCGGCGCACCGCGCGCGGCGGGCTGAACCTCGGGCAGGTCGACGGTCTGCGCACCGTGCTGTCGGTGTGGCGACGCACCACGCCGATCGAGGATCCGCAGGACGTGGCACGTCGCGCTCAGGAAGCCGAACTGGCGGCCTTCGCGGGTGCGCGTGACGGCGCGCCGCGCTGGAGTTCGCAGCAGATGGATCGCGTGCGCGACAAGCACTTCACGTTGCTGCGGCGCACGGCGACGAGCTACGACGAGAGCGACGTCGACGACTACCTCGACTCCGTCGTCGTCGCGATGCGCCGCGGCGTCGAGCTGCCCGACCCGGCGCAGGCGCGTTTCGCGTCGTCGGGCTTGCGGCGCGGATACGACCCGAAAGAAGTCGACGACTTCCTCGACGAGATCGCCCACCTGCGACCGGAGGGATGACGAGCGATGACCGATCCCGACAAGCCCGCCCACGACAGCCGGGCCCCTGAGAACCAGGCTCCCGAGAACCGCGCCCTCGAGAACTCAGGCGATGAGAAGTCGGCCCCCGTGACGAGCTCGCCGGTCGACGACGCCGCGCAGAGCGGCACACCTGCAGGGGTCGACGAGTTGCGTCGTGCGACGCGCGCCGAGGTCGACGCCGAGGGCCTGCCCGACGAGAACACTGTCTCGAAGGCGGCGGTCTACCTCAACCGCAAGCTGCCGCGCACGCGCACCATCACACAGGGGCTCGTGCGTGACGCCGAGGGTCGGGTCATGCTGTGTCAGTTGTCGTACAAGAAGTTCTGGGATCTGCCCGGCGGTGTCGTCGACCCGCACGAGTCACCGGCGCACGCCCTCGTGCGGGAGATCGCGGAGGAACTCGGCGCGACGGCGACGATCACAGGTCTGCGTGTCGTGTCGTGGCTGCCGCCGTGGCGCGGCTGGGACGACGCGATGCTCTACCTGTTCGACGTCGAACTCGACCGTCCGGCAGGCGAATTCGCGCTGCAGCGCAAGGAGATCGCCGGCATCCACTTCGTCGGCCTCGACGAACTCGACGACCACGTCGCGGCCTACACCGCCAAGGTGATCCGGCGCGCCGTCACGGCGATCGAGAACGGCGAGAGCGGTGTCTACCTCGAGAACGGTGACGAGCCGGGCTGGGCCTGAGCCTCAGACGCGGTAGTCGCTGCGCTCGTCGTCCGGGTCGATGATGAGCCCGAGGATCCATGACACGACCGACACGATGGCGGCTCCGACGACAGCGGTCGGCCAGAAGCGGTCGATGTGGAACGCGACGCCGAGCTGACCCGCGAGCCACGACGTCAGCATGAGCATCGCCGCGTTGATGACGAAGATGAACAACCCGAGCGTCAGGACGAGGAACGGCAGCCCGAGCAGCTTCGCGAGCGGCCGCACGAGCGCGTTCACGACGCCGAAGAGTGCGCCGACGACGAGTGCCGTGACCAGCTTCGTCGAGTTCGTCGTGAACCCGTCCGCGAGCGTCATGCCCTCGAGCAGGGCGGCGGCCACCCAGATGGCGGCCGCGTTGATGGCGACCTTGACGAGTGTGCGCATGAACCCACTCTGCCCCGCAGGGCTGAAAGTTTCCTCGATCTGAGCGGCGCGCTCGCTGACGGCCGGCCTCAGGTCTGCGGTTGGGTGAACGCCCACTGGATCATCTCGCCCAGGTGGGGGACGTACGTGTTGTAGTTGTGCCCGCCGTGCGCGATCCACATCGCCGACACGTGCGGATCGGCCTTGGCCAGGTCGGCCATGCGCTTCGAGGTGGTCCAGGTCGCCTTGTCCTCGCGGCTCGCGACGACGAGCATGCGCGTCGTGGGCATCTGGTAGAGGCGGTAGAGGTAGGACGGGGAGTTGAGGTCGCGCTCACTCTTCGAGCGGTAGAGGTCGCCCGTCGTTCCGTCCGTCAGCGATTCGAAGTACCCACCCATCGAGACTGCCGAGCCCCATGGTGAACCGGAACGGGTGTAGAGCGCCTTGGCCGCGCAGTACCCGCCGGTGCTCCAGCCCAGCGCCGACCACTGCTTCGACTCCTTGGCGACTCGCAGGTGCGAACGGATGGCGTTGGGCACCGTCCGCGTCAGGAACGTCAGTTCCTGGGGGCCGTGCGTGATGTTGGTGCACTCGGTGTCGCGTCCCTGCACCGTCTGGTAGGGCGCGAACACGGCGACGAACGGGGCGGTCGTCCCCTTCTCGACCAGAGCGCTCGCCGTCTGACCGAAGTTGAGGTTCTCGACGGTGGAGCCGACCGTGTTGGCGTAGCCAGGCAGCACGACGAGGACGGGGTAACGCTTGTTGGCGTTCGCCTTGTCGTGGTAGCCCGGCGGCAACCACGCGACGCTCTGCGCGGTGCCACCGCCCGGCGTGGTGATGGGGAACGACTCGAAGCTGCCGCTGCCGGCGGAGCTGGCGTCGACACCACCGGCGGCGATGGCGGCCGCGCCGTTGTCCGTCTTGCCGAGCGCGTCGTCCCAGCTCGAGTAGAAACCGTACTGACGGTTGACGTACAACCCGAGCGAGGCGACGGCGAGCACCTGGGCGACGACGACCGCCACCCAACTGCCGACGGCGCGCTGCCACGTCGCCTTCGTGCGCTGGCGCACCAGGACGAGCGCCAGTGGCACGATGACGGCACCGATCACCACGAGGGTGAGCAGCGACGGGCTGGTGATGGACAAGGTGGCCTCCCCTGATCTGATTCTCGGCGTCATTAAAGGTGCCCTTGCTGGGGGAACGATGAAGAACATCTGGAAACCTCGCGCGGCCTAGGCTGGGAGCATGAGCGAATCGCTGGAGACCCCCGTCCGTCTGCGCACCACCCTCGACTCCGTGCCGGGATACAAGCCGGGCAGGCCGGCGGCCACGGCCGCGGAGGATTCCGAGCGCGGCGTCACGAGCGTGTTCAAGATCTCCAGCAACGAGAACCCGTACCCGCCGCTGCCGTCCGTGCTCGACATCGTGTGCGAGGCCGCGACGACGATGAACCGTTACCCGGACATGGCGTCGTCGGAGTTGACGCACGCCCTGGCGCAGCGGGTGGGTGTGAGCGCCGACGAGGTGAGCTTCGGCACGGGCTCGGTGGGCGTTCTCGCCTCCCTCATCCAGATCACGTGCGAGCCGGGCGACGAGGTCGTCTACGCGTGGCGCTCGTTCGAGGCGTACCCGATCGTCGTCGCGCTCGCGGGGGCGCGCTCGGTGCAGGTGCCGCTCGACGCCGACGCGCGGCACGACCTCGATGCGATGGCGGCTGCCGTCACCGATCGCACGCGGCTGCTCATCGTCTGCACACCCAACAATCCGACAGGCCCGAGCGTGCGTGCTGACGAGTTGCGCGCGTTCCTGCGGTCGCTGCCGGAGGATCTGCTCGTCGTGCTCGACGAGGCTTACCTCGAGTTCGTCGTCGCGGACGATGCGCCGGACGCGCTCGCCATCTACCGCGAGTTTCCCAACGTCGTCGTCCTGCGGACCTTCTCGAAGGCCTACGGCCTCGCGGGGCTGCGCGTCGGTTACGCGTTGGCGCGCCCGCGCATCACGACGGCGCTGCGCAAGGCGTCCACCCCGTTCGGCGTGAGTGACATGGCGCAGAAGGCCGCCATCGCCAGCATCGCAGCGTTCGACGAACTGCAGGAGCGCGTCGTCGCCCTCGTCGCTGAGCGCCGACGCGTCGTCGACGCCCTGGGCGAGGCGGGCGTCGACATCCCCGACACGCAGGCCAACTTCGTGTGGCTGCCGCTCGGCGAGCGGGCACTCGAGTTCGCCGCCTTCGCGGACGAGAACGGTCTCGTCGTGCGCCCCTTCGACGGTGACGGCGTGCGCTGCACGATCGCCGAGGTCGAGGCCAACGACCGTCTCATCGACGTCGTGACGCGCTTCTACGCGGGGTGAGTCGTCTCTTCAGGCTAGATTCGAGTGGTGCCGATCACATCGTGAGACAGGGGTTTCGCGCCTCGATACGACTGTGAACCTGGACGAAGAAACCGTCGTTCGGATGCGAATTACTCGTCGGTAGCCGGGTAGCGTCTCCTAGGTGGCGTGATCTGCGTCACAAGCCCTGTGGTGGCGTCCCGCACTCCGTGACGTCACCCCCGAACGCCTCGCGCCCCGCACTCAGGGCGACGTCGCGCAAGGAGGAAACGATGACGATTCCCGACGCTTCGCGCACCAATCACGCAGCGCACCTCGATGGGGTGACGCACGTGGCCGGTCATGCCCTCGACGGCAAGCCGGACATCACCGACGGCGGCCCCGACATGGTGCAGCTCATCGCACCCGACGGCACCCGCTCGCCGATGACGAGCGTCAACGAGCCGTACATGGAAGCGCTCAAGGCCATCACGGCCGAAGAGGTGCGCGCAATGTACCGCGACATGGTGCTCGTGCGCCGATTCGACATCGAGGGCTACAGCCTGCAGCGCCAGGGCGAGCTCGGCCTGTGGCCGCAGCTGCTCGGCCAGGAGGCCGCCCAGGTCGCCGCCGGCCACGCGCTGCGCGAGCAGGACTACGGCTTCCCCGGCTACCGCGAGCACGGCGTCGCGTTCTGCCGCGGCATCCAGCCGAGCCAGGTCTTCGCGCTCTACCGCGGCGTCACGCACGGCGGCCACGACCCACGCAAGCACAACTTCAACACCTCGACGATCGTCATCGGCAACCAGATGCTCAACGCCGTCGGCTATGCCATGGGCCTGCGCCTCGACGGTGTCGTCGGCACGGGGGACGTGAACGTCGACGCGGCCGTCATGGCATTCACCGGCGACGGCGGCACGAGCCAGGGCGACTTCAACGAGGCGATGGTCTACGCGGCCGTCAACCACTCGCCGATGGTCTTCTTCATCCAGAACAACGGCTGGGCGATCAGCGAGCCGAACACGCGTCAGTTCATCATCCCGCCCTACAAGCGCGCTGACGGCTTCGGCTTCCCCGGCGTGCGCACCGACGGCAACGACGTCCTCGCGACGTACGCCGTCACCCGTCGCAGCCTCGACAACGCGCGCAGCGGGCTCGGCCCGACGCTCGTCGAGGCGTTCACCTACCGCATCGGCGCGCACACGACGTCCGACGACCCGTCGCGCTACCGCGACTCGGCGCACGTCGAGGCGTGGAAGGCAAAGGATCCGATCGCACGTCTGCGTTCGCTGCTCGAGCGCGAGAACCACGCCGACGCGGCGTTCTTCGACGACGTCGACGCCGAGGCCAAGGAACTCGCCGCCGAGTGGCGCCGCTCGTGCCTCGAGATGCCCGACCCGGAGATGACGGCGATGTTCGACCACGCGTACACGGTCATGGACGACCAGCTCACCGCTCAGCGCGACGAGTTCGCGGCCTACCTCGCCTCCTTCGAGGACGATGCAGCATGAGCGGCGCTTCCACGAGCACGGCCCCCGGCGCCGAGAAGGCCGCGAAACCGAAGAAGGCCCCCAAGCTCTCCCTTGCCAAGGCGCTCAACGCGGCGATGCACGACGCGATGGCGGCCGACGACAAGGTCGTCGTCATCGGTGAGGACGTCGGCGAGCTCGGTGGCGTCTTCCGCCTGACCGACGGGTTGAAGAAGGAGTTCGGCGAGCGCGTCATCGACCCGCCGCTGGCCGAATCCGGCATCGTCGGTTCGGCCGTCGGCCTCGCGATGCGCGGGTACCGCCCGATCGTCGAGATTCAGTTCGACGGGTTCGTGTACCCGGCGTTCGACCAGATCGTCAGCCAGGTCTCCAAGGTGCACAACCGCACCGAGGGCGCCGTCAAGCTGCCCATGGTCATCCGCATCCCGTTCGGCGGCGGCATCGGCGCCGTCGAGCACCACAGCGAGTCGAACGAGGCGTACTTCGCGCACACCGCCGGCCTGCGCGTCGTGGTCTGCTCGCGCCCCGTCGACGCGTACTGGATGATGCGTCAGGCGATCGACTGCGACGACCCGGTCATCTTCTTCGAGCCCAAGCGCCGCTACCACGAGCCCAGCCCCGACCAGCTCGACCTCGCAGCCGGCCCCGCTCGCGGCCTGTTCGAGGCCGAGGTGCTGCGCGAGGGCACCGACCTGACGCTGCTCGCGTACGGCCCGATGGTGCGCACGTGCCTCGACGTCGCCGCGGCCGCCGAGGCGGAGGGTCGCTCGCTCGAGGTCATCGACCTGCGCACGCTGTCGCCGATCGACGAGGAGACGATCTGCGAGTCCGTGCGCAAGACGGGCCGCGCCGTCATCGTGCACGAGGCCGCACGCTCGTACGGGGTGGGCGCCGAGCTGGCCGCGCTCCTGCAGGAGCGCTGCTTCTATTCGCTCGAAGCGCCCGTGCAACGCGTCACCGGCTACGACATCCCCTACCCGCCGAGCCGCCACGAGCGCGAATACCTGCCCGGGCTCGACCGCATCCTCGACGCCGTCGACGCGTCCTTCAGCTACTAGGAGTACCGCCGAACATGGCCATTCAAGAGTTCACCCTGCCCGACCCCGGTGAAGGGCTCGTCGAGGCCGAGATCGTGACGTGGCACGTCGCCGTAGGCGACACCGTCGACGTCAACCAGGTCGTCCTCGAGATCGAGACGGCGAAGTCGCTCGTCGAACTGCCCATCCCATGGGCCGGGACGGTCGCATCGATCCTCGTGCCCGAGGGCGAGACGGTCGAGGTCGGCACGCCGATCGTCACGATCGACGTCGGCGGCTATACAGCCCCTGCGGACGGTGGCGCTGCCGGTGCCGCCGATGACGCTTCCGGAGCTGCCGACGGTGGCGAGGTCGCGGCCGAGATGCAGACGGCGGCCGACGTCGCGCCCGCCGAGACCGGCGAGTCGGATGACGAGCCGCAGCAGAAGACGCTCGTCGGCTACGGCCCGACGCCGTCGAGCTCGACGCGCCGCGCTCGTCGCGGCCGTGGAGCCGGTGGCGGCGCGTCGGGTGGCGGCACGCTCGCCGCCCCCGCGACGCGCGGGTTCGCGAAGCAGCAGGGCGTCGACATCGATACTGTCGAACCCTCGCGAGAGGACGGCGTCGTCACTCGGGACGACGTGAAGAAGGCCGGGGGTTCAAACGCGCCCGCGGCGATGTCGACGCCGAGCGCCCCATCAGCGCCGAGTGCGGACACCGTCGCGAAGGCTGCGGCCAGTGCCCCGTCGGTGCGCCCCGACAAGCCGACGGCTGCAGCTCCGGCCCCGGCCGGTCTGAGCGACGAGCGCATCCCGATCAAGGGCGTGCGCAAGGTGACGGCGCAGGCCATGGTGAGCAGCGCGTTCACGGCGCCGCACGTCACGGAGTTCCTCACCGTCGACATGACGCGCACGATGGAGTTCGTCCGCGAGCTGCAGGGCATGCGCGAGCTCAAGGACATCAAGGTGACGCCGCTGCTCGTCGTCGCGAAGGCGTGCCTCATCGCGATGCAGCGTGAGCCGATGATGAACGCACTGTGGGACGACGCGAACGGCGAGATCGTCATGCGTTCCGAGGTGAACCTCGGCATCGCCGCGGCCACCGACCGTGGGCTGCTCGTGCCGAACGTCAAGGACGCCGGCCGCTTCGGCCTCGGCGACCTGGGGCGTGAGATCGCGAAGCTCGTCGAGATCGCACGTCACGGCAAGCCGAGCCCGGCCATCCTCAACGGCGGCACGTTCACGATCTCGAACATCGGTGTCTTCGGCGTCGATTCGGGCACGCCGATCATCAAGCCCGGTGAGAGCGGCATCCTCGCCATCGGCACGGTGCGTCCGATGCCGTGGGTCGTCGAGAACGAGCGCGGCGAGCAGGAGATGGTGATCCGCCAGATCGCGCAGCTGTCCTTGAGCTTCGACCACCGCATCATCGACGGCGACGTCGGTTCGCGGTATCTGTCGACCGTCGGCCAGATCCTCGAGAACCCTGCGAAGGCGATGCTCTGGGGCTGATTTCGCTCCCTCGTTCGGCCGGCTGAGTCACGTCGTGCCACCTGCGTCACTCTGACTGACTCGTGGGGCACGAAGTGACTCAGCTGCGCCCTGAGCTTCCTCGGTGCGTGAGCCGTGGAGGGCGTGCAGATCCGCCGCGAGGCGCGCGTAGGCGTGACGCTTGGCCCACTCGGCCTTCTTGCGCTCCGAGCGTCTGCGGTTGCGATCCGCGGTGACGCCCCAGAACGCGGCCGCGACGATGGGTACCCACACCTTCGGGTGCTCGAGCAACCATGCGAGCCAGCCCGGTGGGGTCCACGACGGCAGCCTGGGCCACGGGATCGACGGCAGGTCGACCGAGGGCCACGAGACGCTCGGCCATGGGATCTCGGGCCAGTCGATGTCCGGCACGAGTGATGCCATCCACGCGATGATCGGGCCGAAGATCCACGCGAGCAATCGCGCGACGAGGGGACCGAGGACGAGCACGCTGACCGCCCATCCACTCTTGCCGAGCCCGCCGAGGATCGGGTACAGCACCCGCTTGAGCGGCGACGAATCCATCGCGGCGTACCGATGTGCCGCCATCGAACCCACCGGCGCCTCGAAGGCGGTGACCCCGCCGTCGTCGCGCAGCTGGACGTCCATGACGTACCCGCGCACCGGGTTGACGCTCACCTCGACGCGCGGCTTCTCCGTCGCCTGGGTGTGCTCGGTGAAGTGCCCGTCGGGTGTGGAACGCACGAGGCGGATCTTGACGTTGCCGATGCTGCGGCGGCGGGCGAACACCACCCCGTCACGCATGAGCACGAGCCCTGGGCGCGCCCACTCATCGTCGAGGCCGAGATGGGTGCGCAGCTTCTCCTTTCGCCCCGGCGAGAGGGGCAGACGCTCGCCTGCCCGGCGGCGGGTGCTGCCGCGGGCGCGACTGGCACCGGCCGGCGTGACGACCGGCGCACCCGTCGAAGATCCTTTGACCCCGTGCCCCTCGTCGCCCACCGGCGACGCGCCCGTGCCGTCATCGTCGCGGCCGGGATCCGGTGCGCCGGGTGTGAATCCCGGGTCGACGGTACGGAGTTCGTCAGCCGACCCGGCGTAGGCCTCCAACGTTCCGCGTTCGGGGTGATCGAGCTGCCAGTGCTCCATGCCTGTCCCTCCCTCGGCCCGGCGTGCGGCGCCGACGATGAACCGCCCATTCAAACATCGGGTGCGCCGAAGACGAGTGATGCCCACCCTGACCAGGTCGGGGTGGGCATCACTCAGCGTGCGTCGCGAGCAGCCGTCACTCGTCGTGGGAGGCGTGACGAGCGACCGAGTGATCGACCTGCTCGCCGTGCTTGCGCGCCTCGACGCGCGCGATGGCGGCGGCGACGGCGTCGCTCACGTCATCGTGCGTCTCGTCGGCGGGTGTCGAACCTGTGTCCACGCCACCGTCGGCTTCGGTGTCGGCGCGACGTGCCGCGCCACCGTCAGCGGCGAGCTCGGCGTTCGACTTGTCCTGCGCCGCGGCCGCGGCCGCGGCCATCGCCGATTGCTTGCGCAACTCGATCTTCGGCAGGAACAGCAGGGTGATGAAACCGAGCAGTGCGATGCCGGAGGCGAGCAGGAACACGTGGTCCATCGACTGCGCGAAGCCTGCCTCGAACGGGTGGGCAACAGCCTTCGGCAGGCGAGCGATGACGGAGGAGTCCTCGCTCACGTTGTTCAGGGCGCCGCCGCCGGACTTCGGGTTCGCCAGGCTCTGCAGGATGCCGTAGGCGTGCTCGTCCTTCATGAGCTCCTTGTCGGCGAGACCGCTCTTGAGGGCCTGCTGGAACGCGGGCGTCTTCGCCTCGTCGGTGAGGTTCGTCTTGATGTTACCGCCGACCGTCGAGAACAGCATCGACAAGAAGATGGCGACGCCGACGGTTCCACCGATCTGACGGAAGAACGTGGCGGACGAGGTGGCCATGCCGATCTCGCGGGGGCTGACGGCGTTCTGCACGATGAGCGTCAGCGCCTGCATGCAGTTGCCGAGGCCGATGCCGACGATGGCCATGAACACCATGACCTGCCACAGCGGCGTGTCGGCGCTGATCGTGTGCAGCAGGAACATGCCGACGGCGACGATGGCGGTGCCGATGATCGGGAACTCGCGCACGCGACCCGTACGAGCCGTCAACTGGCCGGCTGTGATGGAGGCCGTCATCATGCCGGCGACGAGCGGCAGCATCATGAGGCCCGACTTCATCGGGGAGGCGTTGTGCACGATCTGCATGTAGAGCGGCAGCATCATCATGGCGCCGAACATCGCCATGCCGATGATGACGGAGGCGACGACGGTGACCGTCACGGCACGGTGGCGGAAGATGCGCAGCGGGATGAGGGCTTCGTCCTTCATCTTCGCCTCGGCGAGGACGAAAGCGATGAGGCCGAGGATGCCGATGGCGAAGCAGGCGATCGACTTGCCCGAACCCCAGCCCCACGTGCGTCCCTGCTCGGCGACGGTCAGCAGCGGCACGAGGCCGACCGTGAGCGCGACGGCGCCCCAGTAGTCGATGCGGTGGTCCTGACGCGTGTGCTCGAGGTGCAGGGTGCGGGCGACGACGAGGAAAGCGACGATGCCGATCGGCACGTTGATGAGGAAGACCCAGCGCCAGCCGGTGAGACCGAGGATGTGGCCCTGCTCGGCGAAGAAGCCACCGATGACGGGGCCGAGGACGGAGCTCGTCGCGAAGACGGCGAGGAAGTAACCCTGGTACTTGGCGCGTTCGCGCGGCGGCAGGATGTCACCGATGATCGCGAGGGCCAGCGACATGAGGCCACCGGCGCCGATGCCCTGGATGGCGCGGAACGCGGCAAGCATGTACATGCTGTTCGCGAATGAGCATGCGAGCGAGCCGATGACGAAGATGACGATCGCGAACAGGTAGAACCCGCGGCGGCCGAAGATGTCGGAGAGCTTGCCGTACAGCGGGGTCGCGATGGTCGAGGTGATGAGGTAGGCCGTCGTCACCCAGGCCTGCGCGGAGAGGCCGTGCAGGTCGTCACCGATGGTGCGGATGGCGGTGGAGACGATCGTCTGGTCGAGTGCGGCCAGGAACATGCCCATCATGAGACCCGCGAGGATCGTCATGATCTGGCCGTGCGAGAGCCCTGCCGAGCTCGATTGCTGCGCGGGTGGCGCAGCGGTCTGTGCAGACAAGAGGGTGCCTTTCGACGTTCAGGCTGGGGGACGGAGGGGAGTGGGTTGCCCGGCGCGGGGCGTGCAGCCGCCCTGGTAGGCATCGAGCGATGCGGTGAACTTGAGCAGCAGGTGCTGGAACTCGCGGGCTTCCGCGGTGCTCCAGTCGGTGAGCAGGTTCTGCATCCACGCGGCGCGATCCTCGCGCAGTGTGCTGACGAGTTCGCGCGCGTCGGGCGTCAGGGTGACGAGTTGCGCGCGACCGTCCTGCGGATCACAGATCTTGGTGACGAGGCCGCCGTCGGTGAGTGCGCTCACCTGGCGACTGACCGTCGAGACGTCGGAGTGGACGATGTCGGCGAGGGCCGAGACGCGCAGCGGCTCCGCCTCGAGGGCGTAGAGCAGGGGCAGCGCGCCGTGGTCGGCGTGCGGGTGGGGTCGTGGCAACTTGCGCTTGTGCGCGCTCATCGCCTTCGCGGCCCCGACGAAGGATGTCGCGATGTCGCGTGCGACGGGGAGGTCGACGGTCACTTCGGTTCCTTGAGGGGAGGGAGTGCCCAAGAATGCTTGGGCTGCACAACTATATGTTTGGTTGTGCCATGCAAGCAAATTAAATGGGGTGGGGTCGATCGGATGGATGGATGGGTCGCCGGGCCGCGCGGGCCCTGTCGGGCATGTCGACGCCGGACGTGCGGGGATCGGGTGGCGCGAGGGGTTGTCACCGGGCCCGCGTAGGCTGGGCGCATGAGTTCGAGCGCCACGAAACCCACCCCGTCTGCCCCCACAGGGCCGCTCGGTGGCGGGCGTCTGCTCGCGGCTGCGATGGCGCTCGCGGTCGCCGTAGCAGCCGGCGCCGTCGTGTTCACCGGAGCGAGCAAGGCGCAGCAGCTGCTCGACGCCGGCGCGATCGTGCGCTGGGGCATCGCTCTGTTCAAGCCCGCGGCGGACGTCGCGATGGCGGCGACCATCGGCTTCACCGGGCTCGGTGCGTTTCTCGTCGCCGAGGGCCACAAGACGATGCGGGTCGCGCGCATCGGGCGCTGGGCCTCGATCAGCGCAGCCCTGTGGTTCGGCGCGACCCTCGTCGTCAGCTACCTCAGCTACGGCGACCTGGCCGGCATCCCCGTCGGTTCGCGCGGGTACACGGGTCAGTGGTGGAGCAACACGTGGCAGCTGGAGATCCTGCGCAACCCGATGCTGACGGCGATCGCGGCGCTCGTCATCGCGGTGGTCTGCTGGTGGCACTCCTCGCGCACGAGCCTGGCATGGATGACGGCACTCGGTCTGCTCGCGCTGTGGCCGATCGCGTTGAGCGGCCACGCCGCCGGTTCGAGCGATCACGAGACGGCTGTCGACTCGCTCATCATGCACCTCGTCCCCGTGACGCTCTGGGTGGGCGGCATCATCGCCCTCGGCGTCATGTGGGGCCGCCTCGGCAAGGCCGCGGCGGCGTCGGTGCGGCGCTACTCGAGCGTCGCGACGTGGTGCGTCGGCTTCGTCGCTTTCTCCGGCGTGCTCGCCTCGACGCTGCGCGTACCCGACCTCAGCCAGTACGTGACGACGCGCTACGGCCTCGTCATCGTCGCGAAGGCACTGTGCCTCGTCGTGCTCGGCGCGCTCGGGCTCATGCAGCGACGCCGTGTCGTCGCCGTCCTCGAACGTGACGCGAGCGACCGGCCCAGCAAGGCGCTGTTCGCCCGGCTCGCCCTCGTCGAGGCGCTCGTCATGGGCGCGACGATGGGCCTCGCTGCGGCGCTAGCGCGCTCCGCGCCGCCGTCAGGGCAGGTCGTCGAGAGCGCCGACCCGGTCGTCGCGCTCACCGGATACCCGGCGCCGCCCGCTCTGACGCCCGCGAACTTCTTCTCGCAGTGGCGCATCGAGTGGCTGATGACGACGTTCGCCGTCATCGCCATCGTCCAGTACGTGCGCTGGGCTGTGCGCCTGCACCGCCGCGGCGACCACTGGCCGATCCACCGCACGATCCTGTGGGTGCTCGCTTGGCTCGTGTTCATCGTGACGATCGACAGCGGCGCCGGGGTCTACGGACGCGTCATGATGAGCGTCCACATGGCCGGACACATGGTCATCTCGATGACGGTGCCGATCCTGCTCGTCATGGCCGCGCCCGTCACCCTCATGCTGCGGGCATGGCCCAAGCGCTCCGACGGCACACGCGGACCGCGCGAGGTGCTGCTGTCGGTCGTGCACAGCCGTTACCTCAACGTCGTCGCCAACCCTGCTGTCAGCTCGGCCCTGTTCTTCGTCAGCCTCATCGTCTTCTACTACACGCCGTTCTTCGAGCTGGCGCTGCGCACGCACACCGGGCACATCCTCATGAACATCCACTTCCTCGTCAGTGGCTACCTGTTCGCGTGGGCCCTGATCGGCATCGACCCCGGCCCCAAGAAGTGGCCGGCGCCGCTGCGGCTGCTCGTGCTGCTCATCACGATCACGTTCCACGCGTTCTTCGGTGTCGCGATGATGACGGGTAGCACGTTGCTCGCGCCCTCGTTCTTCACCGCGCTGCACTACGTCTCGGATCCGCTGCGCGACCAGCAGGCCGCCGGAACGATCACGTGGGGCTCCGGTGAGGGCCCGACATTCTTGCTCGCCATGGTCGTCGCCGCGCAGTGGTACCGATCCGACCGCATCGAGGGTCAGCGCGCGGAGCGTCGTGCCGAACGCGACGGTGACGCTGAGCTCAAGGCCTACAACGCCTACCTCGCCTCGCGGGGTGGTCAGGGTGGTCAGGCTGCGTCCCCCGGTCAGACGGAGGGTGAAGAACCGGCCCGTCAGATGTCGTCGAGCACGACGGAAGCATCGTCGTCGACTACGGTCGAAGGTGAGCACGACGAACGTCCCGAGCAGCCCTCTGGGCGCGGCGAATCCGGCCGCGTCACCGTCGGGGGCATCGACAAGGAGTAGCCATGCGCGTCGCCGTCATCCAGCTTGCGTACACCGATTCGGAGCCGATGGGGGCGCGCATCGAACGCGTCGCGTCGCTCGTCGAGTCGCAGAAGGGCGCCGACCTCGTCGTGCTGCCGGAACTGTGGAGCGCCGGAGGTTTCGACTACCCGGCGTGGAACGAGAAGGCGCAGAACGTCGAAGGACCCGTCGCGCGGGTGTTGTCAGAGGCCGCGGCGAACGTCGGCGCATTCGTGCACGCCGGCTCGATCATCGAGAAGCCCGGCGAGAAGGGCCCCGAGGGGCGCGGGCTGTGGAACACCTCGCTGATGTTCGACCGTGACGGCGACCTCGTCGGCACCTACCGCAAGATCCACCGATTCGGCTTCGGCAACGGCGAACCCAAACTGCTCGAAGCCGGCGAGGAGGTCATCGTCCTCGACCTGGCGCTGGGTGACATGGCCGGTGGTGGCAGGGCCGGTGGCGCCATGGCCGCCGAAGTCGCAGTCGACGACGGCGCCGTCTGCGACCCGGCGAACCCGGAGGCCTGCGTCGAGGCGTCACAGAGCGAATGGGCGATGGGCGCCGAACTGGCCGGGGTCAACCTCGACGGCGACATGAGCACCTCCAGCGAGGTGGACGATGCCCCCGCCGCGAGTGTCGCCGACGATGCGAGGGGTGGTGCGGCTGCGCCCGACGGCCACGTCAAGGTTGGTCTGTCGACGTGCTACGACCTGCGTTTTCCCGAGTTGTACCGCAAGCAGGTCGACGCGGGCGCCCAGGTGTTCGTCATCCCTGCCGCTTGGCCGGCTGCGCGCGTCGCGGCGTGGCGCACGCTGCTGCACGCCCGCGCCATCGAGAACCAGGTGTTCGTCATCGCCTGCAACACCGCCGGCACGCACGCCGGTACAGAGATGGGCGGTAATTCGGCCATCGTCTCGCCGACCGGTGAGGTGCTCGCCGAAGCCGGGCGCGGCGAACGCACCATCACCCTCGACATCGACCTCGACGACGTCGCGGCGGCCCGCGCGGCCTTCCCGGTGCTGGCCGACCGTCGCCTCTGAACCTCGCTTCGGATGTTGTGTCATGAACGCGCGCCATACCGCGCGTTCATGACACAAGATCCGGTTGTCCACAGGGGCCTCAGCGCGCGCCACCCCGATTCGGGCACGCTCGGAGGGTGACTTCAGCGCAGACGACCCACGCCCACGCCTGTGAACTGGCGTCCGCGACGTTCGGGGTGGTGTCGCGGGGGTAGCTGCGTCAAGTGGGCGGTCACGCGTCATCAGATCCTGACGCACGTGGTCGCGGGGCGATTGCGCGTGCTCGGGACGCAGGCGGTGCACGTGCTCGCAGCCGGGTGGTGGGACGAGCGATCACCCATCGTGGCCGCCGTGCTCAACGCCGGCGATTCCGCCTGGGCTGACGGCGAGAGCGCGCTGATGCTGGCAGGCCTGCGCGGTTGGCGTCATGGGCGCGCAGTGATCGTGCGGCGGCGACCGTCCTCAGCATGGTGGCGCAACAACGAATGGCGCGGCCCGAGGCGATGATGCACGCCCTGCGGCTGCTGCCCAAGCTCAAGCGTCGGGTGTTGATCGGCGAGGTGCCCGGCGACGTGAGTCAGCCTTGGCCGGTGCAGCCGCTGATCTTGCGTCGTGAACGCGCGGTATTGCATGCGTTCGTGACGCAAGATCGGGCGCGTAGGGTGGCGGTCATGAAACTTCGGGCGCCGGAACTGACAGGGCGGGGCTGGCTCAACACCGGCGGCGCCGACATCACGCTGACGAGCCTGCGCGGCAAGGTCGTCGTCCTCGACTTCTGGACGTTCTGCTGCATCAACTGTCTCCACGTGCTCGATGAATTGCGCCCGCTCGAGGAGAAATACGGCGACCAGCTCGTCCTCATCGGCGTGCACTCGCCGAAGTTCGAGCACGAGGCCGATCGCGATGCCCTCGAAGCCGCCGTCGAGCGGTACGCGGTGCACCACCCCGTCCTCGACGACCCCGACCTCACGACGTGGCAGGCGTACGCGGCGCGCGCGTGGCCGACGCTCGTCGTCCTCGACCCGGAGGGCTACATCGTCGCGTCGATGTCCGGTGAAGGACACGCGCACGGATTGAGCGTGCTCATCGACGACCTCATCGCCGAGCACACGACCAAGGGGACGCTGCGTCGCGGTGACGGTCCGTACGTCGCGCCGCCTGCCCCCGAGACGTTGCTGCGTTTCCCGGGAAAGGTCATCACCGCGCCAGCTCGCCCGGTGCAGGCGCAGCCCACGGTCCGCCAGAGCGCGGACGACGCCGCCGCTTCCGCGGGTGCCGGGGAGCACCTGACGAGCGGGGGTTTCTTCGTCAGCGACACCGCGCACCACCAGGTCGTGCACCTCGCCGAGGACGGCCAGACGGAGCTCGCGCGCTACGGCGGCCCGGGGGTGTTCAACGAACCACAGGGGCTGTTGCTCCTTCCCGAAGAGGCTCGCGCACGCACCGGCGACGACCTGCTCGTCGCGGACAGCGTCAACCACGAGATCAAGGCGATTCGGTTGAGTGACGGGCGGATTCGCGCCGTCGCGGGCACAGGCGAGCAGCTGCGCGAACGTGACGGCGGCGGCCCGGCGCTGCGTCAGGCGCTGTCGACGCCGTGGGATCTCGCGTGGTGGCACGACCGCGTCATCATCGCGATGGCGGGCACGCACCAGCTGTGGGCGCTGCATCTGGGCGAGAGCCCCGAGCTCAACACCGTCGCCGTGCTCGCCGGCACGAGCAACGAGGGCATCCGCGACGGCGCCGCTCACGACGCCTGGTTCGCGCAGCCCAGCGGTCTCGCGACGAGCGCGGACGGCTCACACGTCTGGGTCGCCGACTCCGAGACGAGTGCCTTGCGCAGCCTCAGCGTGAGCGACGAGGGTTTCGAGGTGACGACCCACGTCGGGCAAGGGTTGTTCGACTTCGGCCACGTCGACGGCGCGGCTGACGCGGCGCTGCTGCAGCATCCCCTCGGTGTCACGGAACTACCCGACGGATCCGTCGCCGTCGCCGACACGTACAACGGCGCGATTCGGCGCTTCGACCCGTCGAGCGGCGAGGTGACGACGCTCGCCACGGGCCTGGCCGAACCGAGCGACGTCATCGTCGTCCCGGGGGAGGTGGGCGCGGATGCGCACCTGCTCGTCGTCGAGTCGAACGCCCATCGTCTGACGCCGGTGGCGCTGACCGCCGAAGCGCAACGCATCGAGGGCGATGCGCAGCAGACGCAGCGCCCGCCGAGCGAGATCGCCTCGGGCGCAGTGGAACTCGTCGTCACGTTCACGCCGCCGGCGGGGCAGAAACTCGACCACCGTTACGGCGACCCGACGATGCTGCAGGTGAGCAGCTCTCCCGAGGCGTTCCTACGCGACGGAGCGGGCAAGCAGCAGGGGCTCACGCGCACGCTGACGATCGACGAGAGCGTCGGCTCGGCCATCCTGCACGTCAGCGTCCGCGCAGCCGCCTGCGACGGCGACCCCGACACCGGCGAGGTGCCCGAGCACGCCGCCTGCCATCTTTACCAACAGGATTGGGGCATCCCCCTCGTCATCACCGGCGACGGCCCCCGCACGCTGACGCTCGACCTGCGCGGCGTCTGACGCTCACGTCGGCTCTTGCCGGCCCCGGGAGCTGCAACTCGGCGATGCGGGGTCGCCGCTCTCAGGCAGTGCGCCCGCATGGGCGGTGTTCAGCACGTCGAGTAATCGATGCTCCGCCGACGTGACGTCAGCACCCCTTCGAAGCGTGCCCCCCCCGGGCGTCAGACCAGCGGAGCGTAGAAGTACGTCTGGCGGTAGGCGATGTGATCGCCGGCGCCGAAGCGGAAGAAGTCGGCGAACTCGAGGTGCGCGTCGCTGCCGTCCTTGAGCACCCCGTTGAACGCGCCGCGCACGAACGCCTCGTCGCCGTCGATGAGCAGTGACGTGACGCTGTGGCGCCCCGATTCGATGACGCGATCGCCCGAGTAGAACGCCCGCAGCGCCTCGCGGCCGGCCATGGGTTCGTATCCGGGGCGGCAGTAGGTGGCGTCGTCGGTGAAGATGTCGAGCACGCCCTCGACGTCGCCGGCGTCGACGACCTCGTAGTAGCGGCGGATGTGAGCGTCGCGGGATTCGCGCTGCATTCGGGTGTCCTCTCGTCACGTGGGTGTGGCGGCCGAGCATCGTCCGTCCGTCGCCACCGCCATGCGGTCGGCCCGAGCCGACCGCATGCCGTGTATCGCTGTCCGACCTCAACCTAGTGCGCGAGTCTCACCGCGGCTAGGCTGCCGCGATGACAGAAGCATCGCTGCCCAATGCGTCGGTGGCACCCGCGACGGGGACGTCGGTCGCCGCACGCCTCGACCGGCTCCCGATCACACGCAAGCATCTGCTCGCCACGGGCGTCATCGGCCTCGGGTTGTTCTTCGACGCGTACGAGAATTTTCTCGCCTCGACGATCGCCGCGGTGCTGAAGGAAGACTTCGCGCTGAAGGGCGACGTGCTCAAGTGGGTGCTCGCGTCGGCGTTCATCGGGCAGTTCATTGGGGCGCTGTTCATGGGGCGCCTCGCCGACCGCATCGGGCGGCGCAAGGCGTTCATGGTCAACCTCGCGCTCTACTCGGCGTTCTCGCTCGCGGGCGCGTTCAGCCCGAACGCGGCGTGGCTCGTCATCACGCGGTTCTTCGCGGGCATCGGCATCGGCGGCGAGTACGCGCTCGGCGACTCCTACCTGTCCGACATCCTGCCGAAGAACAAGCGCGGGCAGTTCATCTCGTGGGCGTACACGATCAGCTTCCTCGGGGTGCCGACGGTCGGCTTCCTCGCGCGCTGGCTCGTGCCGATGACGCCGTTCGGCGTCGACGGGTGGCGCTGGCTGTTCGTCTTCGGCGCGATCGGCTCGATCGTCGTGTGGGCCGTGCGTACCGGGTTGCCCGAGTCGCCACGCTGGCTCGAGGCGCAGGGCCGTCACGACGAGGCCGACGCGATCACCCGCGAGTTCGAGGACGCCGCGCGCGCCGAGGGCCACACCCTCGCCGAGCCGGACGCGTCGCTCACGCCCGTCGCGTCCCGTCAGGTCTCGATGGCGTCGCTGTTCAAGGCGCCGTACACGAAGCGCACGATCATGTTGTGGCTGCTGTCGGCCCTCGAGGTGTTCGGCTACTACGGCTTCGGGACAGTGGCGCCGCTCGTCCTCGTCGCGAAGGGCTACAGCGTCACGAGCTCGCTGCTGTTCGTCGCGCTCAGCTACCTCGGCTACCCGCTCGGGTCGCTGCTGGCCGTACCGATCGTCGAGCGCATCGAGCGCAAGTACCTCGTCATGGCGACGGCGACGCTCATGGCGATCTTCGGCATGTGGTTCGGATTCGCGTCGTCGACGGCTCAGATCATCGCCGCCGGCTTCCTGTACTCGTGCGCGTCGAACCTGTTCTCGAACGCGTACCACGTGTATCTCGCCGATTCGTACCCGACGGCGATCCGTGGCACGGCTGCCGGCGCGGCGTACTCGTTGAGCAAGCTCGTCACGGCGTTCCTGCCGTTCATCCTGCTGCCGGTGCTCGAAGACCACGGCAGTACACCGGTGTTCGTCATCGTTGCCGTCGCGATGGGCTTGCTCGTCGTGACGGTGGGGGCGCTCGGTCACCGCAGCACGGGGCGTAGCGCGGACGCGGTGTGACGGATGCCCGAGGCGCCGCGGAACCACCACCGAGGCACCACCTGGATCCGTCGCCCGAACCCGACGACAATGGGCCCATGACTCGCACGCTGCACGTCCTCAACGGCCCAAACCTCAACCTGCTCGGTGAGCGCGAACCGTCGATCTACGGCGCCGACACCCTCGCTGACGTCGAGACGCTCGCCGCGCGGGTCGGTGACGAGCTGGGGTTCGGCGTCGAGTGCTTCCAGAGCAACCACGAGGGGGCGCTCGTCGACGAGATCCAGCGCATCCGTCACGACAGCGCGGGCATCGTCATCAACGCGGGGGCGTACACGCACACGAGTGTCGCCATCCGGGATGCTCTCGCGAGTGTCGAGGCGCCGTTCGTCGAGGTGCACATCTCGAACGTCCATGCGCGCGAGGCGTTTCGGCACCACTCGTACTTGAGCGACAAGGCGGTGGCCGTCATCGTCGGGTGTGGTGTCCAGGGCTACGAATTCGCGCTGCGTCGCCTGGCTGCGCTCGCCGCGACCCCCTGACCCAACTGCGATTCCTGTCCACATCTGCGATTTTCTCCACATTCGTCGGACGTGGTGTTCGGTACCGACGCACGGCTGACTCGGGCGGACGCGTCGCCCGACGCACAGGACCAAGGTCGCGGACGGGTTGTCACCGCTCTCGCCTAGGGTGGAAACCATGACGCGCAGTGTCTTCGTCACCTCAGCCGAAGGTGAAACCGGCAAGTCCACCGTGGCCTACGGGCTGCTCGACCTCCTCTCGCGCCAGGCCGGGCGCATCGCGATCTTCCGGCCCGTCGCCACCAGCTCCCGCGACAAGGTCGTCGACCTGCTGCTGTCGCACCCGGCCGTCGACCAGGCCTACGACGACGCGCTCGGCGTCACCTACGACCAGATGCACGATGACGAGTCGGGCTCGCTCGCAACGATCCTGGCCCGTTTTGACGAGGTGTCCGCCGACGCCGATCTCGTCATGGTGCTCGGCAGCGACTTCGCGGACGTCTCGACCGGCCGCGAAGCCGAGATCAATGCCATGGTCGCCGCGAACCTCGGCGCGCCCGTCGTCCTCGTCGTCCATGGGCGCGAGCGCACACCCGAGCAGATCGCGCAGGTCGCCGTCATGGGTTGCGAGCAGTTGCGCGCGAGGCACGCAACGCCCGTCGCGATCGTCGTCAACCGCGCCACGAGCGGTGACGTCACCGGCATCCGCCTCGCACTGACGAAGGACGCCGAGACGGCGTCCGTGCCCGTCGCCGGCGTCATTCCCGAGGTTCCGTTGCTCGTCGCACCCACCGTCGCGGCGCTCGCAGAAGCCGCCGGCGCCGAGCTGTGGCGCGGCAATCCTGAGTGGCTGCAGCGCGAGTCGCGCGGGTTCGTCGTCGCTGCGATGTCACTGCCGAACGTGCTGACGCGCCTCGTCGAGGACGTCACCGTCATCGCCCCCGGCGACCGCTACGACATCCTGCCCGGGCTCGTCCTCGCGCATCAGTCCGGCACGTTCCCCGGGCTCGCCGCCATTGTCCTGACGGGCGGTTATCGCCCGCCGGAGAGCGTGCAGCAGCTGCTCGACGGCACGAAGCTCGACGTGCCGATCCTCGTGACAGATTCGGGCACCTTCGAGACGACGGCAGCCCTGGCGCGCACGCGCAGCGCCCTCAGCTCCGGCAGTGTCGTGAAGAAGCAGACGGCGCTGCGTGCGTTCGGCGAAGCCATCGACGCCGACGGCCTCCTCGCCGCCATGGACATCGACGAGGCGGCCGCCGTCACGCCACTGATGTTCGGCCACCGTCTGCTCGATCGCGCGCGCAGCGCCCGCAAGCACATCGTCCTGCCCGAGGGTGACGATCTGCGCATCCTCAAGGCTGCCGACGAGGTGCTGCGCGGCGGCATCGCGCAACTGACGATCCTCGGTGACGAGACGCAGATCAAGGCGCTCGCGAGCAGCAACGGCCTCGACATCTCGTCCGCCTCGATCGTCTCCCCGCACGACGAGGAGCTCGTCGAGAAGTTCGCCGCCGAGTACGCCGAGATCCGCAAGAAGAAGGGCGTGACGATCGAGCTGGCCCGCGAGACGGTGCAGGATGTGTCGTACTTC
This sequence comes from Dermacoccus sp. NHGro5, assembly GCF_017565385.1. NCBI lineage: Bacteria > Bacillati > Actinomycetota > Actinomycetes > Micrococcales > Dermacoccaceae > Dermacoccus > Dermacoccus sp. NHGro5. The sequence goes on along the minus strand of NZ_JAGEKQ010000008.1, from coordinate 68,093 downwards.
GGCACGATGATGGTGCACCTCGGGCTCGCCGACGGCATGGTGAGCGGCGCCGCGCACACGACGGCCCACACGATCAAGCCGAGCTTCGAGATCATCAAGACAGCCCCCGACGCGGACATCGTCAGCTCCGTGTTCCTCATGGCGCTCGCCGATCAGGTGCTCGTCTACGGTGACTGCGCCGTCAACCCCGACCCGAACGCCGAGCAACTCGCCGACATCGCGATCAGTTCGGCGAAGACGGCGTCGGCGTTCGGCATCGAGCCGCGTGTCGCGATGCTGTCGTACTCGACGGGCACCTCGGGCAGCGGCGCCGACGTCGAGAAGGTCCGCGCTGCAACCGAACTCGTGCGCGAGCGCGCGCCGGAAGTCGCCGTCGACGGGCCGATCCAGTACGACGCGGCCGTCGAACCGAGCGTCGCGAAGTCGAAGATGCCCGACTCGCCCGTCGCAGGGCGCGCGACGGTGTTGATCTTCCCCGACCTCAACACCGGCAACAACACGTACAAGGCCGTGCAGCGCTCGGCGGGTGCCGTCGCCATGGGCCCGGTGCTGCAGGGGCTCAACAAGCCCGTCAACGACCTGTCGCGCGGCGCGCTCGTCGAGGACATCGTCAACACCATCGCCATCACGGCCGTGCAGGCGCAGGAGGAGAAGGCATGAACGACGTGGCGCAGGCGCCGAGCAGCGAGCGGGACGGCGGGGCCGGCAACGTCCTCGTCATCAACGCGGGGTCGAGTTCGCTCAAGTACCAGATCGTCGACCCGGTGACGGGGGAGTTCGTCGTCAAGGGCCTCGCCGAGCGCGTCGGCGACTCGGGCGGCACGATCACGCACGAGTACCGCAGCGAGAAGACGACGCACGACGTCGACATGGCCGACCACGGCGTCGCCCTCGAGGAGATGACGAAGGTCATGGCCGAGACGGGGTTGCCGATCGAGGACGCGGACGTCGTCGTCGTGGGTCACCGCGTCGTGCACGGCGGGCGCAACTTCACGGGCCCCGAGATGATCACCGACTACGTGCTCGACGAGATCAAACGCCTCGGAACCCTTGCGCCGCTGCACAATCCGGCGCACGCGCTCGGCATCGAGGCGGCTCGGCGCATCTTTCCCGACCTGCCGCAGGTCGCCGTGTTCGACACCGGGTTCTTCTCGACGTTGCCCGCCTCCGCGTACACCTACGCGATCGACGCGAAGCTCGCGAAGGAGCACGCCATCCGTCGCTACGGCTTCCACGGCACGTCGCACGAGTACGTCTCGGCGCGGGTCGCACAGTTTCTCGAACGTCCCGTCGAGGGGTTCAAGCAGATCATCTGCCATCTCGGCAACGGCGCGTCGATCTCGGCGATCGACGGGGGCCGCGCCGTCGACACGTCGATGGGCATGACGCCGCTCGAGGGCCTCGTCATGGGCACGCGTGGTGGCGACATGGACCCGGCCGTCGTCCTGCACCTCAACCGTGTCGCGGGGCTCGGCGTCGACGAGATCGACACGCTGCTCAACAAGAAGTCGGGCATCCTCGGGCTGACGGGGTCAGGCGACTTCCGCGACCTCATGCGGCGCGTCGACGACGGTGACGAGACGGCGCAGCTCGCATTCGACGTCTACGTGCACCGGCTCGTCAAGTACATCGGCGCGTACGCGGCGGCGCTCGAGGGCGTCGACGTCATCACGTTCACCGCCGGCGTCGGCGAGAACAACGCCGCCATCCGCGAGGCCGTGTGTCGCCGTCTCGGGTGGCTCGGCGTGACGTTCGACGCAGTCGCCAACAGCGCCGACGATCATGACGCGCGCATCATCTCCGCGGCAGGATCGCCTGTGACCGTGTGCGTCGTCCCGACGAACGAAGAGCTTGCCATCGCGCGTCACGCGGTGGCGGCGATCGACGCCTGACGCGCGCCCCCATTCGCTGCAGTTGCGCACCGAGTGGGTCGCGGTGCGCCTCCCCACATCGTGCGTCTACGCGTCATGTGGGGCGTCGCGGAATCGCTGCGGCCCGGCTCCCTTCGTGAGGGAGCCGGGCCGCAGCGGTTCTGGTCGAGACCGGTGAGGTCAGATCAGAAAGCGCTCTCCGGGACGTCCATGAGCGAGCCGTCCTCGGCGATGGTGATGGCCTTCTCCGACGCCATGCGCGGCAGCACGGTGCGCGCGAAGAACTGCGCCGCGGCAACCTTGCCGGTGTAGAAGTCGGTGTCCTTGCCGGCGTCGCCCGCCTCGAGGCGGGCCTGCGCGACGATGGCGGCCCGCAGCAGCAGCCAGCCGATGACGACGTCGCCCGCAGCGAGCAGCAGACGCGTCGACGTCAGGCCGATCTTGTACGCCTCGGCCGGCTTCTCGAGCGAACCCATCGCGGCGCCGAACATGAACTCACCCATGTCCTTGAGGTCCGTCGCGGCCTGCGCGAGCAGACCCGCCTCACGCTTGAGGGCCTCGGGAGCCTGGCCGATCGTCGTCTCGATCTCCTTCTGCAGCATGCCGAGGGCGACACCCTGATCCTTGACGATCTTGCGGAAGAAGAAGTCGAGGCCCTGGATGGCCGTCGTGCCTTCGTAGAGCGTGTCGATCTTTGCGTCACGCACGTACTGCTCGAGCGGGTACTCCTTGAGGAAGCCCGACCCGCCGTACGTCTGCAGCGACTCGGTGCCGAGCAGCACCCACGCGCGCTCCGAACCGACGCCCTTGACGATGGGCAGCAGCAGGTCGTTGAGGCGCGCCGCCATCTCGGCGGGGCTGCCCTCCTCCAGCTCGGCGGCCGGGTTGCCCTTCGTCGCCTGGTCGACGACGTCCTGCTGGCACGCGGTGTACATGACGAGCGAACGCAGACCCTCGGCGTAGGCCTTCTGCAGCATGAGGCTGCGGCGCACGTCCGGGTGGTGCGTGATCGTGACGCGCGGCGCGTCCTTCTGCGGCGTCGTCATGTCGGCACCCTGGACGCGCTCCTTGGCGTACTCGAGCGCGTTGAGGTAGCCGGTCGACAGCGTCGCGATCGCCTTCGTGCCGACGAACATGCGGGCGTTCTCGATGACCTTGAACATCTGCGCGATGCCGTCGTGGACGTCGCCGAGCAGCGTGCCGACGGCGGGGGCACCGTCACCGAACGTCACCTCGCACGTCGTGGAGACCTTGAGGCCCATCTTGTCCTCGACGTTCGTCACGTATGCGCCGTTGCGCTCGCCGAGCTCACCCGTCTCGAGGTCGACGTGGAACTTCGGGACGATGAACAGCGACAGGCCCTTCGTGCCGGGGCCGGCACCCTCGGGGCGGGCGAGGACGAAGTGGACGACGTTGTCGACCATGTCCGACTCGGCCGAGGTGATGAAGCGCTTGACGCCCGTGATGTTCCACGTGCCGTCGTCGTTCTGCGTGGCCTTCGTGCGGCCGGCGCCGACGTCAGAACCGGCGTCGGGCTCGGTCAGCACCATCGTGCAGTGCCAGCCACCGTCGACGATGTGCTTGGCGAGCTTCTTCTGCTCGTCGTTGCCCATGAAGTACAGCAGCGACGCGAACGCGTAGCTCGCGGAGAACATGTGGACGGCCGGGTTGGCGCCGCAGACGAGTTCGGCGAGCGACCAGCGCACGGACGGCGGCACCTTCATGCCGTCGAGCTCGACGGGGGCGTCGAGCATGCCCCAGCCGGCGTCGATGTACGACTTGTACGACTTCTTGAACGACTCCGGCATCGTGACCGACTTGGTCTCCGGGTCGTAGACCGGGGGGTTGCGGTCGGAGTCGATGAGGCTCGCCGCGAGGTCACCCTCGGCGAGCTTCGCGACCTGGCCGATGATGTCCTTCGCGACGTCGACGTCGACGTCCTCGTAGATGCCGGTGCCCAGCACGTCCTGACGGTTGAAGACCTCGAAGAGGTTGAACTCAAGGTCGCGAACGTTGCTCTTGTAGTGAGACAAGATGTCCTCCGAGATCGGTAGGGGTGCAGCGCGATGGTCCAGGCGCTACTCGCCGGTAAGTCTACTCATGAGTACGTGAGGTTGTGCTGAGTGCTCGGTTTGCCTCGCCGGTGGGGAGCCCGGACGATGGAGGCATGACCCCTCGAAGCCCTGACGCACGTGGTGCTGCAGCGAACGCTGACGTGCCCGCGGGCGCGATCCCGAGCGAAACACGCCGCGACGCAGCGCTAGCGCGACTGCGGGCGCGCGGAGAACGCGTGACGCCTGGACGACGAGCCGTCCTCGACGTGTTGAGCCGCGAACCGGGTCACATCGACGCCGACGCCGTCGCGGCGCTCGTCGACGAGGTCGAACCGGGTATCCACCGCGCGACGATCTACCGCTCGCTGCAGGCTCTCGTCGACGCTGACATCGTCACGCACACCCACGTTCCGGGCGGCGCGACGATCTACCACCTGGCGGCCGACGTGGCGCGTGAGGGGGCGAAGGCCGATGTTGGTGCATCGGATGGGGACTCGGGGGAGGGCGATGCCGCCGGGCACGAGGTCACCGGGCACGTGGCCGAGCCTCACGCCCACGCGCACCTGCAGTGCGACACGTGCGGGCGCTTCGTCGACGTCGACGTGGCCGAGTTCGCGCCACTCGCCGCAAGAATCAAGGAGCTGACGGGGTTCACGCTCGACGCCGAGCACGGGGCGCTGCTGGGGCGGTGTGCGCAGTGCTCGAAGGAGCCACAGCCGACCTCGCGTCCCGGCGAGGCCGAGCAAGAATGACGAAAGGGGCCGGATCCCATCGGATCCGGCCCCTTTCACATGCTTGGAGCGAGTGACGAGAATCGAACTCGCGTATTCAGCTTGGGAAGCTGATGTTCTACCATTGAACTACACTCGCGAGCCCCGCCACGGCGGGGTTCTTGCCTGTCCGGCGCCCGTCCTGGTGAACGTCCGGCGCGTCGATCAAGCGCCTCGTACTCTAGCGCGTCCGCGCCGTACGTGCATGTCATGACGGACGGTGTGTCGGTCTCTCGCCACCGACGGCGCCGATGAGTGAGAGCGGGGCCGCGGCAGACGCGCGTCGATTACCGTAGCCGTGTGCTGCTTTCGGACCGTGACATCAAGAGCCAGATCGATTCCGGCCGGGTCGTGCTCGACCCGTACGAACCGTCGATGATCCAGCCGTCGAGCATCGACGTGCGCCTCGACAAGTTCTTCCGGTTGTTCGACAACCACAAGTACCCCTTCATCGACCCCGCCGCCGAGCAGCCGGAACTGACGCGCCTCGTCGAGGTCGACGCGTCCGAGCCGTTCATCCTGCACCCCGGCGAGTTCGTCCTCGGCTCGACCTACGAGCAGATCACGCTGCCCGATGACGTCGCCGCTCGTGTCGAGGGCAAGTCGTCGCTTGGTCGCCTCGGATTGCTGACGCACGCGACGGCGGGCTTCGTCGACCCCGGTTTCTCCGGCCACGTGACGCTCGAGTTGAGCAACGTCGCGACGCTGCCCATCAAGCTGTGGCCGGGCATGAAGATCGGCCAGCTGTGCTTCTTCCAGCTGACGTCCCCCGCCGAACACCCTTACGGCAGCTCCGAATACGGCTCGCACTACCAGGGCCAGCGCGGCCCCACCGCGAGCCGCAGTTTCTCCTCCTTCCACCGCACCGACGTCTGACGATGGCCGACGAGAGCGACGACGACGTCACGTCGCTGCCGGCGCGCGCGGCCGTCGAGCTCAGCCGTCGTCTCGGCTCCGAGCTCGAGGTCGCCCCGGGGCAAGCAGATTCTCCGCGCGTACCGGACGGTGAAGCCACCCCCGTCGACGAGACCTCCCTCGGCGACAAAGTGGTCGGCCTCGCCGCCGACGCCGCCGATGCGCTGCTGCGCGACGACGAACTCGGCGACGAGGCGCTCGACGGTGTCACCGTCGATGACGACGCCGACGCCGTGAGGGCACCGCAGCGTGCCGCAACGACGCGTCGCGAGTCCGACGTGCTGGCGTCCACCAACCCGCCGACGCCCATGCCGCACGTGCATCGTCCTGAGGGTGAGGACGACGGGGACGAGCAGGATGACGGCAGGGCGGACCGCGACGGCGGGCGGGCCGGCGCCGGGGGTGCCGCCGCTCCTGACGCTCCCGCGCAAGACGGTTCGGCTGCCGTCGACGCCCCCCTGAGCGTGGAGGCGCCACAGCGTCCGGCGACGACGAAGCGCGGTGGTGCGGCCGTCGTCGCGAGTCCGTTGCTGACGATGCCGCGCGTGCGTCACCCCGAGGCGATCGTGCTGTTCGTCCACGGAGGCGACGTCGAAGGTCACCTGCGGATGCGTCGCGGTGACCCCGCCTACCTGCGCATCGTGCCGTTCGCGCGCGACGTCGAGCGTCGTAGCCACGGCCGAATCGGGGGTGCGACGCTGCGCCTCGCCGTCCGTGGGTGGAACGAGCCGGAGAAGCCGGCCGTCGAGGACACACGCTGGGCTCTCGGCGAGCTGCGCGATCGCTACCCGGGCGTGCCGATCGCCATCGCCGGCCACTCGATGGGTGGGCGGGTCGCGCTCGACATCGCGAGCAGCGAGGACGTCGCCGCCGTCGTGGCGCTCGCGCCGTGGGCGGCAGAAGCGTCCGAGCCCGCGACGTTCCGCACCATCCCGCTGCTCGGCATCCACGGCCGACGCGACACCGTGACCAACCCCGTCGCGACGAAGAAGCTCATCGACGACGTCGCGGCCCTCGGGGGCGACGCCCGCTTCGTCTCGATGCCGGGCTGGCACGCGATGCTGTGGGGCGCGCCGCGCTGGCACCGTGAGACGTCGCGGTTCCTCATCGACCACTTGCTCGACGGTGCCGCCCCGGGTGACGGCGACCGCGCCATCCCCGCAACCGGTGTGGAGAACGTCGAGACGTAGAGCGCCGGGGACGAAACCGTCAGCCCGGCCTCCAGGCCCTGACGGCGCACCGGCAGCGGCCCCGCGACTGCAGACGAAAATCGCCGGTGGGGACAGTAATCGCGGAGGGGCGCGGTCATGGCGAGGTCACCCGGTACTGCCCGGCGGGGCCGACGCCGAAGTTCGGCGTCGGTGACGGCTTGTGCGTCGTCTCCGACGTGCACGTCAGCGTCGGCGTGACGGCGTTCTGCGTTGCTTCGACGCCGGGCTCGCGCGAGGCGTCGTACCGGTAGGTGCGAGCCTCGCCCTCGAAGAACGGCGCCGCGCTGGTCTCGAAGTCGACGGCGGCGCTCGGCGGGCCGGGGCGTCCGCGTTCCTGACCCATGACGGCCTCGTAGTTCCACCGATACTTCTCGTGCGAGTGCGGCTCGATGATGCTCGTCGAACCCTTCGCGGTCACCGCCGACGTCGGGTCGTCGATGACGAGTCGGACGCGTCCAGGGTCGCCGTCACCGGTGGCCCGCCCGTCGATGCGATGGATGAAATCAGCCGAGTTCTCGATGTTGAGCGTACGCACCCCCGCGGGGAGCTTGGCGGCCCCGACCGGCGAACCGTACGTCGTGACGTGGGTGACGTTGAGACCGTCGGAGCGACGGCGCGCGAGGTTCGTCATCACCATGCCGCCCTGCGAGTGACCCACGAGCATGACCGGCTCGCCCTTGCCGAGCACGCCCTCACGCTGCATCGCATCGCGCAAGGCATCCCGGACGGCGACTTCGCCACCGCTGACGAGACCCGCCGCGGCGGCAACGTTGCCGGAGCCGTCGAGTGGCGTGCGGGCGTTCCAGGAGAACGTCGCGGTGCCGGGGATCATCGCGATCCAGCGGCCCTGGCCAGTGGCCGGGTCGACGACGCGCTGCACCTGGATGTGGGCGGAGTCGTTGCCGTTCTCGTACAGATCGTCGATGCGTCCCATGCTCTGGCCGACGCTGCGCACTGCGGGTGCGGGCCGGGGCGCATCGGGCCCGCTGACGATCGAGGTGGTGACGGGGTTCGGAGTGCCCAGCGCACGCACGAGGCCGATGTTGATGCCGGCGACATTCTCCTCGTACGAACCCGGCAGTCTCGCGTCGATGATGGCGACGACGTCACCGACGATCATCGCGGTCGTATCGGGCGAGGGCGCGTTGCCGGTCCATTGGCGCATCGAGATCTTCGCCAGAGTCACCGTCAGCGAGTACGTCGCGATGGCTGTTTTCATGTGGGCGACGGCGCAGGCTTCGGCGAGCTCGTAGGCGTCGAGCGAGGCGCTCACGAGAGTGCTGAGCAACTGCGCGCGCAGCGCCGTGGCCGTCAGGGTGGCCGCCAGATCGAGTGACGCCGTGGCGCATGTCGTGGCCGTGCCAGGGGAGAGGGCATCCCCGGTGAACGGCAGGCCCCAGCCGATCGACAGGCTCGTGGTGGAAGCGCTGCTCGCGTCACCGTGCGCCGTCGTCAGCGCGGCGGCGAGGGTGCGCAGATCAGCGAGGTTGGCGTCGACGGCGCTCGGGCCGGCGCTCTTCTTAGCGATGACGGTGCCTGTCACCGACGAGCTGGGCGGGTCGACTCTCATGCGGCGTGCTCCCATCCGGCGTCGGGACGCATCTCATCCTGGGCGTCGCCAGCCGCGAGGCAGCCGCTCGGCGCGCCCGATTGCGCATGGAGGCCGACGAGTGCCGCCACGACCTCGGCGCGAACGTCGAACCAGTCGCGTGTTGCGTCGTCGAACCCGACGTCGCACCACTCGCCGCCTCGGCGCGCTGCGATGAGGCAAGGTGTCGCGACCTCGTCCAGACAGCCGATGACGACGAGGTCGGCGTCGGCGTCGGGCGGGGCGTCGACGACGAGCTGTAGCACGGCGCTGACGACGTCCTCGGCGGCGTGGACGCTCGCGCCCCGGGTGCTCGCGAGGCGGAACAACCCGTCAGCGAAGGTGACCTCGAGCAACGACGTGTGTTGCCCGGCACGGGCTCGCACGAGCAGGAACGGCTGCGTCATCGTCATCCCCGCCAGTCGCCGTAGTGGGAGTAGTCGTACGGACCCTCGCTCTCGTCGCGGTGCAGGGCCTTGCCCACCTTCGACAGGCCATCGCGCGCGAGATCGATCGGCGCCATGACGACGTTGGTCACGCTGGTCTGATGCGATTCGACCGATGCGGCGTGCCGGCCGATGTCGGTCGCGAACGACGCCGCGTCGTCACCGCAGGCGTCGAGGTCGCGGGCGAACGAGGTGAGGACGCTGCGGCAATGGTCGGCCGCACCGGACGTCCACTGCGTCGTCGTGATGGTCGTGCGCAGATCCGTGGCGGACTGTGCGAGGTCGCTCGAGAGCAGGTCGGCTCGCCGCTGCTGCGCCCGGATGTCGTCTCCGAGAGTGCTCATGACGGCGACGCTAGGTCCCTGCGTCGCCCCCGCGCAGCCCGGGCGCCGCGACCCTGTGGATCAGCCCTCCCGAGAGCGTCGAAACGGCCCGTGGCCGTCACTGCCTGTGGATGACGAGGCCGCGCCGCCGGTCCGCCTCGTCGTCCAGATGCACCCGGGTGCATCTGGACGCACGAGGCGGGGGCGTGAGTAGCGGAACCCTGGCAGGCGAACTGGGATGGACGAACCCCGCTCAACGAACCTCGCTCAACAAACCCCGCCCGAGGCGCCCCATGAAACGACGAACGGGGCGCCCGTCCCGCTGATCTCTCAGCGGAACGAAGCGCCCCGGGTGTCAACCCTCGTGCCCGTGACGGGCGGGTGCGGCGGCTCAGACGGTCTGCGTCGCGCCCTCGTCGACGGCCTTCGTGTCCTCACCGCGACGCACCGCGGCGAGCAGCATGTTGGCGACGTCGACGACCTCGACCTCTTCGCGCGCGTTGCCGTCGCTCTGCTCGGCCGTGAGGCCGTCCGTCATCATGACGCGGCAGAACGGGCAGCCGATGGCGATGCGGTCGGCGCCGGTGGCGACGGCCTCCTTCGTACGGTTGAGGTTGATGCGCTCACCGAGCTTCTCCTCCATCCACATGCGGGCGCCGCCGGCGCCGCAGCAGAAGGACTTCTCGCCGGAGCGTTCCATCTCCTTGTACTCGACGCCGGGCAGCGACGCGATGAGTTCGCGCGGCGGCGCGTAGACCTGGTTGTGACGGCCGAGATAGCACGGGTCGTGGTACGTGACCGACTTGCCCGTCGACGCAGCGCCCGACTTGTCCTTCGGCTGCTGCGCGAACTCCTCCGGCGCCGCGACGGGCGTCAGCTTCTTCTCGCGCACGAGACGGTTGAGCAGCTGCGTGTGGTGGACGACCTCGTACTCGCCCCCGATCTGCGGGTACTCGTTCTTGATCGTGTTGAAGCAGTGCGCACACGTGACGACGATCTTCTTCGCCTTCGCCTCGTTGAGCGTCGCGACGTTCTGGCCGGCGAGCATCTGGAAGAGGATCTCGTTTCCGGCGCGGCGTGCCGGGTCGCCGGTGCAGCTCTCGCCGTCACCGAGGACGGCGAAGTCGACGCCCGCTGTGTGCAGCAGCTCGGCGACGGCGCGCGTCGTCTTCTTCGCACGGTCCTCGTAGGCGCCGGCGCAGCCGACCCAGAACAGCCACTCGACCTCGTCGGCGGATTCGACGTCGGAGCCGATGACCTTGACGTCGAACGGCAGGCCCTTGGCCCACTCGAGGCGAGCCCGCGCCGACATGCCCCACGGGTTCGACTTGTTCTCGAGGTTCTTGAACAGGCCCGCGAGTTCGGTCGGGAACGCGGACTCGATGAGCGTCTGGTAGCGACGCATGTCGACGATGTGGTCGACGTGCTCGATGTCGACGGGGCACTGCTCGACACAGGCGCCACACGTCGTGCACGACCACAGGACGTCCTCGTCGATGATGGCACCGGCCGCGTCACCGTTCGCGGTGGTGCCGGCCGGGTTGTACGCCGTCAGCGGGTTCGCGATGTCGTAGCCGGTCGAGCCGATGAGCGGCGTGCGCAGCAGGTCGACGCCGGAGTGGTCGGCGACCGTCGGCAGGCCCTTCTCGTCGACGGGCCCGGACGCGGCCGCAGCGGCCTGCAGGAACGGCGCCTTCGCGGCGGAGTGGTCGCGCAGCGTCATCATGAGCAGCTTGGGCGACAGCGGCTTCTCGGTGTTCCACGCGGGGCATTGGCTCTGGCAACGACCGCACTCGGTGCAGGTGGAGAAGTCGAGCAGGCCCTTCCACGTGAAGTCCTCGACCTTGCCGACACCCAGGACGGTGTCCTCGTCGAGCTCGAGCTCCTCGACGTCCTTGAGCGGCTCGCCGTCGACCATCATGGGCTTCGCGGCGCCGAGGGCCGTGCGGCCGTCCGCGTTGCGCTTGAACCAGATGTTCGGGAACGCGAGGAAGCGGTGCCAGGCGACACCCATCGTCGTGTTGAGCGAGATCGTGATCATCCACGCCATCGAGATGAGGATCTTGATCGCGGCGATGACGACGATGAGCTGCTCGAGGCCGTCCTTGCCGATCGACTCGAACGGCTTGCCGAGGAAGAACGTCATCGGGAAGTGCAGGACGCTCGCGTGGTGGCTGCCGTCGACGCGGCCCAGCGCGTACTCGAGCGCGCGCAGGCTGACGATGCACAGACCGACGCCGAAGATCGTGAACTCGACGTAGTAGGCCTGCCAGAACGACGAACCGAAGAAGCGCGACTTGCGGCCGTCCTTGCCGGCCGAACGGCCCGGGTGGTTCTTGCGGCGGTTCCAGATGAGCCAGCAGATGCCGAGGAAGCCCGTCCACGCCATGAACTCGGTCAGCCACTCCCAGGGAGCGAACGTTCCGATGATCGGCAGCGTGAAGTCGGGGTTGAAGATCTGGCCGTAGGCGGTGACCAGGGTGAAGAACAGGATGCCGAAGCTGATCATCGTGAACCAGTGCGCGACGGCGACGATCGGCAGGCGGGACATGCGCGTGTGTCCGAGGAACTCGCGCAGCAACGTGACGGTTCGCGCACCGGGGTTGTCCGTGCGCTTTTCGGGTGCGCCGACCTTGAACCGCGCCACCATCTGTGCCACGGCGCGCACGAGCAGCGAGACGCCGATGACGGTGATGACGACGCAGATCACTGCGGCGACGATCTGGAGGGCTGACATGGGCCCCAGTCTAGACGGGGCTACCGGCCGGTAACCCGGGGGCGGGGCGATGTCGTGTCCATTTCGAATTAGTCAACGAGCACGTGTGCTATTGCCTGGCCCGTGGGCATAAACGTAGATAACGCAGAGTTGGTAAAGTCATAAGCAGTCATCGCACCGCGTCTGCTCGCCTCCTTGGGGCGAGATTGGACGCGCCGCCACCGTCGAAAGGCCCCCCTCATGCCCATCCTCGCCAACGTCACTGAGGCCATCGGCAACACGCCGCTCGTGCGCATCAACCGCATCATCGACGCCCCCGACGTCACCGTCGCGGCGAAGCTCGAGTTCAGCAACCCCGCCGCCTCCGTCAAGGACCGCATCGGCAAGGCGATCGTCGAGGCCGCGGAGGCCTCCGGCGAGCTGAAGCCGGCCGGGACGATCGTCGAGGCGACCTCGGGCAACACCGGCATCGCGCTCGCCATGGTCGGCGCCGCCAAGGGCTACGACGTCGTGCTGACGATGCCCGAGTCGATGTCGAAGGAGCGTCGCGCGCTGCTCAAGGGCTTCGGCGCCGAACTCGTCCTCACCCCCGCCGCCGAGGGCATGAAGGGCGCCGTGACGAAGGCCGAGGAGATCGCCGCCGAGCGTGACGGCGCCGTCCTCGCCCGCCAGTTCGCGAACACGGCCAACCCCGAGGTGCACCGCAAGACCACCGCCGAGGAGATCTGGCGCGACACCGACGGCGCCGTCGACATCGTCATCGCCGGCATCGGCACCGGCGGCACGATCACCGGCATCGGCGAGGTGCTCAAGGAGCGCAAGCCCGACGTGAAGATGATCGCCGTCGAGCCCGCTGAGTCGCCGATCCTCAACGGCGGTCAGGCCGGGCCGCACAAGATCCAGGGCATCGGCGCCAACTTCGTGCCCGACATCCTCAATACCGACATCTACGACGAGGTCATCGACATCGACGCCGAGACCTCCGTCGAATGGGCGCGCAAGGCCGCGACGCAGGAGGGGCTGCTCGTCGGCCTGTCGTCCGGCGCCGCACTCGCCGCAGCCTCGCAGGTGGCAGCGCGCCCCGAGAACAAGGGCAAGACGATCGTCGTCATCATCCCCAGCTTCGGTGAGCGCTACCTGTCGACGATCCTGTTCGAGGGCATCGTCGACTGACATCCGTCTCATCGGCCGGGCGCGTGGTGCTGCACCGCGCGCCCCGGCGTTCGGGCACCCCGGGCGGGTGCGCCGATGATGAGCAGAGCTGTTGGGCGAGAGTCGAGTTCGAGGAGATGACGGTGGCGAAGAACCCGTTGACGCGTGCAAGGGCTGCGCTGGAGACGATGAACGAGGATGTCGACGCGGCCCTCGCACGCGACCCCGCCGGGGGTTCGCGGTTGGAGATGGCGCTCGCCTCGCCCGGTCTGCACGCTGTGTGGAGCCACCGGGTCATGCATGCGATGTGGCAGCGCGGCGGCCGCTGGAAGCTGCCGGCGCGTCTCGGATCGCAGGTGACGCGGGCCGTCACCGGCGTCGAGATCCATCCCGGCGCGACGATCGGTCGGCGCTTCTTCATCGATCACGGCATGGGCGTCGTCATCGGTGAGACGAGCGAGATCGGCGACGACTGCATGCTCTACAACGGCGTCAACCTGGGTGGGCGGACGCTCGCGAAGGTCAAGCGTCACCCGACGCTCGGGGACGGCGTGACGGTGGGTGCGGGCGCTCGTATCCTCGGCCCGATCGTCGTGGGCGATGGCGCTCAGGTCGGCGCGAACGCCGTCGTCGTCAAGGACGTGCCCGCGACGGGCGTCGCCGTCGGTGTGCCCGCGAAGGTGCGGGTGCCCGCCGTCGAGCACGACCCGTTCAGCGACCCTGCCGTCTACATCTGATCGTGTGCACTGCCCCCGCGCTGACCTCGATGTTGCCCGGGTTTCTGGGGATCGATCGCCCGAAGCCGGGCAACATCGTCGGGGCACTGGCGCGCGGCCAGGCATGACGAAGGGGGCCGCTTCACCGATGTGGTGAAACAGCCCCCTTCGTCAGATCAGGCAGTTCAGCCCTTGGCGGCGGCCTTGAGCTTGGAACCGGCCGTCACCTTCGCGGCGTAGCCGGCCGGGATCTCGATCTCGGCGCCCGTCTGCGGGTTGCGGCCCGTGCGGGCGGCGCGCTCGACACGCTCGATCGTGAGCAGGCCGGGGAGCTGGATCTTGTCACCGCGGCCGACGGCCTCGATGATGACGTCGTTGAGGCCGGCGAGGACGGCGGTGGCGTCCTTCACGCTGACGCCGGTGCGCTGGGCGATGGTGCTGGCGAGGTCACTGCGGTTCATGAATCAATCCTGTTCTATCCGACTGGTCGTGGCCGAGACAGCCACCCGAAGGGCTGTGTTAGGCCGCGCTGTCTGCGAATCTACGCGAAATTCCGCGAGATGTCGCGCCTGACGCGGGGTTCGTCGCACGTCGTGCGCCTCGAGCGTCAGGGCGAATCGAGTGGGTGGGGGTCAGGGGAGCTTCTCGCCGCCGGGGCCGAAGCCGCTCGTGTCGGCGTGAAGGTCGCCCTTGGAGTCGCGGTGGATCGTCTCGGGCAGGTCGCTGTCGTCCTTCGCAGCGTGCTTGCCGCCGGACGTCTTCGACGAGACGGCGTCCTTCGCGTCGGCGGCCTTGGAGGTCGTCGCGTCCTTGGCGTCCGACGCCTTGCTCGCGACGCCATGCGCCGCGTCCTTGCTGACGTCAGCGGCCTTCTGGCCGACAGCCGCGGCGACGACGGGCGCCTTGGCCTTGACGGTCTCCGTCGCGGCGGTGACCTTGTCCTGCACGGCAGGGTTGCTCCAGGCCTTGTCGGCCTGCTTCTTGATCTGCTCGTAGCGCTTCTCCCCAGCGCGCGTACCGAGGACGTAGCCGACGACGCCGCCGGCGAGGAAGGAGATCTTGCCCATGGTGTGGCTCCATTTCATGTGAACGGACAACTTGCCGTCGAGCCTACCCAATCTGCGTTGGCGCGCCAGTGCCTTACGATGGTTTCTCGTTGCGCGGTTGCCGTGCGACGCCTGGGTTCGGCCCTGCTGGGAGCGTCGATGACGATGCGCTCGACGGGTCGGTGCCCGTGGTGTTCGCGGTTGGTGCAGCGACGAGGAGGGCTCGCATAGTGGCCGAGTGCACCGGTCTTGAAAACCGGAGTTGGGAAACCAACCGTGGGTTCAAATCCCACGCCCTCCGCAGATGAGTAGGACCCCCGCCGGATCAGCGACGAAGTCGCCCGGCGGGGGTCCTACTCATCTGCGTCATGACAGGTTGGGGATTTGGGAGGAGCGACGCGCGAGTGAGCGGTAGCGAGCCTGCGCGGCGCGACGGTTCCCACGCCCTCCCTCCTAACGGCCCAGAGCGACCCAACTGCGATTTTCGTCCACATCTGCGATTTTCGTACACAACGATCGGCCGACTGTTGCTCCTGCACACCGTGGGTGCTTGGGTGGCATGAGGGCCCCATTCGTCGGGGCTGACGGTCGACATCAGGGAGCGCTGAAATGCTCGACGACACCCAGGACACAGGCGCCCGCACCAACACCACGCATCACGTCGGCGCCGGCGCCTACCCGTCCGGCATCCAGGGCGACGGTGCTCACGACAACACCCACCCGCCATACCCGCGCGACGGCGCTCGTCGGACCACTACCCGCGACGCCGGTGCCCGCACGTCAGGCGCCGACGCCGACGTCAGGGCCGCCGGTGGACTCGACCCTGCAGGTGCGATCGTCGCCCAGGCGAACGAGGCGCCCACCGCAGAACGCCACGTCGAGGGCGTCGTTCAGGTTCTCTCATCCCGCCAGGTTCCGCTCGGCGGGCTGCGTGCCCTCGAGGTGCGACGCACCCTGCCGCACCGCGACCGCTCGTTCGTCGGGGCGTGGTGCTTCGTCGACCACTACGGCCCGGAACGCGGCGTCGGCATGGACGTGCCGCCGCACCCCCACACCGGGCTGCAGACGGTCTCGTGGTTGTTCGAGGGCGCCATCGAACACCATGATTCTGGTGGCGCGCACGCCGTCGTCCGCCCCGGCGAGGTCAACCTCATGACGAGCGGCCACGGCATCGTCCACTCCGAGGTCTCGACGCCCGGCACCGAGACGCTGCACGGCGTCCAGCTCTGGGTGGCACTACCCGACGTGACCCGCGACGGCGACCGCGCGTTCGAGCATCACGCGCCCGAGTGCGTGCCGCTACCGAGCGGTCAGGGTTCGGCGCTCGTCTTCATCGGCGAACTGCGCGGCGTCGCCGGTTCGCCGATCGTCACGCACACGCCGCTGCTCGGCGCCGAATTGCGCCTCGACGCGGGCGCGCGTGTCACCCTCGATGTCGACGAGGGGTTCGAGCACGGCATCCTCGTCGACACCGGCACGGTCACCCTCGACGTCGCGCGCCTCGAGCGCGGCGACCTCGGCTGCGTCGACGAAGGCCGCGCGACGCTGACGCTCGACGTCGGTGACGAGCCCGCGCGCGTCATCCTGCTCGGCGGCACGCCGTTCGAGGAGGAGATCGTGATGTGGTGGAACTTCATCGGCCGCAGCCACGACGAGATCGTCCTCGCGCGCGACGAATACGAGGCGGGTGCAGAGCGTTTCGGCTCGGTCGAGGGATATGTCGGCGACGTCGAGCGCATCCCCGCGCCGACCATGCCCCCGGTTCGCCTGCGCCCGCGCAACCGTCGCGGGCGCGTCGGAGGGTGACGATGCCTCGCGAACGCGACACACGTCGCATCGCGACGAACCGCCGACCATCCGCCCAGCCCCGCAACGAGGACCGCCCGTCGCACGACTCGCTCAGCCCGACCCCATCGAAGGAGAACGCCGTGGCCGACCTGACGTTGACGAAGAACACCGACGCCAACCGCTACGAGGCGTGGGACGGTGACGCCCTCGCCGGATTCGCCGAATATCAACTCACCGATCAGCTCATCGTGTTCACGCACACCGAGGTCGATCCGAGCTACGAGGGCAAGGGCGTCGGCTCACAGGTCGCGAGGTTCGCGCTCGACGACGTGCGCGCCGACGGCACCCACGACGTGCTGCCACTGTGCCCGTTCATCAAGGGCTGGATCGGGCGTCACCGCGAATACGTCGACCTCGTCTACGGCGCACCCGAGACCACGGCGAAGGACGGACACATGCCCGCCGAGCCCAAGGGTCCTGACGGCGTGCCCCGCGTCGACAGTCCTGACGCGGCCACCGATCCTCACCGCCCGTCCGAGTCTGACGGCCCTGACGGCGTGCGCCGCGTCGACGTCATCGTCATCGGTGGCGGGCCGACGGGCGAGAACGTCGCTCAGTACGCCCATGACGGTGGGCTGAGCGTCCTGCTGATAGAGGGCGAACTGCTCGGCGGTGAGTGCTCCTATTACGCATGCATGCCGAGCAAGGCGCTGCTGCGCCCGCTCGACGTCAGGGCGACCAGCGAGCACCTGCCCGGCCTGCGGCCCGCCGAACTCGACGTCGCAGCGCTCCTCGCGCGCCGCGACGCGTGGGTCTCGCACTACGACGACGCCTCCCAGCTCGACTGGGCGACGGGCGCAGGCCTCGACGTCATGCGCGGCCACGCACGTCTCGTCGGCGAGAAGACGGTGAGCGTGAGCTCGGACGGCGGCGCGAGCACCGTCGTCGAAGCGGGCGTCGCCCTCGTGCTGGCGACGGGTTCGGTGCCCGTCGTGCCGCCGATGTTCGCCGACCTGCACGCCTGGGGGTCGCGTGACGCGACGGGCGTCGTCGAGGTGCCTGACCGGCTCGTCATCGTCGGCGGCGGGGTCGTCGCCTGCGAGGCGGCGACGTGGATGAGCGCCCTCGGCAGTAGCGTCACGATGCTCGTGCGCGGTGATGCGCTGCTCGCGGACCAGGAACCATTCGCCGGCGCGGCCGTTCTCGACGCGCTGCGTACGGCCGGCGTCGACGTCCGCCTCGCCACCCGAATCACCGACGCCAGCCGCGCCGGCGCCGCCGACACCGGCCTCGGTCGCGTGCACGGCGGGCCGGTGACGCTCACCGTCGAACGTGATGAATCGGGCAGCGAGCGGATCGTCGCCGACGAACTCCTGCTCGCCACCGGCCGTCGCCCGCGCCTCGACGACGTCGGTCTCGACGCGGTCGGCGTCAACGCGGACGACGTGCGCGCCGGGCGCCTGCCGACCTGGCTGCACGCCATCGGTGACGCCGGCGGCGGCGCGCCGCTGACACACATGGGCAAGTACGAGGCGCGCGTGCTCGGCGCCCGACTCGCGGGCGCGCACGAGACGCCGCCGCCGCGTGACGTTCCCGTCCCTCAGGTCGTGTTCACGGACCCGCAGGTCGCGGCGGTCGGCTCGAGCGAGGCTCAGGCGCGCGAAGCGGGGCATGACGTCGTCACCGTCGCGGTGCCGTTCGCGAGCGCCGCGGGTACGGCTCTGCTGCGTGACGACGGTGTGGGGAGCGCCAAGATCGTCGTCGACCGTGCCACCGGGTGCCTGCTCGGCGCGACGTTCGTCGGCCACGAGGCGGCCGAACTCGTCCACGCGGCGACGGTCGCCATCGTCGGCCAGGTGCCGGTCGGCGTCCTTCGGCACGCGGTGCCGAGCTACCCGACGTCGTCGGAGCTCTGGCTGCGCCTGCTCGAGGAGCTGCCGACGAACCTGCGCTGACGCGTGACGACGGGGCGCTCGGGGGCATGACGGAGGCCCCGTCGAGCACGCACAAAGGGACGGTTGCGTCGTACATCACAGGGCAAGAGCTACGCGTTGACGGGCGGCACCGGCGTCGCGGGCTCCGGTACAGCCGGCACGCCGAACGGCGGCTGCAGTGGTCCTGCCAGTTCAACAGCCCAGGTCTGCAACACGTACATCGGCATCTCACTCACGAACTCCTCCGGCACGAGCAGCGCCAACCCGGCCTCCGTGTCGCTCAGTTACCTCGTGACTGTCGACGGCTACGGCACGACAACCGTGACGCTCAACGTCGCGTCCTTCATCAAGGACGGCACCAAATGGGCGGGGTCGGGCGTCACGTTCTGCTGACCATCGGAGCGCCGTGTCGGCTCACAACGCCTCCCCACCCAAGGATGGTGTGTCATGAACGCGCGCTATTTCGCGCTTTCGTGACACAACATGGGCCGTCTCGATGCTCATTCTGCTCGGAGCGCCTGAGCCCCGACGGGGCCTGAACGGCCGCCTGTTTCGCCACTTTCGCTGACAGGACCGGTGCGACGTCAGCGCCTCAGCGCACCCGGTAGTCGATGGGTTTGCAGACGCCGGCGTTCGATTTCTCGGCCGAGCAGGCCGTCAGCCCGACGAACAGGTCGGCTTCGGCGCGGATGGCGAAGACGTCGCCCGCCTGCGTCGGCGGCGGGTCGATGTGCAGTTCACCGTCGGGGCTCGTCCACACGTCCATGAAGATGTTGAGCGTCGTGCCGATGTGGTCGGGCGCGACGCCGACGGGTTCGAGCGCGCCGCACAGGTTCGCGAAGCAACTCGGGTGCGGGGCGCCGTCGAACTCGGGGTAGAGGATGTCGAACGTCTGCTGGCTGCACGGCGTCACCGTCATGTCGTGGATGCCCACCGAGTCCGCGACGATCGTCGCCATGACGCTGCTGCGGTTGCTCCACAACCGGTGCCCCGTCGATGGGTACAACGTGTTGTTGTAGTCGACGGTGCGCCCCGCCGAGAAGCACTCGGCGATGTCGTCCTGCATGACGGCGTAGAAGTCGCTCACCTGCTCACCACACGGGTCGACGACCTCGAGCACCTGACCGGCCGCCAGCGGCACGAGCACCCCCGTCTGCGGGGCGATGCGCGACCAACCGTCGGCGGGAGCTTCGGGGCCGCCCGCGTACGGCGGCCGCGGCGTCGGCGGGTGGGGGGAGCGCGGGCGTCGCGGGTCAGTCATCAGGATTCTCCTTCGAAGGGTGCGCGGTGAACGGGGCACGCCAGTCGTCCTCCACGTGCCGCCCAGAGTACTGACGCGCCTCCGACGAGCATCCATGATCGGTGACGACCGGATTGATCGAACCCTGCAACGCAGCATCGCGGCGGCGGATCGCGTCGCGCATCCGGTCGAAGCCGCCGTCAGCTCGCAGCTGCTCGAACTGATCGTGCAGGTTGAACACGACCGTCGTCAGCGGAGCACGGCGCGCGATGCGCGAGGCCTGCGGATGCAGCCCGACGAGGAAGAACGGCACGCCGCCGAGGCTGAAACTGAAGTGCGGTGACGTCGTGTCGGGCGACACGCGCTCGGCCCACGGCGCGTCGTCACGATCGTGCAATCGCTGCAGCATGCCCCACAGGAGGTTCTCGAACTCCCGCTCGTCGCCCACCCGCGGGCGACGGAAGACGGCGATGAACGAGCCGAACTCGCGCGGGCCACGCTCGATCGCGGCGAAGTCGGCCAGCTCAGCGCTGAGCGTCGAGAGACACGCGTCATCGGTCATGTCGTCGAAGACGCGGACGAGCGCGCCGTCGCGTTTCAGCGCCGAACGCGCTCCGAGGCACGGAAACCGAGGGTGCTCGATCATCGCGCCGATGACGTCGCGGATGGCTGCCTCGTCCGCGCCCTCGAGGCCCGCGTCGGCTTGTTCGGCGAGCCAGTCGGCGAGGTCAGGGGCCTGCGACTCGTCGTCATCGGTTGGGTGCGTCGACGAGCCGGATGATGAGGTGGGTGCCGCAGCTGGCGGCCAGTGATCGTCAGACACATGACCACCGTAGCCGCGCGCCAGACCCCACAACACGGCTTGAGGGCGCGTCTGCACGTCCATCGCGCGGTAGGCGCCTCTGATGTGCGACTTGACGCTGTTGACGCTCAGGTGCAGGCGCTCGGCGATCTGCGCGTTCGGCATGCCCGAGCAGATGAGATCGACGATCTGCGCCTGACGTGCGGTCAGCCCGTCGGCGGGGACGGTCGGCCGCGCGTCCGTGGGGGAGGGTCGAAGCACCGCGGGGCGGACGATTCGGCCCGCGACCACGTCATCGACCCCGGCGCGCAGATCGGCGGCGCTCGCCGACCGTCCGACGACTCCCGACGCGCCGCGCGCGAGGAGCCGGCTGATGGCGGCCTCGTCGGTGTGCAGCGACGACACGAGCAGCTTCGTCGTCGGGTTCGCGGCGTGCAGCGCGCGTAGTTGATCCCAGGCGTTGCGGTTGGGTTCGTTCCACTCGAGCACGGCCACGTCGGCATCGAGCGCGAGATCCTCGGCGCGCAGGCCCGGGCCACGCACGAGCACGAGGCGTGTCGCGACGCCGAACGCGTCGAGAGCCGCCATCGCGCCGCATCCGAACAGCTCGCTACGTGCGACAACGGCGACGGTGAGGCGGGGCACAGCTCTCCTTCGAGCGATCCGACGATCAAGGGTCGTGAGGTGTCGGTGGTGATGAGAAGTGTTGTCGCTCACCGTGTTTCGCGCCACACCCGCAAGGAGGTGAAGCGTCGGCTGCCTGATGGACCGCCGTTGCGCGGCGCCATGCTGGAAAGTGGTGAGCGCGTCAGGGCCGGCCGTCGACGTGCAGTCCGCGGGCGACGCCCCACAGCACCGCCTCGCTGCGGGAGGCGACGCCCATGGTGCGGTAGGCGGAGCGGATGTAGCTCTTGAGCGTGTTGAGGGAGACGTTGAGTTCGTGCGCGATCGCGCCGTTGGGCAGGCCGCGGCAGATGAGCGTGACGGCCTGCGCCTCTCGCTCGGTGAGCCCCTCGGCGCGCCCGGGCCACCAGTCGTCACCCAGCTCGACGGGGAACGCGGGGTCGACGACGCGCTCGCCGCGGGCGACGCGTTCGAGTGCGGTGACGAGCTCGTCGGCCGTCGCGTGCTTCGTCAGCACGCCCGCGACGCCGAAGTCGGTGAGCGCACCGACGTGCGCCTGCGGAGGGTCGTTGGTGTAGACGACGAGGCGCGCGACGGCGGCTGTGTCGCGCAGGCGCGCCAGCGTCGCCCACCCCGGCTCGGGGGCGGCGAAGCAGTCGAAGAGCGCGACGTCGGTGGGTTCGGTGGGCACGCCGCGGCTGCACGTCGCCTCGACGCGTGCGGCGTAGGGCGCGAGCAGTGCCTGAAAACCGGCCATGACGAGGGCGTCGTCGTCGACGAGGGTGACGCGCAGTGCGCGGGGTGCGGGCGTGCCCCTCGACTCCTCACCCGTCGCCAGACGGAGGTGTGCGGCTCCATCCGGGCTCGGGTGGGACGACATGGGGATACCTTGCCAACATGTTGCGACACAAGGAAATCAACCATGACGAACTTCCGACATCCACCGAGTTGCGTCGGGCTGGTCGCGCGCACGGTGACCTCCTAGGCTGACGGTGACACCCGTTCTCGCAGACCTGCAGGAGGTCGATCATGGAATCGCGCGACAAGTTCGTCACCAGCTACGTCGCTCATCACTGGGCCGCATCGAAGGGTGGGCTCGACCTGTTCGAGCGCGCGTCGCGCTCGCAGAGTTCGGCGCGCACGCGGAAGGTGCTCGCGACGCTGACGCGGGAGATCGCCGAGGACCGCGCACGCCTGCGCGTCATGGCCGACGCGCTCGGGGTGGGTGAGGCGCGGCTCGCGCAGCTCGCGCTGAGCGTCGGCGAGACCGTCAGCCGCGTGAAACTCAACGGCCGTTTCGTGCGCCGCTCGCCGCTGAGCGACGTGCTCGAACTCGAGGCGCTGCTGGCGGCCGTTCGTGGCAAGCGGGCCGGCTGGGAGGGCATGCGCGTGCTCGCGATCAACGATGCGCGCATCGACGTCGCCGAACTCGACGACCTCATCGTGCGCGCCGACAGCCAGATCGAACGCCTCGTCGCCGCCCATGCCGAAGCGGCCGCGACGCTGCGCTGAGCTGACATCCGCTGCGCTCCGCTGGCGAGCCGTCGGACGAGTCACCCCGCTGGACCGCGCGGGCGCCTCGCCCTGCCTGACCGCCCTGACGCGGCCTGACCCCAGCTGCCCAGGTTGGTCGGTGGTGTCCGCCATGTGTGGCGTCCCTCCCGAGGCGCTTTCATGGGCGCCACCTGCTGGCCAGTAAAAACAAGGGTCATTCAAGTATGGCGCGCACCACAGTGCATGCCGCCGCTACATTCGAGGTGAAGTTCATCAGCACCCTGCTGTGCAACGTCATCGACGGCGAGGCACACGGGGAGGGCCGACTGGATGTCGTCAACCCCAGCACCGGCCAGGTCGTCGCGACGTCGCCGATCAGCGGCGCCAGGGACGTCAACGCCGCGTTCGACGCGCCGGGAAGGCCGCGAAGACGTTACGGGCAGGTCAAGGTCACCGAGGTGGCGCGCAAGGCCGTCGCCGCGTTCATCGCGACCGTCGTAGCCGGCCCCAGAACGCACAGCCGTGCCAACGTCGGCATCGACAAGCCCCGCACCGACGGCGACAGGCCGGCCTGGTACTGCGCGGCCCCAGGTGTTGTGATTCCAAGCTCCGGGGGAGCGGGCGGCCGCTGCGTCACCTTCGACGATGGGATGGCGGGTGACTCACGGGTCGGCGCGTAGTTGCGTGCCTACCCGTGAGTTACCCGCTCTCCCGTCGTATGGCCGGGGGTGGGGCCGACGCGCTCAACCCATCGCGACGATGCGCTTGGCTTCCTCGACGGCGCCGTCGAACGCGAGCTCGGGGCGGGTGCGCAGCAGGTCGGTCGCGCGAGCATGTTCGGTGACGGCCGCGTCTTGGCTCCGGATTGCCGACCTGACCGCTGGGACGGCGGCGTCGCCGAGACCGAGCAATGCGACGCTCAACGCCATCTGCGTGCCGGCGTCACCACGGCCGAACTCTTCGACCAATTCGTCAGCGAGAGAGCCATGTTGACTCTGCGGGGCCAGTGCGGCGGCCGCGCGCCAAGCGGTGCGGGCGAGATCGTCGTCGGCGTCGTGCAGGAACTCGGGCGTGATCCAGGGCCATGCGCGCTCGTCGCCGACCTTCGACAGCACGTGCAACGCCTGCGTGCGCGCCTGGATGTTCTTCGACGCCAGCTCGCGCTGAACGCGCGGCAGGACGTCGTCAGCCGGCAGGCGCGTCAGCGCCCAGGCGAGGGTCTCGCGGACGAAGAAGTCGGGCTCGACGCCGCAGCGACGCACGAGCGTCTCCAGCAGGTCGGGATGCGGATGTGTGCCCGCCGCCATCGCGGCCTGCAACCGCACCGACTGATCCTGCACGTCGAGGGCGCGGGCGATGTTCGCGGCGTACTGCTCGGGCGTCATGCTCACTGCAGCGCCCGTCGCGCCCGCACTATTCCGCGCACCATTCCAGGCGGCGCCGCCTGGACGTAGAACGCACGATGGCGGGTAACTCACAGGTCGGCGCCTAACCGCGCGCCTACCCGTGAGTTACCCGCCATCCTGTGGTGGCCGGGCGGCCGGGTGGCCCAGCGTCTCGGTGGACGCCGACCCGATCCCAGGCCGTCAGTGCGTCAGGGCTTGAGGACGACCTTCTGGCAGCCGTCCTGCTTCTTCTGGAACACGTCGTACATCGTCGCCGCTTCGTCGAGCCCGACGCGGTGCGTCGCGAGCTGCTCGACGCCGAACGGGTCGGCGTCGACGAGCACGTCGCGCAGCTCGTCGGTCCACTGCTTGACGTGGCACTGGCCCATGCGCATCGCGATGCCCTTGTCGAACATCTGCATCATCGGCATCGGGTCGAGCGCGCCGCCGTAGACACCGGAGACGGAGACGGTGCCGCTGCGGCGGACGCTGTCGATCGCGGCGTGCAGCGCGGCGAGACGGTCGATGCCGGCCTTCTTCGCGAGCGGCTCCGAGATCGCCGACGGCAGCTTGCTCACGGCCGACAGGCCCGCAGCGGCAACCGGGTTGCCGTGTGCCTCCATGCCGACGGCGTCGACGACGCCGTCCGCACCGCGCCCGCCCGTCAGGTCGCGCACCGCGTCGCCGACGGCGCTGACCTGCGAGCCGTCGAGGTCGTCGAGGTTGATCGTGCGGGCGCCGCGGGCCTTCATGCGCTCGAGGCGCTCCGGCACGCGGTCGACGACGATGACGTCCTCGATCCCCAGGTACTGCGCGCTCGCGACGGCGAGCTGACCGACGGGGCCGGCGCCCATGACGGCGAGCGTGTCGCCGGGGCGCACGTTCGCCCATTGCACGCCCTGCCACGCGGTCGGCAGGATGTCGGACAGGTAGAGGTAGCGCTCGTCCTCGCCGGCCTCGGGCACCTTGATGGGGCCGAAATCGGCGTGCGGCACGCGGACGTAGTCCGCCTGGCCGCCGGGCACCGCACCATACAGGCTCGTGAAGCCGAACAGGCTCGCGCCGGTGCCCTGGTCGACGTTCTGCGTCGTCTCGCACTGCGCGAACAAGCCTCGGTTGCACATCCAGCAGTGGCCGCAGGAGATGTTGAACGGCACGACGACGCGGTCGCCGGGCTTGAGGTTCGTGACGCCCGAACCGACCTCCTCGACGATGCCCATGAACTCGTGGCCGAGGATGTCGCCCTTCGTCAGGAACGGCGCGAGGACGGTGTAGAGGTGCATGTCCGAACCGCAGATCGCGGTCGAGGTGACGCGCACGATCGCGTCGGTGGGCTCCTGGATGCTCGGGTCGGCGACCTGCTCGACCGAGACCTTGCCCTGGCCCTGCCAGGTGAGTGCTCGCATCAGTTTCTCCTCGAGAGGATCACCGCGACGTGCGGCGATCAGGTGGTGGGGATGGGGTGGTGGGGAGCGTGGTGCCGGGAGCCGCCGCGCGTCGGTTCGGCTCCCGGGTTCGTCACAGCTCGGTCGTGGCGCTCTGGCCCTTCGGACGCTCGCCGCTGACGCGCGCCTTGACGATGCTCGCGAGCGCGGAGGCCTTGCCGCCGGGCTGGCCCCAGAACTGCGCGGACTCGCTGACGACGCGGACGAGACCGAGGTCCGGGTCGTCCTTGCCGCCGTCGTACCACGCGGCGACGTCGTCGCCCCACAGCTCGTCGACCTTGGCGCGGTCGTCGACGAACTCGACGCGTCCCGCGACGGACAGCCACGAACCGAGGTGCGCGAACGACAGGTTGACCTGCGGGTTGCTCTGCAGCGCCTGCGCCTGCTCGGTGCCGAGGCCGACGAAGAACCACACGTCGGCGTCGTCCGTCACCTCCTGCGGCGTCATCGGGTGGCTGTGCAGGGCCCCGTCGACTGCGATCGAGGTGAGCATGACGAAGCGCTCACCACGCATGATCTCGACGACCTGCTCCTGCGAGATGTCGGACTTCGGGGTTCCAGCAGACATGGTGCGTGCCTTTCGTCGGGGGTCTGGGATGCTCGGGTGGTTGGGTTCAAATCTTCGGGTGGCGCGACCCGGGGCCGCTCAACCCTCGGGTTCGAGGTTGCTGCGCGACGCGCGATCACCGAGCGTCGTGAGGAGCTTGACGAATCGTCCGGCCTTCGGTGCGAGCTTCGATCCGGGGACAGGCGTCGTCGCACCGGGAACGGGCCCGGGCAGCGCACGCCCGACGAGGCCCATGACGCGCGTCGTCACGCCCGGCATGACGCCGTGGACGCGTGCGCCGAGCTTCGCGGCGGGCGTGAGGATGACGTACGGCTTGCCGGCGAGGACGCCGTCGACCATGCGTCGCGCGGCCTTCGTCGCGTCCATGCTGACGAACGGCAGCGACGCGGCGGGCGCAAACCACGCGTATTCGGCCTGCGCGTTGCCGTAGAACTGTGCGGCCGTGTGCGAGCCGGTGCGCATCAACCCCGGGGCGATGACGGTGGCGCTCACGCCCGTGCCGGCGAGCGACGCGGCGAGGCCCTCGGTGTAGCCGACGGCCGCGAACTTCGCCGTCGAGTAGGCGAGCAGGTGCGGTGCGCTCAGCAGGCCGCCGATGGAGGTGACGACGCCGAAGCGCCCGCGCCCGCGTTCGCGCATGCCGGGGATGACGGCGTCGGAGAGGTTGATCGGCCCCCACGCCATGATGTTCATCGCGCCTTCGATGTGCTCGTGCGTCGTGTTATAGGCCGGGCCGACCTCTATGACACCGGCGACGTGGATGGCGACGTCGATCGGGCCGTGCTCGCGCTCGACCTGGGCGACGGCTCGAGCCACCCCGTCGCGATCACTCACGTCCATGACGATCGTCGAGACGGCACTGCGCGCGTGGCCGTGGGAGACAAGCGTGTCGGCGGCCTTCGCCAGGGCGTCGGCGGAGCGAGATGCGAGGACGACGCGGTGCCCGGCGTCGGCGAGGGCGGTGGCGACGAGAAAACCCAGCCCGCGCGAGGCTCCCGCGACGAGTGCCAAGGGCTTCTCTGACGAAGCCGATGCATTCTGGTTCGGCGAACTGACCGGGTGATCCGACTGGCTGCGCGACGTCTCCATGAGTTTCACCCTAGAGTCGATCCCTAATTTTTCCAATGGGTTTCGCCTCTCACACCGAGTCGTCACCCACACGGGTGCCCGGCGGCTCATGTCCCGTCAGCGCCCTGGGCCTCGCTGCGATCCTTGTCCACATCTGCGATTTTCGTCCACATCCGTAGGGGCGTGGTGAGAGGGGGTGCGGTGGCCTTACTCTCCGGCATAGGGTCGAGAGGCCATGATCGAACGACCACCAGCATGAGGAGAGCCATGAGCGACAACGAGCGCACCACGAGCCCCGACACGCGCGGCACCGGGGACGAGCTGCACCAGGGGGTGAGCGGTGGCAACGCCATGACGACGTCGCAGGGTATTCCGGTGACCGACGACCAGAACCAGCTGCGTGCGGGCGACCGCGGCCCGTCGCTGCTGCAGGACGCCGCGTTCCGCGACAAGATCATGCACTTCGACCACGAGCGCATCCCGGAGCGTGTTGTCCACGCCCGCGGCTACGGCGCGCATGGCGTGTTCGAGAGCTACGACGACCACAGCGACCTCACGGCCGCCTACCTGTTCGGCAAGAAGGGCCGTCAGACGGAGACGTTCGTTCGTTTCTCGACGGTCGCCGGCAACATGGGCTCCGCCGACCTCGCGCGCGACGTCCGTGGCTTCGCGACGAAGTTCTACACCGAGGAGGGCAACTGGGACCTCGTCGGCAACAACATCCCCGTCTTCTTCATCCAGGACGCGATCAAGTTCCCCGACCTCGTGCACTCGGTCAAGGAGGAGCAGGACCGCGGTTGGCCGCAGGCGGCGAGCGCGCACGACACGTTCTGGGACTTCATCTCCCTCATGCCCGAGTCGACGCACATGGCCCTGTGGGCGATGAGCGACCGCGCGATCCCGCGCAGCTTCCGCTTCATGGAGGGCTTCGGCATCCACACCTTCCGCTTCGTGACGGCCGACGGCAAGAGCTCGTTCGTCAAGTTCCACTGGAAGCCCGTGCAGGGCATGCAGTCGGTGGTCTGGAACGAGGCCGTCAAGATCAACGGCGCCGACGCCGACTTCCACCGTCGTGACCTGTGGAACGCGATCCAGAGCGGCGACTTCCCCGAGTACGAACTCGGTGTCCAGGTGTTCGACGACGCGTTCGCCGACAGCTTCGACTTCGACGTGCTCGACTCGACGAAGATCATCCCCGAGGAGATCGTCCCGATCCGCCCGCTCGGCAAGATGACGCTCAACCGCGTCGTCGACAACGTCTTCTCCGAGACGGAGCAGGTCGCGTTCATGACGCAGAACGTCGTGCCCGGCATCGACTTCACGAACGACCCGCTGCTGCAGGGCCGCAACTTCAGCTACCTCGACACGCAGCTGTCGCGCCTCGGCTCGACCAACCACACGCAGCTGCCCGTCAACGCGCCGAAGTGCCCCGTCGCGCACTTCCAGCGTGACGGTCACATGCAGTTCGCGCACCAGAGGGGCCGCGCCAACTACGAGCCGAACGGCTTCTCGGGTGACGACCGTGGCCCGCGCGCGCTGACGACGTTCCAGCCGGACACGTACCCGACGAAGGTCGAGGGTGAGGCGCGCCGTCTGCGTGCGGAGTCGTTCGCCGACCACTACAGCCAGGCCAATCAGTTCTGGAAGAGCCAGACGGAGGTCGAGCAGAAGCACATCGTCGACGCGTTCGCGTTCGAGCTCGGCAAGTGCGAGATCCCCGAGATCCGCACGCGCATGCTCGGCAACCTGCGCAACGTCGACGAGTCGCTCGCGCAGCGCGTCGCCGACGAGCTCGCGATGGAGCTGCCGGAGGCCTCGCCCGCGAAGGTGGCGCCGCGTCACGACCTGCCCGTCTCCGACGCGCTGAGCATCGTGAAGAACGGACCCGACAGCTTCGCCGGCCGCAGGATCGGCGTCGTCGTCAGCGACGGAACCGACGCCGACCTGCTCGCCGCGGTGCGTTCGGCCGCCGAGGCCGAGGGCACGGTCGTCGAGATCGTCGCGAAGGCCGTCGGTGGCGTCACGCTGTCGAACGGTGAGAAGCTCGCCGCCGATCACGCCATCGCCGGTGCGCCGTCGGTGCTGTTCGACGCCGTCGCGCTGCTGCCGTCGGCTGACGGTGCGGCGGCGCTCGGCAAGGTCGCCGAGGCTCGTGACTTCGTGACGGACGCCGTCGCGCACAACAAGTTCCTGGCCCTCGGCCCGGACGCGTCGGGTCTCATCGAAGCCGCGGGTGTGGCGTCGAAGAAGGACGACGGGTTTGTCGACGTCAGCGACGCGGCCGGCGCGAAGGGCTTCGTCGAGACGTGCCGTGCGCTGCGCTTCTGGAAGCGGGAGCTCTCCGCTTGAGCGAACCCTCTCGTGCGCTGTGCCGCCCCGATATCCCTGCTGGGGACGTCGGGGCGGCGCTTGCCGCTGCCGGTGAATTCGCTTCCGCCGCAGCGGCGTTGGGCCGCGACAGCGCGGTGTATCTCGACACGCTGCGATCGCTCGGCGCCTTTGACCTGACGACGGCCCGCGTCATCGAACCGCACCTCGACGCGCTTGCGATCCTCGCCGAGGCGGGGGTTGCGCCGGGCGACGTGCTGCCCGGCGGTGGGGACGGCGCCTGGGGTGTGTTCGCGGCGCGGGCGCCGGGCCTCGCCGCGCGTCGCGAAGGTGACGGCTGGGTGCTCGACGGGGTGAAGCCGTGGTGCTCGCTCGGTGAGCAGTTGCCGCATGCGCTCGTGACGGCCGGTACGCCTGAAGGGCAGCGGTTGTTCGCCGTCGACCTCACGGATGCGCGGGTGCGCGGCGCCGAGGAGCCTTGGGTGTCGCGTGGGCTCGTCGCGATCCGTTCGACGTCGCTGACGTTCGACGCGATGCCCGCGACGCCCGTCGGGGAGCCAGGTTTCTACCTCGGCCGTGACGGTTTCGCGTGGGGTGGCATCGGTGTCGCCGCCGTCTGGGTGGGCGGCGTGGACGGCCTCGTCACAGCGGTTCGTGCGGCTGCGGGGCGGCGTGAACCCGATCAGATCGCGCTCATGCATCTGGGCCGGCTCGAGGTCATCACGTATCTGCTCGACGCGGTACTCGCCGACGCAGCCCGCGCGATCGACGGTGGAAACGCCTGCGGTGCAGCGGGTCTCGCGTTGTCGTCGCGCGTGCGAGCAGTCGTCGCCGATGCGGCGGAGCAGGCGCTGACGATCTGTGGCCAGGCGCTCGGCCCCGGCCCGTTGACGAGCGACGAGACCCACGCGCGGCGCGTTGCCGACCTCGGCGTCTACGTGCGCCAGCACCACGCCGAACGCGACCTCGCCGCCATCGGCGCTGCCACGCTGGAGCGTCACTGATGCGCGGGATGCCCGCCGCGCCGGCCTCGTGGTCGTCGCGGGAGCCCGGCACGAGCGAACGCACGTGGTTGCGAGGGACGCCATGGGCGTCGCTTGGCCACCTCGACGTCGAAGCCCTCGCTGCCCGGTACAGCCGCGTCGTCGTCGTCGCGGCTCACCCCGACGACGAGACCCTCGCCGTCGGCGCATTCTTGGCGATGCTCGCGGACGCGGGGTTGCCCGTAGACGTCGCCCTCGTCACCGACGGCGAGGGATCGCACTCTGCGGCAACGGGATTGACATTCGAGGTCGTCCGCGAAGTCCGTCGTCGCGAGTTCGACGACGCTCTCGGTGTGCTGCTCGGCGGGGCGCTCGGGCGGGTTGAGCGCCTTGCGCTACCTGACGGCCGCGTCGCTGACCACCGTGCCGAGCTGGCCGCTGCGCTGGAGCGCGTCGTGCGGGTAACTGCGGCGGAGGCATCCACGGTGTCG
This sequence comes from Dermacoccus sp. NHGro5, assembly GCF_017565385.1. Classification (NCBI taxonomy): domain Bacteria; kingdom Bacillati; phylum Actinomycetota; class Actinomycetes; order Micrococcales; family Dermacoccaceae; genus Dermacoccus; species Dermacoccus sp. NHGro5. Next base: position 37,135 of record NZ_JAGEKQ010000008.1, on the reverse strand, counting down.
GGCCAGTCGCCCTCGAGAGCGGTCGGCCGCGATGACGCAGCCACCGATGTGACCTCGACGGTGACGCCGTCGATGACGCCGGTGCGTGGGTCGGGAACTGAACGGGTGCTCGTCGTCGCCCCGGCGGAGGCCGATGCGCACATCGACCACGACACGTGCGGAGCCGTGGCGCGTGACGTCGCGGCGCAGCTCGGGGCGGCGTGCGTCAGCTATCCGTTGTGGTGGTGGCACTGGGGCGACCCATCGTCGGTCGCCGAAACAGTCTGGGAGAGCAGCGTTCTCGCTGTCCCGGACGTCGCCTCGCTCCAGCGCAAACGCGCGGCCATCGCGGCGTACTCGTCACAGATCGGGACGTTCGCGCGCCCCGCAGCCGAACCTGCGATGCTCGACGCCGGCGTCCTCGCCCACTTCGAACGTCTCGTCGAGACACTCTTCGACCCCGATGGCGCGCTGCCCCGCGTCGCCTCGTCCGATGACGGACGCACGCCGGCGGCATCCTTCGACGCGATGTTCGAGGGCAGCGACGACCCGTGGGGTGTCGAGACGCGCTGGTACGAGCGGCGTCGCCGTGCCCTCATCGAGGCGATGCTGCCTGACGAGCATCTCGGGCGCGTGCTCGATCTCGGATGCTCCACGGGCGCCCTGACGCAGGTGCTCGCCGAGCGCGCCGACGGCGTGGTCGCGGTCGACGGGAGCGCCCAGGCGCTGGCGCGCGCTCGTCGACGTGACGTCGACGGCGTCGACTGGCGCCACGCCGAACTGCCTTCTGTGCTCGATGAACTCGCCGACGAAGGGCAGCGGTTCGACACCGTCGTGCTGAGCGAGATCGGCTACTTCCTCGACGGCGCGACGCTGCTGGCGACCCTTGCCGGCATCGACGCACTGCTGCGCGATGACGGTGTCGTCGTCGTGGCGAACTGGCTGCACCCGACGCGTGACATCCCCCTCGACGGGCGTCTCGTCGATGAGCAGGTGCGCCTCGTGTGGCCGACGCTCGCGCGTTACGAAGACGACGACGTCGCCATCGTGGTCGCTCGCCCGAGCAACGGCGATGCCCCGACCGCCGCATCGGCCCCCGTGTCGCGCGACACCCGCGCCGTCCTGCGAATCCCGTCCACATCGGCGAATCCTGTCCACACCGGCGATTTTCGTCCACATTCGTCGGCTGACGGCGAGCGCGGCATCGGCGCCGTCAGCAGCGAAAGTGCCAGAGATGACGTCGAAGGAGGCGCCTCATGACAACGCCTGCCGTCGAGGCGACGCCTCGCAACCTGCACTACGGCGAGTTCTACGGTCTCGCCGACCCCGTGCCGACGTCCGACCCTGCCGGCCGCCCGGTGCTCGTCGTCCACGGCAACTGCCAGGCGGAGTCGCTGCGCGTACTTCTCGACGGTCGGTACGGCGATCGCATCCGCACGATCCGCCTCGTCCCGGCGCACGAACTGGTCGCCGATGACGTGCCGCACCTGCATCGCACCCTCGCGCAGGCCCACTACCTCGTCACACAACCCGTCGCCCCCGGGTATCGCGGCCTGCCCGTCGGCACGGAAGAACTGCTCACGGCGGCGCCGCACGTCAGGTCGACGATCGTGCCCGTCATGCGGTGGGCGGGGCTGCATCCGGCGCAGGTCATCGTCCGCACGCCCGCGGGCGAGCCGCCGATCGTGCCGTATCACGATCTGCGCGTCATCGCGGCGTGCCGCCGAGCGGGTGACCACGCGGCTCGTGTGACGAGCGCCGACCTGCCGCAGCTCGACGAGCGCGCCGTCGCTGCCCTGCGCGACGCATCCCTCGCCGAGCTGACGCGGCGCATCGAGGCGCACGGCGCCGTCGACATTCGTGATGCCCTCACGCGCCCTGGACGCCGCAGCGTCCACGTCATCAACCACCCGACGAACGACGTCCTCGTCGAGGTCGCCGACCGCATCGCGGCCGCCCTCGACCTCGGCGCACCCCGCGAGTACGACCCTGGCCGGTCGCTGCTCGGCGCCCTCGTCGCGCCGATGGACGAGCGCGCCGCCGCGCTCGCGCAGGTGCCGATGAGCGATGACGACGTCGCCCGCGTGTGGCAGGTGCGCGGTCAGGCGGTGGGCGAGGACGAGATCGTCGCCGCCCACGCCGCGTGGTACGCCGAGCACCCGCAGGCACTCGCGGACGCGGTGCGTCGACATGCGACGTTGCTCGAGATCGTGGACGGTGACGTGTGAGCGCCGCACCGAGCGGCGATGCGTTCGAACATCCGACGGACGTCAAGATGACGAGAAGCCCCGTCGCACATGACAATACGAGGATGACGACGACGCGCCCGGCGAGCACTGCCGCTGAGGAACCCCGCAGCGCGCACGTTGCATCGGGTGATGCGGCTGCAACCGTCGACCACCTCCTGCTCGGCCCGCCCGAGCACGGGGTGACGCGCCACGGGGCGGCTCTCGCCGGTGCGCGCCGCACGTCGATGCTCGACGTGGGGACCGGCGCGCGTGACCTCGCGGCGTACCTCGCGGACGATGCGGGGCCCGTGCATGTTCACCTCACCGACGCGCTGCTCGGCGCCGACCACCGGGCGATCGAAGCCGGGGTGCGCGCGATCGGGGGCGCCGCGCGGCCCGTGCACGTCACGCTTCACGACATTCCGCAGCCCGCCGAGGGGCAGGCGCGCTACGAACGTCGCGCTGCGCTGTATGCGCGCATCGTCGCGGCCGCCGCGTCTGTTCAGGTGTGCAGCGAGGCCGAGCGCGCGATGCTGGGTGACGTCGTCGCGGCGCCTGCCGGTGACGCTGACAGCGCCGCTCGGGGTTTCGGCGACGCCGATGTCGCTGGCGTCGGTGTCGTCACGTTGCCGGTCGATGCACGACCGAGTGCAACCGCGGCGGGCGACGCGGTGCTCGCCCTGGGCGATGACGCGCCCGTCGGCGTCCTCGGGTTCGTCCATCCGGGCAAGGATCCGCAGTTGGCGCTCGATGTTGCCGCGGCGCTGGGTCGCAACCTCGTCATGCTCGGCGCGGTGGTCGAGGGGCACGAGGACTTCGTCGATGACTTGCGCCGCGACGCGAACGCGCGCGGAATCGAACTGCGCGTTCTCGGGCACCTGAGCGAGGACGAGATGGACGCCGCGATCGCGACGATCGCCGTGCCGCTCGCGGCCTACCGTCACATCTCCGCGTCGGGTTCGATCGGCCGATGGATCGCCGCCGGTCGCCGGCCGATCACGCTGGCCACGCCGTGGGTCGCCGAACTGTCGACGGCGGCACCCGGTTCGGTGACGGTCGTCGAACCTCGTACAGATGCAAGCGATTCGGGTGATCGGGATGGGGTGGTCGACGCTTTCGTCGATGCCGCCCGGTCGGCGCTGAGCGAACCGATGATGACCGTGACGAACCCGTCGCATCCCGGCTTGCTCACGACGCCGGACGCCGCGCGTCGCCAGACCGAACTGCTCGCCGCGCACCTGACGTCCCTGGGTGGTGTCGGGTGAGCGCGAACGCTCGCGCAGGCGAGCAGGGGGCTGACCTGAGCGTGGGTGACGGACGCGACGTCGACGTCGTCGTCACGCATTTCGAAGACCCGCAGCGTCTGCGATGGGTGCTGGATTCCCTGGCGGCGCAGGATGATTCGTCGCTGCGCCTCCACGTCGTCGTCGCGGATGACGGTTCGGCCACCCCGCCGAGCGTCCCCGACGGCGTCACGCTCCTGCGACAGGCGAACGAGGGCTTCCGCGCCGCGGCAGTGCGCAATCTCGGCGCGCGCGCCGGGTCGTCACCGGTCGTCCTCTTCCTCGACGGCGACACCGTGCCGACGCCCGGCTACTGTGCCGCGATGGTCGACGCCTTGCGAGAGGCGTCGCGCGAGGCGCCGGGCGCCGGCGCCCTCGTCGTCGGAGCCCGTCGGCATGCCGATCTCAGTGCCGTCGCCGCGCGGGGTGATGACGTCGTGTCCTGGTGTGCGGCAACCGATCCCGAGGCGCCGGCCGACGGTGACGTCCTCGCCGCACCCCAGTGGCTGCGCGACGGCTATACGCGCACGAACGACCTGCGTGACGCCGGCGACGGCGACTGGCGACTCGTCATCAGCGCCGTCATGGGCATGACGCGCGACGCGTTCGAACGACTCGACGGGTTCGACGAAAGCCTCGTGGGGTACGGCGGCGAAGACTGGGATCTCGCCTATCGCGCCTGGAACACCGGCGTCGCTCTGCGTCACGCGCCGGCCGCGGTGGCCTGGCACGACGGCCCCGACGCGGGGGAGCGAGCCGATCTCGCGCAGCTCAAGGAGGGCGAGCAGCTCGCGCTCGCTGCCCGCATTCCACAGCCAGACGTGCGGGGGCGCCACGGTATCTGGCGTGCCCCGCGCGTCGTCGTGTTCTGGCGGCCGGCGCGAACGGTGGCACCGAGCGGTGAATATGCCGCCCTCGAGTCGTGGCTCGCGCTCGCGGACGTCGGGATCTGGTGTGGTGAACGCCGACCCGAGGTGCTCACCCATGACCCTCGCGTGTGCGCCGGCGAACCGTCCGACGAGGTTCTGCAGCGCGCTGAGTTCATCGTCGACGTCATGCAGCCGTGCGTTCTGCGCGATGCCGAGGGTCTGCTCGCAGCGTGCGACGGCGCGCCATGGGTGGGCGCCGGCGTGACGGCGGCGCGCACCCGTCATCGGACGAATGTGGACGAAAATCGCAGAAGTGACAGGGCCGCTGGGCCGGTCGAATCGCACGCGGACGCGTCACCGATCGTCGAAACCGTGCCCGCAGACGGGCCTCTCGACCTCGAGGCCTGGGGCCGACGGAGGTGGTCATGAGCGAGCGCACCTATCCGTGCGTGACACGTGCGCTCACTCGCAGCCGTGACGGTTCGCCTCGCCCTGCTCTCGCCGGCGCCACCGTCATCGTGCCTGCGCGTGACGAAGAGCAGGCGCTTGCGCACTGCCTCACGGCGCTCGAACGAGCGCTCGTCGAGGTTGCTCATCTCGCGCCGGCGATGACGTTACGTGCGTGCATCGTCCTCGACACGTGCACCGACGACAGCGAGGCCATCGTGCGTGCCTTCGCGGGCGCCGCGGCGCACCGCGGGCAGTTCAGCGTGGAGCCGCTCGTCGTCACGGCGGGGAGCGTCGGGCGAGCGCGTGCCGCGGGAGTGCGCTGCGCGCTCGAATGGGCGGAACGTGACGGCATCGATGCCGACGCGCTGTGGCTCGCGTCGACCGACGCCGACACGCACGTCCCGCCGCACTGGCTGAGCGCCCACATCGCGACGGCCAACGCCGGCGCCGACGCGTACGTCGGCACCGTCGAACCGGACGCGGCTCTCACCGGCGCGCGGCGCGCAGAGTGGATGGAACGACACCATCTGCGGGAGGGGCATCCTCACGTGCACGGCGCGAATCTCGGTGTGCGCGCCTCTGCGTACCTGCGGGTCGGCGGGTTCGCGCCGCTGTCGCTGCACGAGGACGTAGACCTCGTCGAGCGGCTGCGCGCCGAGGACGAGCGCCTCGTGCGGGCGGCCGATGACGCGCGCGTCGTCACGTCGAGCCGTCTCGACGGGCGAGCTGTCGGCGGGTTCGCGACGTATCTGGCCAACCTGCGAGGAGGAGTCGCATGACGTCGCTGCGCATCGCCGTGCTCGCCACGAACCGCAACCCGTTGAGCGAGCCGTTCGCCGGCGGCCAGGAATCGCTGACGGCGGCGCTCGTCGCCGGGTTCCGTCGGCGCGGCCACCACGTCGTGCTGTTCGCGGCCGAGGGGACGCCGGCCGACGTGGCCGACAAGGTCGTGACGTACCCGGCGCTGCCGCGGTTCTCGGCGGTTGCCGCGCTCGACCCGCAGCTGCCGGAGAAGCCGTTTCTCGACGACCATCACGCGTTCACGTTCGCGGCCGCCGAACTGGCGCGCCGGGATCGTGCCGGTGAGCTCGACGTCGTCGCCAACCACAGCCTGCACCACCTGCCGATGTCGCTGTCGCGCGCCTACGACGCGCCGGTCGTCACGACGTTGCACACGCCGCCGTTTCCGTGGATGGAGCTCGGCGCTGCCCTCGCCTCGCCGGCGTCGCGGTTCGTCGCGGTGTCGAAAGCCCTCGCGGCGCAGTGGTCGACGGTGACGCGGCAGGTCGTGGCGAACGGTGTCGACGAGTCGCGTTTCGTCCTCGGGCCGGGTGCTGCCGACGGCCGTCTCGCCTGGGTCGGTCGGATCACGCCGGAGAAGGCGCCGCATCTCGCGATCGATGCGGCGCGGATGGCCGGGCGACGGCTGGCTCTTGTCGGGCCGGTCAGCGATGCCGCGTACTTCGAGGCGGAGATCGCGCCGCGGCTCGGGGGTGACGTCGAGCATCTCGGCGCATTGCGGCCGCAGGAGGTGGCGAAGGTCGTCGGGCGGAGCGACGCGTTGTTCGTCACACCGGCATGGGATGAGCCGTTCGGCCTCGTCGCCGTCGAGGGCGCGATGTGCGGGACGCCTGTCATCGCCCTCGCACGAGGTGGTCTCGTCGAGGTGGTGCGACCGGACATGGGTGTCCTCGTCGACGTGTCGACGAATCCGGTCGTGGATTCGTCTGAGCTCCCGGCAGGAGCCGTGATGGCGGCGCCCGACGACGTGCTGGTCGCCCGACTGGCCTCTGCCGTCACCGAAGTCGACGCTCTCGAGCGCGCGGCGGTGCGCGAGTGCGCCGTCCGCCATTTCTCTCTCGATGCCTGCATCGACGGGCATCTCGCGGTGCTGACGGAGGCGGCTGACGCGGCGCGCCGTTCGCAGCCTGGATCAGGCGCGCGATCCGTCGAAGGTCACACACCGCTGGATCCGCTCCCGAGCGACGCCGACGCGCGGCGGCTCGTCATCCGTGAGGACATGAAGCCTCCAGCCGGGGTTCGTCCGGGCGTGAGCGCGCCGAACGGCACGGGCAGCGACGTTGCGGACCGTCCGTTGCTCCCGGGGGGCCTTTCGGGCGACAGCGTCTCAGGCGGCGCCCAACCGGACGCGACAGGGGCGATGTCGTGATGCGCATCGGTTACTACGTGCACCATCACGGGCGGGGGCACGCGACGCGGGCGGGCGTCATCGGCGCCGAACTGACGCGGCGCGGGCACGTCATCACCTATCTCGGCAGCGGCGCACTACCCGACGGGGATCAGGTCGCGCTCGGGTCGGATGCCGATGAAGCGGATGCACCGTTCGTCGACCCCGATGCGGGTGGGCGTCTGCACTGGGCTCCGCTCGGCGGTGGCTACGCCGAGCGTTCGGCGCAGATCGCGGCGTGGGTGACCCAGGGGCGCCCGGACGTCGTCGTCGTCGACGTCTCTGTCGAGGTGACCGCTCTCGTGCGGCTGCTCGGCGTCCCCGTCGTCGTCGTGGCTCAGCCCGGGCGACGCGACGACGCACCGCATGCGCTGGCGTTCGACCTGGCGGCGGCTGTGCTGGCGCCCTGGCCGGCGCGGCTCGACGTCGCGCCGCACCTCGAACGCCATCGCGACAAGACGGTCGAAGTCGGTGGCCTGTCGCGCTTCGCGGGTCATGCTGCGGGGCCGAACACTGCGGGCGGTGGTTCGTCGGCATGTCCCTCCCCGAACTCCTCGGAAAGTGTTGCGTCAGGCCCGCGGGCGGCCGGTTCCCGCGATGCCGGCGGCTGCGGCGTCGCGGCGGACGTCTCGCAGAGCACTGCACCGGGCGCCGGATCCGGCGGTGCAGCAATAGACGCTGTGGGAGGCCCTTCGCTGGGCGCACGGCGAGGGGCCTCGTCAGATGCCTTGGCGGGCAGCGATTCTGACGGTGCCGCGGTGAACGTTCCGGAGGGCCTTTCGGTGGGCACGCCGAGAGGGGCCTTCTCGGACGCGACATCGCGGGGCGCCCAAGAGATACCAAGGTTGCGTGGTGTGCTCCTCGTCGGCGGCGAGGGCTGGGACGACGCTGAGCTTCCGGGCGCCGTCGAACGCGCTGTGCCGCAGGTCCATTGGCGGACGCCCGACGCCGACCACCCCGTCGAGGTTCTGCTCGCGACGGCTGACGTCGTCGTCACCCACGCGGGGCAGAATGCTCTTGCGGACGTCGCTGCCTTCGGTGTTCCTGCCGTCGTCGTGCCGCAGGAGCGTCCGTTCGACGAGCAGGCCGACATGGCTCGTGCTCTTGACGACGCCGGCATCGCGCGCAGGCTGACTCTGGGTGCGACCGCTGACGAGGTCGCTGCCGGCATCCGTGAACTCCTCGCCGGGGACGACGAGCGATTGACAGGACGTGCGTGGGCGCGCTGGTGCGTCGACGGCGCTGTTGACCGCGCGGCTGACGTCATCGAGGCCGCTGCGCGCGGGGCCGTCGCTGACCTAGCTGCTGGAACTGACGCCGACGATCTGGGAGATACTGTGCGTGGGAGCAGGCACGACATCGACGATGCTACGCGCGCAGGTGTCGCAGAGCGAGGCGTCCGCGAAGCCGGGGGCGCTGCGCGTGGAGTCGTCGAGGGCGGCTCCGGCTGGCCAGCCGCTACCGGCGCCGAGGCGCCCGCACTCGGAGATGGGACGCTGCAGTGATGACCGACATGGGGTCGGGCCGGACGCTGCCCGTCGCGGTCGTCACTCCGGTGCGGGGGCGTCTCGAGCACCTCGTCAATCAGCGACGGTTCCTCGACGAGGTGGCGCCCGACGTACGACACGTCATCGTCGCCGTCGACATGCCTGATCTGGGTGACGACCTGCGCGCGGCGGGCGTCATGGGTGAGAGCGTCAGCATCGTGCCCCTCGACGATCACCCGCTGGGCATGCCGACCGCGCGGGCCCGCAACGTCGGCGCGACGGCGGCACTCGATGATGGCGCGGAACTCATCGTCTTCCTCGATGTCGACTGCGTCCCCCTGCCCGGTTTCGTCGATGCGTCGCGTGACGCGCAGCGTCAGCTCGATGCTCGCGGCGAGCGTGCCGTGCTCAACGGCATCGTCACGTATCTGGGGGAGGACGATCGTCTCGAGGGTGAATTCCCGGCGGCTGCAAGACGTTTCGTCGCTCCGCATGCTGCGCGCCCAGCGCCGTCGTCGGGTGCGGTCGAGGTCGACGACGACCATCGTCTCCTGTGGTCGCTCGCGTTTGCGCTCGATGCCGACGCCTGGCGCGCGTGCGGCGGTTTCGACGAGCGGTACGTCGGGTACGGCGCGGAGGACACCGACTTCGGCATGCGGGCCCGTGACGCGGGCCTGCGGATGGCGTGGGTCGGCGGCGCGCACGCGTTGCATCAGTGGCATCCGAGCGCGAACCCGCCGCGCCATCACGTCGTCGACATCGTGCGCAACGCGAACCTCTACCGCGAGCGGTGGGGCACCTGGCCGATGGAGGGCTGGTTGCAGGCATTCGCCGACGAAGGCCTCGTCGAGTGGACCCCTACGTCGTTGTCCCTGGCGTCGCCGCATTGAGCCTTGCGGTGTGCCCGAATGTGGACAGGATTCGCAGGCCTGTCCGAGAATCGCGAATGTGGACGAAAATCGCAGTTGTACACGGCGCGCCGGGGCCATCCTGCGATCTACGTCCCCATCTGCGAATCCCGTCCACATTCGTACCGCGGGGTGACGCATCGCCACCGAGACGAAGAGCGCGGACGGGCCGACTACGCGCCGTCGCCGCCGCCGCTCCGCGGGGAGGCCTCAGCCTGGGCGCTTTCATCGACGCGGATGCGGCTGTACATGAACATGTCCTTGCGCGAATCGCCCACCTGCTGCCAGGAACGCAGCAGTCCTTCGCGTTCGAAACCACAGGCCTCGGCGCAACGCCATGACGCCTCATTCCACGGCTCGACGTAGAGCTCGAGGCGGGCCACGTCTTCGAGCGTCTCGGCCCAACCGCTCAGGATGGCGAGTGCGCGCTTCGCGTAGCCGCGTCCCCGGAACGCCGGCGCCAGCCAGTACCCCGTCGAGGCACGCCCCTGGTGGATGGAGCTGAGCCACAGGCCGATGTTGCCGATGCACTGATCGTGCTGGTCGGTGATGGCGAAGGAGTACCCGGCGCCGGTCCGTAGTCGCTCGTGCTGACGCGCTATGTAACTCAGCGCGTCGTCATGGGAACCGCTCGCGGGGACGGTCGTGATGAGGGGAATCAGCGGGTCGCGGGCAACGCTGCGAACCAGATCCACGTCATCGTTCACGAAAGCGCGAAGGGTGACACGTCCGTCCCCCAGGTTCGGCAGTTCGGCGGGGAGCATGGTCTCACTCTCTCCCCATCGGCGATCAGCGGCAACTGGATGACATGCCGAAGGCTCAGGATGCGCGGTCAGGGGGTGAGTCTCGCGATACGGTCGGGAAGTTGCCTCGCGGTCTTCGTCCGTGCTGCACATCGCCTGAGCGTTATCGCCCCGATGATCGGAACCTCGAATGTTCTCGCTCGAATCGCCACTGCAGACCGACGCGTGGGCCAAGGTCCAACGCAAGCTCGGCAAGCCGACGTCGACAGTGCAGGGTGACGGGTGGTCGGCACTGTGCGTCGAGGAGAAGCGCGCGGTCGGCTCCTACCTGTACGTGCCGTATGGGCCGATCTGCCGTGACGCGGGCGCACTCGACGACGCCTTGCGCGCCATCCACGCCCATGCTCGTCGACGGCGAGCCTGGTGGGTTCGCGTCGAGCCGCGCAGCAGCGAACGCGAGGCCCTCTGGTCGGACCTGCTGCTGTGGCGGGACGTGCTCGAGGCAGACAGATTCCACCCGGCGCTGCACGATCACCAACCGAAGCACACTCGCCTCATCGACCTGACTGCCGGCCCGGACGCCATCCTCGCCGCGGCGACGGGCAGCATCCGCACGATTCACCGCAACCACGCGAAGAAGGGCCTGGAGGTGCGGACGAGCCGCAACCCGGACGACGTCACCATCCTCGCCGCGTTCCTGTCGCAGGCTGCAGGGCACAAGCACATCGTCGCCCGCTCGGCCAGCTACCTGCACGCAGTGGCTTCCGCGATGGTGCCGGTGGACGCGGCGACCCTCTACTCGACGTGGAAGGACGGCGCCCCGCTGTGCGCCACCCTCGTCTACGACAGCCCCACCCAGCGGCTCTTCGCCCACGCCGCGATGCCCGTGGAGCATCGAAAACTGCGTCCGAACCAGCCCCTCATCACGCGCGCGCTGCTCGACGCCCACGACGCAGGCATTCGGACCGCTGACCTGTTCGGCCTCGCACCACCGGACGAGCCGAACCATCCCTGGGCGGGATTCAGCGCCTTCAAGCGTTCCTTCGGTGGCGAGGACGTCACCCACCTCGGCACCTGGGAACGCGACATCGTGCCCGGAGCGCGACGTGCCCTCGAGGCCCGCGAGCATCTCGCGGAACGTCGTCAGACGCAGCGGGCTCGAGGCCCGCAGGACAGCGCGGACTCGTCGGCGCCCGTGCCGACGACGGCGTCAGCGGAGAACAGCTCGGTGCCGCACTGACGATTGGCCGACGGGTCAACGGCGCGACTGGGGCGTCGTAGGGTCCGCGGGGGGCGACGGGGCAGCGGTGGTGACCACGACATCGCCGATGTGACGAGGATTCGCAGACCGGGACGCGGCTCGCAGAGGTGGACGAAAATCGCGAATTTCGTGCACATTCAGGCACACGACGTATGTCGCTCACAGACGCGCCAGGGGCGACGTCGCTTCAACGAGTGGGAATGCTGGCGCGGTAGATCTCGGAGTGAACGCGTGCTCCGGCATCGCGTTCGTCGCGGCGTGCGGCGACGTCGGCCGGGGCAGCGCGCCCTTGGTCGACGGCGACCAGGATCGTGTCGGCAAGCCTGCGAGCGTCGACGGTGGCGTCCTCACTCGCGGCCGCACCGTCCTCGGCCTCATCGCCCCGGCCCGCGAGATCGTAGAGGACGGGCGCGTGCTGTTCGCCGTAGAACCCGACGTTCGGTGCCACGACGCGCACGCCGAGGTCGTGACACATCTCGATCCACCCCGAGTGGGTGCCCCAGACGTTCGCCATGACGCTGACGTCGAGGCCGCCGACGAACGCGAACAGCGTCGCGTCATCCATCGGCTCGTGCAGGACGAGCGTGATGGCGCCGCGCGCCGCCAGCGCCTCGGCGCGCTCGACGACGCAGGCGTCGTGACCGCGATCGGTTGGGTCCGCCACGGCGCGGTGCATCGTCACGACGATCTCGACGTCAGGCCGCTCATCGGCGACGAGGGCGAGCGCGTCGAGCGCTCCCGCTGCGTCTACGTTCGTGCGAAGACTCTTGAGGTGCAAGCCGATTCGCCGACGATCATTTCGCGCGGGCGCCGCTGTGCTGTCGTAGCTCGACCGCGCGTCGGCGCGGTTCGTCCGAGAGGAAGTGTCATCGAGCAGGAGCGCGGCCATGACGTCCAGCGGCACGATGTGCGGGTGGCGCACGACGACGGCGTCGCGACCCCAGCGAGCCTGGATCGCATCAGCCGCGCCCTGCGTCAGCGTGATGACGGCGTCAGCCGCCGGCACGAGCGCGTCGAGTCGGCTGAGCTGCGCCGCCGGGTCCTTGATGTGCGGGTTGCGCAGGTCGTGCACCGTGACGACGACGCCCTTGCCCAGCTCGTGCGCCACGTCGACGACCTCGCGCAGGTGCTCAGGGCTGAACGACTCGAACCCGAAGTGGACGTGCAGCACGTCGAACTCGCCGGCATGCTCGCGTAGCCAGGCCGGATCGAGGATGCGCGGCGGCCACCAGCGCGTCGAGCCGTCGTCAGCGATGACGGGCGGGTCGGGCAGGCGGATCACCTCGTCGCACCCGTCGCCTGGTGTCTCGCCGGATGGGGAGAGGTGCGCGACGTAGGGGTGATCGGCCGGAACCGACGCGACACGAATCATGGCTTCTCCTGGACGCGATCTCATCGGCTACGACACTGAGCACGACACAGTGAACGCGACCGAGGGCGGGCGCCGTCACCCTACCCGCAGGCTCGCCCGTTGACGGATCATCGTTGCCCGGATTCGCGTCATGTTCGACGCCAATCCGGGCAACGATCGTCCCTCGGCCTGACAAGTGCATCGCGCATCTGCAGTCAGACGGTGCCGCCGACATGAGCCAGGCCCCGGGCAGGCGGCGCGAGGCAGCCCCGTCTTCATCGGCTCGGGCATGTCGGACGTGCTCCGGTGGACACGCGGCGGCGTGGGCCGTCACAGTGGGCGGGTGAGTGAACCCGAGCGCACCCCGGACGGTCGGTACATCGTCGTGAACGGTCGACGCTGGCGCGCGTCCGACCCCGGCATCCCGCCGAAGCTGCGGCAAGAACTCGTCGACGAACTGATGGCCGCCCGTCGCCTCGTGCGCACGGACGCCGAGCACGCCCGACCGCGCGTGCAGGAGGCCAAGATCGCTCTCGGCGAGCGGGGCTACGAATGGTGGACTACTCCGTCCGACGACGAACGCGACGTCCGCATCGAAGCGACGATCCGCGCGCTGCTGCGTCATCGCGCCGGCAAGAGCATCTGCCCCAGCGACGTCGCGCGCGTGGTCGGCAGCGGCGCGCACACTGACATCCATGGCGACGGTATTTCGCAGGCGAGTGGCCACGAGACGGCGACCCAAGTCGGAGGCGAGTCGACCACCACGGGGGGCAGCGATGTGACGAACGGCGATGATGGGTGGCGCGACCTCATGCCCGCCGTCCGCGCCGTGGCGCATCGAATGCGAGCGGCCGGCGAGGTGCTCGTCACCCAGAAGGGCAAGGCCGTCGACGAGACAGCTCGCGGGCCCGTCAGGATCATCTTTGCCGACGGTGGCGCTGACGATGACATTCGTGGTGACGCTGGGGAGCGCCCCACGTCGTGATGTTCCCCGACATCGCGTCGCTGCCGACGCGATGTCGGGCGAAAATCGCTGACGCTCAGTCTGACGACGGGCGTATCACTCGAGATCCGCCGCGACCGTCCCCCGACGCCGCCCTGAGTGTCAGCCTGGCACCACAGGTTGACATCCACCGTAGACCGCAGAGGGGGGACACCCACGTCAAGGGCGTCGGGCGGCCGATCTCACTACACGACGTGCGGCAGGACGAACAGCATGAGCATCGACCACGTCAGGTGCGTGACGATCGGCCCCGCGAGCGAGCCCGACTGCTGACGCAGGACGGCGACGACGAAGCCGAGCATCGCCGCGGCGAGTGCGAGCAGCGGAATGCCGGTCAGGGCCGTGACGGCGGTGTAGGCGACCGTCGTCCACAGCACGCGCTTCCTCGGCGACAGCACGCGCCAGAGCCCGCCTCGGTAGAACACCTCCTCGGCGATGCCGTTGACGGCCGTCGTCAGTGCGACGATCGGCAGGCTGCCCTTGCGGGCATGGTCGAGCAGGTGCGAGACGGGGTCGCGCAGCGCCGGGATGAAGCGCACGAGAAACGCGCCGACGACGAACAACAGCGCCAACGCGATGCCGATGCCGAACGCCTCGAGCAGTTCGCGTCCGTCAGCGCGCCAGCGCAGCCTGGTCGCGCCGACCCGGCCGGCCGCGAAGATCCCCGCTCCGTAGATGACGGCGACGAGGAACGTCGCCGGGTAGAACAGGGCCTGCCCCGGCTCGAGATTGAGCGACCACGACAGTGCGACGGCGGCCGCGACGCCCGTCGCGCCGATGATGACCCGCGTCGCCCCGAGACGATGCTCGGGCACGGGATCGGTTGCGGCGTCACGTAGTTCGACGTCGCGTGCCCCTGCGAGCGCGGCGCCGAAGACGTGGCGAGGTGAGCGGTGCGATGTCGCCATCAGCGTCCCGGGTTGCGACGGGCGATGACCGCGCTGAGGACGGTGGCGAACCCCGTCCACGCCGCGTACGGCGCGAGCACGACGCCCTTCTCCGGCGAGGCCTTGTGCGCGCGGCGCACGAGGTCGGCCGAGCTGGCGGCGAGCACCGCAGCCTCCAGCACCGCCGGACGCAGCTTCTTCGCGGCGAAGAACGTGCCGTTCCAGCCGACGTTGAGGGCCAGGTTCGCGGCGAGCGCCGCGATGTACGCCCGCTGTTCCTTGGTGCGGCCCGTCTCGGCGAGGTCGGCGATCGTCAGGCTCGAGATGAGCGCGAGGTCGGTGTAGAGCGCGCTCCACACGATCGGGAACGCGGCGGGCGGCGGCTGGATCGCAGGCTTGCGCAGCGTGCGGTACCACGCCGACTTCGGGTCGGTCAGCAGCGAGCCGGCGACGGCGGTCGCGGCGACGGCGGCGGACGTCAGCCCGAGCGTGCGTACCCAGCGCGTGGTGTCGAGGTCCTTCACGGCCGCGCGCACGGCATCCTCGAACGTCGTGTGACCGCCCGGAGGTGCGCCGACGAGGTCGTCGAGGTCGCGTTCGTGGACGACGGTGTCGTGCTGCAGGCTGCCGATGAGCGGCGCCGCCAGGCTGCTGGAGACGGGCGTCACGAGGCCGATCCAGTGCCCGGCGAGTCCGGCCGTCGTCACCGGCGCGGTGCCCACGATGCGCGGCAGCCAGCGCTTCGTCGCCTTCGCGTAGCGCTTCATCATGTCGCCGTACGGCATCGGTTCGGGGCCGCCGATGTCGAAGGTGCGGCTGACGTCGGCGGGCAGGTCGGCGGCACCGACGAGATAGTGCACGGCGTCGGCGACGGCGATCGGCTGGATGCGGTTCTTGATCCACTTCGGCGCGATCGCGCCGGGCAGGCGCTCGCTGAGGTTGCGCAGCATGATGAACGACGACGACTCGTCACCGATGACGACGCCCGCCTGCAGCGCCGCCGTCGGAACGCCGGAGTCGATGAGCACGTGGCCCACCTCGACGCGCGAGCGCAGGTGGTCGGACAACTGCTCGACGTCCTCGTCGTCCGGGTGCAGGCCACCGAGGTAGACGATGCGCGAGACGCCGGCGTCGCGGGCGGCGTCGGCGAACGTCGAGGCCATCTCCTTCTCCTCGGAGACGAAGTCGTCGGACGTGCTCATCGAGTGCAGCAGGTACCAGGCGACGTCGACGTCCTGCATGGCGCGCGCGACGTCGGAGGCCTCGGACGCGTCACCCTCGACGACCTCGACGTGCTCGCCCCACGGCAGCGCACGCACCTTCTTCTCGCTGCGGCTGAGCACGCGCACGCGCCATCCCCGCTCGACGAGTTCAGCGGCCACCTGGCCGCCGACGTATCCGGTGGCCCCGGTGACGAGGGCGAGGCGAGAGGTCATGAAGTCCATCCGTTTCATCGAGGAATGCGCGTGGATCACGTTGGAATTTCAGGATAGTCGTACCTGACGTCGGCGTCAGCGGCGCCGGTCACAGCGGGGTTGCTCAGCGCGTGCGTCAGCTGCGCCGCTCATGCGGGCGCACCTGAGCGCCGCGGTGCGTGGGGAACGGTTCGCCGTCATTCCAGCCTGCCGGCGCCCACGAGGGGGCTGGGCGGCTGCGGCCTACACTCCTCGACGTGTCCGAACCTCAGGGCGAGCCCTCGTACCCGCCGCTCCGAGCCGAGCGCCGCTCGGCTCGGCGCGAGCGTTCGGCGGCGGCATTGCTCGTCCTCGGGCTCGTGCTGTGCGTGGGCGCGTACGTCGCGGCGGTGCATGCTCGGGGCGCGTCGTTCTCCTGGCGGCGCGCGATGATCAGCGACCTCGGACGCACGATCTGCCGCGACTGGCACGGATTCTGGGTCTGCTCGCCGCGCGCCGACCTCTTCAACGTCGCCGTCGGCGTCGCAGGAGCCTGCATCCTGACGGCGGGGGTTCTGACGCGCGATCGACTCGGACGATTGCTGACGGCGGCGCTCGTCTGCCTCGGCGTCGGACTCGTGTGGGTCGCGGTCTTTCCCGCTGACGGAGCCATCGGGGTGCACTTGGTGGGCGGCGTGCTCGCGCTGCCGGCGCCGTCCGTCCTGTTGCTCGCACATGGGCTGGTGGGGGTGCGGTCGGCCGACTCACGAGGGGATCACGATCGGTTCGCGAGCGAGCGCGAGCCCCGTCACACGCTGACGCGCGTGCTCGGGGCGCTGGGTGCCGTGTCGTCGCTCATGAGTCTCGACCACGTCATGCCGGCGCCGGCGCCCATCCCGCGCGGGGTGGCGGAGGGCGTCTCGCTGCTGGCGCTCGCAGTTGCTCTCGTCGTCGTGGCGTTCGACCTGCTGCGACGCCCGCGCGACATCACCGCACCCTGACACACCCCGCCTCCCTCGATGTTGCCCGGGTGTCACGGCGCCCGCGCCCCAAGAAGTGGGCAACATCGCGGCCTTGGACGCGCGCCGCGCCACACGAGGAGTGGGGGAGTGCGCCTCAACCGCCGAGGCGGCGCAACGTCGGCCAGACGGCGCCCCATCCTCCTCGCGGGTCGGAACATCGCAGCATCGTCGTGGCGTCGAGGCCGAACGGGTCGTGCGGCGCGATGAGCCGCCCAGCGGGGTCGCAGCGCGTGAACGCCGCACGGATGCGGTGCTCGTCCCCACCGACGGCGAGGACGTCGTGCGTGCCCCCGTCGCTGCGTGGCGGCCCGAGGCTCCAGAGCGCGTTGTGCCACGAGGCGACGTCGGCACGCGGCACCCCGAGCGCAGGGCCGTACTGATGTGCAGCTCCGGCGAGGGCATACGAATCGGTGACGATGGCCGCACCCGTCGGACGGGCTGTCGCCATCTGGGCGGCGAGTGACGGCCAGTCGGTCTGGTCGCGCTGCATGGGGTCGAGGGCGGAGACGATGGAGAACGCCGGTGACGAAGCGGGCACGATCGGTAGGCAGATGAGGGCTGCGACGACGGCGTTCGCCGTCACGACGATGGGCGCGCGCCGCCACACGTGCTCCTCGTCCACAGCCGCCCGCGCCCAACCGACCGCGACAAGCGGAAAGAACACCGCGACCGCGTAGTAGGGCTGCGCAGGGGAGACGAGCGCTAACACAAGGACGATCGCGGCCATGACGGCGAACACCGGCCCGGTGCGCTGTTGTGGTGGGTCCGGGGCGATGCGGCCGGCGTGACCGTCGTCGGTGGAGAAAGGATCGTTCGTGACGCCGCCGAACGCCTTGACGCGGGCGTCGTCAGCGGGACCGCTGCGCCAGCCGCCCGCCTCGACGCGCCCACCGCCGTCGTGGCCGTCGTCAGCTCCGGGGTGGGCGGCCCTACGACTTCCCGGGCGCCACCACAACCCCCGCCACGCGACCTGCACGAACGGCGGTCCGACGAACACGACGAGCAGTGGCACGACGAGCCACCGGTTGAGTGCCCCATGACGGGCGACGAGGTCGGCCGAGACGTCGAGCATCGGCACGCCGTGAACGATCTGCGCCCCCACCTGGAACCCGCCGACCGCGACGAGCAACGCGGCGCCGCACCAGGCGTCACGGGTGCGCAGCACCCACCGGGCGCACGCGGCGAGCGCGACGAAGGCCGCCGCGACGAGCACGAGGACGAGCAGCTTGTTCCAGCACGCCACCCCAGCCGCCGCGCCGGCCCACGTCAGCGCATGGCGACGCCCCGTCAGCGCAGCGACGACACCGAGCACGACGAGCTGCCACCCGAGCAGATCGAGGCTCGCCGTCAGCATGACGTGCCCCATGAGCAGCGGATAGACGGTGAACGCATGCGCCCACGCGGCGATGCGCTGCACCCTCACATCAGCGCCGAGAAGCCGCGGAAACAGCCCCGCGACGAGCGCGCCCGCCCCCGCCGCGAGCGCGGCCGGCAGCCGTTGCACCCACACCGCGTCACTCACCGACGCCGCTGCGTGCGCGAGCCAGACGGTGAGCGGCGGCTGATCGTCGTACCACCACGCGGGCGGCAACATGCGAAAGTACAGCTCGTCGCCGTGAAAACCGTGGCGCGACGCCGTCGCGAGCAGCACGATCATGACGGCCAGCGCTGCCGGAGCACCGGGGCGCCACCACGGCTGCGCCTCGACGAACCGCGCCGACACACGCCACCTCGATGAACTCGACGCGGACAGCGTCACGTCATGCCCCGCCGACGAACTCTTCTAGGGCGGGGACGGCCACGCCCGCGCCGTCCTCGGTCGCCACCTGACGTCCGAGATCCACTGCACGCTCGCGCATTCCAGCACTCATCGCCGCGCGCAGCCGACGCGTCAGCAACCCCGCGGTGAGCAATCGACGCGGCAGCGGCGCGGGTGCGAGGTCGAGCGTGTGGAGGCGGTGCGCCCAGTGGTACTGGTCGGCGAAGTGTGGGACGACGACGCTGGGCGCGCCCGCGGCGAGCGCGGTACCCGTCGTCCCCGACCCGCCGTGGTGGACGACGGCGCGCACCTGCGCGAACAGCGCGTGGTGCGGCTCGTCATCGATGCCGACGACGACGCCATCCGCCTCGCGCGGCGCCCCGTCGAGATGGACGAGCGCGCGCACGCCGAGTCTCCGGCACGCCTCGGTGACGACGTCGACGACGCGGCCCGGTGAGTTCTGGTGCATCGAGCCGAACCCGACGGCGATCCACTCGTCGCCGGAGGCGAGCAGCGCCCGGGTGCGCTCCGACAAGCCCTCGTGCGGCGCCTCGCGCCACCACCCCGTGACGACAGTGCGGGAGTCGTCCACCGGCTCGGCGAGCAGCGGGCTGTACGCGTGCAGCGAGCCAAGAGTCGCCGTCGTCAGGCCCGTGGGGTGGGCGGCGCGCAGGTCGAGTCGGCCGTCGGCCCATCCGCCGTCGACGCCCGCGAAGTACGGTTCGACGCGCCGCAGCGCTCCACGCGCGCGACGCCGCACACCGGTGGGCAGCGTCCACGCGTACGGCAGCAGCGGCATCGGCCCGTCGAGCGTGTCGAACTCGGGCCACAGGTGCGCGCGGACGACGGGGACGTCGGCGCGCATCGCCTCGTCGACGGCGGCGATGGCGAAGCTGGAGGCGACGAGGACGTCGGCGCCCGCGAGCGCCTCACGCGTGGTCGGCCCGAACGACTGCAGGAACTCGGCGAACACGTTGCGCGTGCGGTTGAGCGCGCGCAGATCACCACGCCGCAGTGCGGTGCCCGCCGGGCCGGCGAGGAGGGCACCCGGATCGCTCGCCACCGTCACGACGCGCGGGCCGTCAGGCATGACGTGCGCGAGCGACGCGTGGGTGACGACGGTGACGTCGTGCCCACGGGCGACGAGACGCGCGGCGAGCACCCCGAACGGGACGGCGTCGCCGCGGCTGCCGGCGGCGGCGATGACGACCCTCATGCAGCTTGCTCCGACGGGTGAACGCACGGGGTTTCGGTGCTCGCGTCGCGTTCGCGCGGGCGTCGGAATCGCATGGCACACCTTCGAATAGCCGGACGGGTGCCCTCATCGTAGTGCCGCCACGACGGCACGAACGGGCCCGCAGAGTCGCCGCGGCACGGTCGCGAACGCCAACCCCCATGGTCGAATTCCGTGATTTTCCAACGCCTCCGGGGCGCTCGCATCGGCGCGTCGGCGGCTATGCTCATGGTTCGGACCCGCGAGCAGGTCCCCCTCACCTGCGACCGGCCGATGGACGTTCACACCCCGCCACCCGTGGAGGCACTCGTGACAGACCCCGAGGCCCTCCTCACGCATGGCTACCGCCAGGCGCGCGACATCACCCGCATGCACGGCACGACGTACTACTGGGGGACGCTGTTCCTGCCGCCGCAGCAGCGCCGCGACGTCTACGGCCTGTACGCCCTGTGCCGCCTGGCCGACGACATCGTCGACGAGCCCGAGGAGGCCACCGGGCACGGCCTCGACGCATCGTTGCCGCCGGGGGAGCGTCTCGCGCAGTTCGAACAGCGCTTCCAGGCCGACCTCGCCGCGGGGCGCAGCGACGACCCGTTGTTCGCCGCCATCGTCGACACCGCCCGGCGTCTCGACCTCGATTCCGGTTGCTACGACCGCTTCTTCGGCGCCATGCAGCTCGATCTCGTCCGCACGTCGTGGGCGTCGTGGCCTCAGCTGCGCGACAAGTACATGGAGGGCTCGGCCGCCGTCATCGGCGAGATGATGCTGCCTGTGCTGCGCCCGCGCTCGCGGGAGGCCGCGTTCGCTCCGGCCCGCGCGCTGGGGCTCGCGTTCCAGCTGACGAACTTCCTGCGCGATGTCGGCGAAGACCTCGAACGCGGTCGCGTCTACCTGCCCGCCGACGAACTCGCCGCGCACGGCGCCGACCCGTGGCTGCGCCGCGTCACCCCGCAGTGGCGCGCGTTCATGGCCGAGCAGATCGCCCGAAACCGCGCGCTGTTCCACGACGCCGAAGCCGGTCTGCCGCACCTGCCGGCCTCGTCGCGACGGTGCGTGGGCGCGGCGCTCGCGATGTACTCACGCATCCTGTGCCTCATCGAGGCGGCCGACTACGACGTGTTCAGCACGCGCCACCGCGTCTCCGCAGCACGCAAGAGCGCCATCGCGGGAGCCGTCGTCGTCACCGGACGCGCCCGAACTGCGGCGCCGGTCGCGCCCTCGTCATCGGCCGTGGCGAACGAGCCGGCCGTGACGTCATCCGCGTCATGAGCGAGGTGAACCCGACGATGGAGACCGGCTCGACCCACCGCACCCCCTCGCCCACCGAAACTCGCCGAAGGAGCCGCAGATGAGACGCCCGCCCCGCAACCGCGCCGAACTGCGTGCCGAGATCGCGCGGCGCAACCCGATCCGACGCGTCCCGCAGCCGCCGGAGGAGCAGATTCGCTCGACGTGGCGTCAGGCCGCGGTGCCCCGCATCGAGCGGATGCTGGCGCGCGCCCTCGCCCAGGACGCGGGTGGCTGGCACGTCGCGGCGGCGAGCACGGACGTCGTCGCGGGGCGTTCGACGGTGCGCACGATCCTCGGACGCGAGATCGCGTTGTGGCGCGGCACCGACGGCTCGGCGCTCGCGGGGCCGGGCGCGTGCCCGCACATGGGTGCGCTGCTGGAGAACTGCCACACCGATGACGGCGACGTGCTGTGCCGCTGGCACGGGCTGCGGCTGCCGAGCGAGTGGCCGGGCGAATGGCTCACCTACCCCGCGCACGACGACGGCGTCCTGTTCTGGGTGCGGTTGCCCAGCGACGGCGAGACGCCGAGCGATGCGCCGGTGCTGCCCCCGCGCGCTCCACTCGACGAGGCGCTCGTCGCGGTCTACACGCGTGAAGCGCGCTGCGAGACGTCCGACGTCATCGCGAATCGCCTCGACCCGTGGCACGGGGCCTGGTTCCACCCATACGCGTTCAGCCACCTCGTCGTCGACGAGGACGCGAGCGACGACGACTGCCTCGTCACCGACGTGACGTTCCGCCTCAACCACACCTACGGCGTTCCGGTGCGCGCGGCGTTCACGTGCGCCGACAGCCGCACGATCACGATGACGATCATCGACGGCGAGGGCGTCGGCAGCACCGTCGAGACCCACGCGACGTGCGTGCAGCCGGCGAGCGCCGAGCAGCCGGCTCGCAGCGTCATTCACGAGGCGACGATCGCGCACTCCGAGCGCCCCGGTTTCCGTGCGGCGCGGGCATTCGCGCCGCTCATCCGCCCGCTCGTGCTGCGCACGCAGGGCCAGTTGTGGGTCGACGACCTCGAGTACGCGGAGCGTCGCTACGAACTGCGTTCGGGTTTCGCGAGGGACGGGCAGTCGTGACGGCGGCCGACGTCGTGGTGGGGTGGGCGACATGAGCCTGCCCGCGTCCTGGGATCCCTATCAGTACCTGCTGCTCATGGGTGGATGCCTGCTCATCACGCTGCCGCTCGAACTCGTCCTGCGCGCCCGCGTGTACTCACGCCCGCGACGGTTGCTCGCGGCGCTGCTGCCCGTCGTCGTGCTGTTCAGTGTGTGGGACATCGTCGGGATCGTGCGCGATCACTGGTCGTACTCGCCGCGGTTCACGTCGGGTTGGGATGTGCCGCTCACCCCGATGCCGATCGAGGAGCTCGTGTTCTTCGTCGTCATCCCGATCTGCGGGCTGCTGACGTACGGAGCCGTCGGGTTCTGCCTGCGCCTGCTCGCCTCGTGGCGCTCGAGCGGGAGCGCGAGAAGTGCTCTCGCCCGGGTCGATTCGGACGGGCGGGCGGGCGAGGGACGCCATGTGGCGGCTGATGGCTCGTCCGCGCGAGGCGATCATCGCCCGTCGAGGGAGGTGTGACGTGCCCGAGTACACCGTGCTGACCGTCGCGTCGATGATCGGCGTCGTCGCTCTCGAAGGGCGTTGGCGCACCGGCATCTTCACCTCGGCGCGCTACTGGTGCTCGATGGTCATCGTGTTCGCGTTCCAGATCCTCGTCGACGGCTGGCTGACGAAGCTGAGCGACCCGATCGTCCTCTACGGGCGCGATCAGTTCCTCGGCATCCGCTTTCCGTGGGACATCCCGATCGAGGACTTCGGGTTCGGCTTCTCGATGGTGACGCTGACGATCCTGCTGTGGGAACACCACGGCCGCCGCCGAAAGGAGAACGCACGATGAGCGCGACGATCGAGGCCTTCACGGCGGGGCTGCGACGGGTGCCGCCGTGGCGCCCCGGACGTGATGCGGCGGCCGAACGGCATGAGCCTGACGGTCGGGGCGGCCCTGCTGCGTCGAGGGTGGCGGACGCCGCGGCCCCCCACGTCGTCGTCGTGGGTGGTGGGATCGCCGGCATCAGCGCCGCCGTCGGGCTGGCAGAGCGCGGCGTGCGCGTCACGCTCATCGAGGCGGAGAGCAGCCTCGGTGGCCGAGTGCGCAGCTGGCCCGTCGACGTGCCGACCCGGGGCGCTGACGCGTCGGGCGCCCCGGACGATCGAGCGACGATGAGCCGCGGGTTTCACGCGTTCTTCCGCCAGTACTACAACCTGCGCGCGCTGCTGCGCCGCGTCGACCCGAGCCTCGAATGCTTGCGCCCCGTCGACGACTACCCGCTGCGTCACGCGGACGGTACGCAGGATTCGTTCACGCAGATCGCGACGCGGCCGCCGCTCAACTTCCTGTCGTTCGTCGCCCGCAGCCCCTCGTTCGGTCTGCGCGACCTGACGCGCGTTGACGCCGACCGCGCCCTCGACCTGCTCGACGTCGATTTCCCCGCCACGTATTCGCGCTACGACGGGGTGAGCGCCGCCGACGCCCTCGACGCGCTGCGGTTCCCCGAACGCATGCGCTCGCTCGCGCTCGAGGTGTTCGCACGCAGCTTCTTCGCCGGCCCGCGCGACTTCTCCGCCGGCGAACTCGTCGCCATGTTCCACATGTACTTCCTCGGTTCCGGCGAGGGGCTGCTGTTCGACGTCAGCCGCGACGACTTCGACACGACGATGTGGCGACCGCTGCGCTCCTACCTCGAGGACCTCGGCGCGCACGTCGTTACGGGTTGTCGCGTCGAGTCGATCGAGCGCGACGGCGAGGGTTTCCGTGTCAGCGCCGGCGCGGCTGCGGGTGCGGCGGGTACCGACGAGGCGAGTCGCGGCCGCCTTGACTTCGCCATCGACCGTGACGATGCCCATGGCTCGCTCCGCGCCGACGCCGTCGTCATCGCGACGAGTCGTGACGTGCTGCAGCGTCTCGTCGACGGCACCGACCTCGGCGACGAGGCCTGGCGTGCGTCCGTGCTGACCGGGGAGATGGCGCCTCGTTTCATCGTGCAGCGACTGTGGTTCGACCGCCCCGTCGCGGCGGGCCGCGCGCCGTTCGTCGGCACGGCCGCGTACGGCCATCTCGACAACGTCTCTCTCGTCCACGACCTCGAGGACGGCGCCGCGCAGTGGGCCGAGCGGTGCGGCGGCAGCGTCGTCGAACTGCATGCTTACGCGGTGCCCGACGACGTCACCGATGACGAAGTGCTCGCCGACCTACGACATCAGCTCGAGCGCCTGCACCCTGAGCTCACCGGGTGCGAGCCGGTGCACGAGGAGGTGCTCGTCGAGGCCGACTGCCCCCTCGCCGGTACGGACGAGTGGGCCGCGCGCCCGGGCGTCGTCACGCCGCAGCCGAAGCTCGTCCTCGCCGGTGACGGCGTGCGCTGCGAGCTGCCCGTCGCGCTCATGGAGCGGGCGGCGACGACCGGTTTCCAGGCCGCGAACGCGTTGCTGCGCCACTGGGGGTTGCCCGGGCACGAGCTGTGGAGCGTGCCGACGCGGGCGCGGTTCCCGCGGTCGCTGCGCGCCGCCCGTGCGGCGCTGCGCCTGCGCGAGCGTGGCCTCACGACGGTAGGTCGCGATTCGTCAGGGCGTGGCCGATGAGCGGACGGCAGAACGACGTCGCCCCCGACGCCGGACGTTCCGGGCTCGAAGGACTCGGGCGCGAGCGGCGCGCCGCGGGACGCTGCGACACCGAGAGTCGAGATGGAGGACGCCGCAGCGACGCGTGCCGTCTCACCGATGCCGCCAGCTTTCTCGACGCCGTGCAGGCGCGCTTGGCCGAGAGCCTTGCCTTCGCGGCCGACGCCGGCGGTGTGGTGACGGCCGGACTGCCCTCGTCAGCGCTGGTCGAGGCATCGTCGCTCGAGACGCTCGTGCGTGATCTTCTCGCAGCCGGCGGCAAACTCGTGCGGCCCCGGCTCGTCCGCCTCGGGTACCTGGCGGCGCGCGAGTGCACCAACCCCGACGACGACCCCGCGACCACCGACGCTGTCGTTCGTGTCGCTGCGGCGTTCGAGTTGTTGCACCTGTTCGGGTTGCTGCAGGACGACGTCATGGATGCCTCTGACACGCGACGCGGCACTCCGACCGCGCACCACCAGGTGAGAGCCGCCGCAGCTCAGCCCGACGGCCCCGACGCTGCGCGCCTCGGCGACAGCGTCGCCGTTCTCGCCGGTGATCTCGCGTTCGCGCTCGCGAACCGCCTCGTCCGCGCTCTGCCGGAGCACGTGGCGGACGCGTGGGACGCAGCGGTCGTCGAGCTCGTCACCGGCCAGCGGCTCGACCTCGTCTTCGCCGCCGAGGCACGCCTCGACGAGGTGAGCACACGCCGCGTCGCGCACGCAAAGTCGGGCGCGTACACGGTGCAGCGCCCCCTCGAGATCGGCGCGTTGCTCGCCGGCGAGAGCGCGCCACCGGCGTGGCTGAGCCGATTCGGCGCCGCGCTCGGTGAGGCGTTCGCGCTCGCCGACGACATCATCGGCCTGTGGGGCGAACCCGCCGTCACGGGCAAACCGGCGGGCGAGGATCTGCGCGAACGCAAGCCGACGACCGTCCTCGGCCTCGCCGACTCGGCCCTCGACGGCGAGCTGACGCGACGCCTGGCGCCGGGTCGCGAACCACTCGACGAGGCCGAGACACACACCTGGTTGCAGCGCCTCGACGCGGCGGGCGTGCGCGCGCAGGCCGTCGCCCGCATCGCCGATCGCCACGCTGATGCCCTCGATGCTCTCGCGGCGCTGCCGCAGGGCGCGGTGCGTGACGAACTCACGCGTTTCGCCGACGAACTGGCGGTGCGCGATGCGTGAACGTCGTCAGGATCATCCAGCACCTCACGCCGACGACTCGAAAGAAGCACCCCCGATGCGCGAGACGCCGATGATCGACGCGCCCGGCAAGCCAGCGGAAGCGACGTTCGGTGCCGCGCCCGCCGCTCCTACTACGGGTGTGCCGGCCGCGACCGACGACGTCGTCGTCCTGCTCGACGATGACGGCGCCGCGATCGGCACGTGCCCGCGCGCCGAGGTGCACACCCGTGACACGCCGCTGCATCGCGCCTTCTCGAGCTACCTGCTCGACGACGCGGGTCGCCTGCTGCTCACCCGTCGCGCGCTGACGAAGGTCGCGTGGCCGGGTGTGTGGACGAACACCTGTTGCGGGCATCCGCGCCCCGACGAACCCACGCAGGACGCGGTGAGCCGGCGCGTGCGTGAAGAGCTCGGGCTGGATGTGACGCAGTTGCGCGTCGTCCTGCCGAGCTACCGTTACCGTGCGGTCGACGCGTCCGGCATCGTCGAGCACGAGATCTGCCCGGTGCTGGTGGGGCGCATCGACCAGGCGCAGCTCGAACCGCACCCCGACGAGGTATGCGAGTGGGCCTGGATCGCCTGGCCCGACGCGGTCCACCTCGCGCGTCGCACTCCGGCGCTGCTCAGCCCGTGGGCGGCCGAGCAGATCGTGCTGCTCGCCGAGCAGCTGGGGGAGAACGGCCTCTCGCCGCTCGCGCTCCCGCACGATGAGACCGCGCACGAGCACACGCAGCACGAAGAACACGAACCCCTCGATGAGAAGGATCTCGCATGAGTCGCGTCGTCGTCATCGGAGCCGGCCTCGCCGGCCTGGCCGCAGCCTGTCATCTGCGCGGCGCCGGGCACGACGTCGTCATCGTCGAGAAGCAGGCGCAGGCGGGTGGGCGTGGCATCCGCCTCGAGCGGGACGGGTTCACGTTCGACACCGGCCCGACCGTCCTGACGATGATCGACCTCGTCGACGAAGCCCTCGCGCAGATCGGCGTGGGCGTACACGATGTGCTCGACCTGACGCTGCTCGACCCCGCCTACCGCGCCTGCTACGCGGACGGTTCGACGATCTTCGTCCGCCACGGCCACGAGGCGATGCGCGAGGAGATCGCGCGCGAGTGCGGCGCGAAGGACGCAGCGGCGTTCGACGACTTCGTCGCGTGGCTGCGGCGGCTCTACGAGGTCGAGATGCCGCACTTCATCGACGCGAACTTCGACTCACCCCTCGACCTGCTACGCAACCCGGCTGCAGCCGCGCGGCTCGTGAGGCTCGGCGGGTTCCGTCACCTCGGGCCCGTCATCCGCGAGCGCTTCGACGACGAACGCCTGCACCGCATCTTCTCGTTCCAGGCGATGTATGCAGGTCTCGCGCCGGAGAAGGCGCTCGCGCTGTACGCCGTCATCACGTACATGGACTCGATCGAGGGTGTCTGGTTCCCGGCCGGCGGCATGCGCGAGGTGCCCGAGGCGATGGCGCGTGCGCTCGGGCGCGCAGGCGTCGAACAACGCTACGACACGACGGTGACGCGCATCCTCACCCGCGCTGACGGCGCCGTCGCCGGGGTCGAGACGTCCGGCCCGAGTGGTGACGAGCGGCTGCCGTGTGACGCGATCGTCTGCACGACCGACCTGCCCATCGCCTACCGCACGCTGCTCGACGACCTCGAACCGCCGGCCGTCCTGAAGCGTGCGACGTACTCGCCGTCCGCGGTCGTCTGGCACCTCGGGGTCGAGGGTGTGCCGAGCGACGCCGCGCACCACAACATCCACTTCGGCACGGCGTGGGAGGAGTCGTTCGACGATCTGCTCGTGCGCGGCACGCGGATGCAGGACCCGTCGCGGCTCGTCACCATTCCGTCTCGTGACGACGCCACCGCCGCGCCGGAGGGTTGTTCGACGTTGTACGTCCTCGAGCCCGCACCCAACCTCGACGTCGGGCGTGTCGACTGGGCGGCCGAGCGGCCGCGCATGAAGGAGGAACTGCTCGCTTTCCTCGATGACGCCGGCTACCCGACGACGATCGTCACCGACGAGTTCGTCGATCCCACCGACTGGCAGGCGCAGGGTATGGCCGCGGGAACGCCGTTCGCGCTCAGCCACACGTTCCTGCAGACCGGCCCGTTCCGCCCGCCGAACGTCGAACGCCGCCGCCCCGGCGTATTCTTCGCCGGTTCCGGCACCGTGCCGGGTGTCGGCGTGCCGATGGTGCTCGTCAGCGGCAAGCTCGCCGCGGCGCGCGTCGAGGCCTACGTCGGGCGCTGACGGCTCGACGCTCAGGCGTCTCAGGGCGCCGGCACGAGGACGCGCAGGGCGTCGGGCAGCGCACGGAACGTCGTCGGCGACGCCTCGAGCAGGTCGCCGTCGGCATAGACATCCCCGACGTGGGGCGTGATGACGCGGATCTCGCGTCCGCGCAGCGCTCGAACACGTACCCCGTCGACATGGGTGCCGCGAAACAGGCGCGGCAGCATCGCCGGGTAGTGCCAGCGTGGGATGTCGGTGACGACGGTGACGTCGAGCAACCCGTCGCTCATCGACGCGTCGGGGTTGACGCGCATCCCGGCGCCGAATCGCCCCGAGTTGCCGATCGCGACGTTCCACCCGGTGAACTCGTGCGTCACCCCGTCGACGACGAGCGTCAACGGTCGCGGCCGCGCGTGCACGAGCGTTCGAGCGCCGCCGTAGGCGTAGACGAGCGAACTCGGCACCGCGCGCGGAGCGTCGTTGGCGTACGTGTTCGCCATCGAGTCGTAGCCGAGCGTCGCCACACCGAGGAAGACCGTGGCGGTCGACGGGTCGCCGTCGCCGGCCAGTCCGACGTCGAGGCGGCGTTCGCGCGCGACGGCGAGCAGCTGCGCGGCGCGTCGCACGTCGCCCGGGCCCCCGAGTGCGCGGACGAGGTCGTGCCCACGCCCCGCGGGCAACGGCGCCATGAGGCAGCCGCTGACGACGGCGCCCGCGGCCACCCGCCCGTAGAGCCCGTCGCCGCCGAGCGTGACGAGCAGGTCGTCGACGTTCGCGTCGGCGGCGACCTGCGACGCGTGGTCCGCCGACCGCGTGACCACGACGTCGACGCGCCAACCGTGCGCGCGCAGGATGTCCGTCACCGGATCGATCATGCGCAGCGTCGCACCCTTGCGCGCAGCCGGGTTGACGACCAGGGTGACGGGCCGCGTCATGACGCCCCGGCCTCGCACGCGTCGGGGGCGTCGTCGACCGGCGGAACGAGCTTGCCGGGGTTGAGGATTCCGGCCGGGTCGAGCTCGTTCTTCACCGCGCGCAGGATGCGCGCGCCGAGCTCGCCCATCTCGTCAGCGGCCCAGGCGCGGTGGTCGGTGCCGACGGCGTGGTGGTGCGTGATCGTGCCACCGTGTGCCGCGATGACGTCGCTCGCGGCCGTCTTGACGCGGCGCCACTGGGCGAGCGGGTCGCTCTCCTCGCGGCAGAAGAACGTGTAGTAGAGCGAGGCGCCGCCGTCGTAGAGGTGCGAGACGTGGCACTGGACGACGGCGTGCGGGCCGACCTCGGCGCTGATCGCATCGCGCACCGCGCTGTAGAGCGTCGGCAGGTTCGCCCACGTCGTCGCCGTCTCGAGCGTCTCGACGAAGATGCCGCGATCCATGAGGTGGTCGCGCTGGTAGGGCCCGCGGAAGCGGTGGCTGATCCAGTGCTCGGCGATCGACGCGGGCGCACGTCGCGCACCCGCCGCGCGCAGCACGCGGTGCGCCTGTCGCCGGCGCCGACGCAGGGTGGTGCGGTCGGTGTCCTCCCAACGCAGCACCCCGAGCGACGGCTCGCGGGCGCCGCGCGCGGCGAAGGTCGCCATCGCCGCGAGCCCTCGCGCCGACTGGGCCAGGATCGTGCGTGATTCCTCACCGTCGGAGAGGCGGCTGACGTCCGGCATGACGCCGTGGCCGAGATCCTGCGCGAGCGCCCGGAACGCGTCGAACCCGTCGGTGAACGAGTCGAACGCCCAGGTCTCGTAAGCGAACTCGGTCGGTCCCTCGTGCAGCTGCAGCGTCATCTCGGTGATGACGCCGAGCGTGCCCTCGCTGCCGATGAGCACGTCGATGAGCTTCGGCCCGGCGGCCGTCGCCGAGCTGGGAGTCCGCCCGCCGAGCGTCAGCTCGCCCTCGGGCGTGGCGAGGGTGACGGCGACGACGTTCTGCTCGAACCGTCCGTACCCGGAGGACGCCTGCCCGGAGCTGCGCGTCACGAGATATCCGCCGAGCGTTGCCTGTTCGTAGCTCTGCGGGAAGTGTCCGAGCGTGAGTCCGCGCGGACGCAGCACGGCTTCGAGCTGGGCGCCGCGCAGCCCGGGCTGGAGCGTTGCGGTGCGCGACGTCTCGTCGATGCTGACGACGGCGTCGAGGCGCCGTAGGTCGAGACTGATGACGCTCGCGAACCGACCGCGCACGGGGTCGACACCGCCGACGACGCTCGTGCCACCGCCGAACGGGACGACGGCGATCTCACGCTGCGCGGCGAGGCGCAGCACCTCGACGACCTCGCTGCCGTCGGCGGGAAACGCGACGGCGTCCGGCGCGTGACTGCCGTCGCCGGTGCGCAGCCGATACAGGTCGGGGTAGCTCTTGCCCCCGGCGTGCTCGATGCGCTCGCGTCGTTCGACGCTGACGTGCGCGTCGCCGACGAGTGTGCGCAGGGCGGCGAGGCCGTCGTCGTCGAGGGTGGAGGCGGGCAGCTCGACGTCGTCGAGCGCGACGGGCGGAGTGTCCTGCTCAGCCGGTTCGATGCCCTTGGCGAGCTTCAACCCGCGCCAGACGAGCGGGGAGAGTTCTTTCTTGAGCTGCGGGTCTCCCCAGGCGTGCCACACCGAGCGCGGGGCGGTCTCGACGAGGTTCGCGTCATCCTTCATGACCCCATCATGCCGTGCGTGAGACACTGAGTCACGATTTGTCTCAATGTTTCATTGCTCCGACGGGCCCGTCGTGGCGGCGACCACACAGCGAGGAGGACGCATGACGCAAGACGATGCAATGCTGGCCGCAGTGCGGGCGGAGGTCATCGCCTACGGTTTTCGCCGCGCGACGATGACGTCGGTGGCCCGCCGCGCAGGCATGAGTCGGGCCACCCTCTACCGACGTGGCGCGACGCTCGACGACCTCGTGCGCGAGGCCCTCGTCGCCGACTTCGCCGCCGCCGCAAGCGACGCGCTGCCCCAGGTTCCCGCGAACGAAACCGCAAGCGAACCAGCCGACGGCGAGGCGGGCGCCGTCACCCGCGACGTCATCGTCCGCGCCGCGATCACCACGCTCGAGGCGCTCTCGACGGAGTTCACGCAGGCGCTGATCGAGCACGACCCCGAACTGCTCCTGCCCTATCTCGTCGAACGTGTCGGGCGCAGCCAGCGCAGCATTCTCGACGCGTTGAGCGCCGCGATCGCCCTCGCGCAGCTCGATGGCTCGGTGCGCGACGCGCCGGCCGACGTCCTCGCGATGGGCGCGATGCAGGCGCTCATGCCCTACCTCGTCAGCCGTCGACCGCTCGAGCAGATCGCCCCTCGTCAGGTGTGGCTCGCCGAGGCGGCCCATCTGCTCGACGGGTACCTCGCGCCCAGCCCGGCAGCCTCTGACCACCGGACCACCCCACGGAAGGCCGCTCCTGATGTCGACCACCCCCGGCCACCCCGCCAGTGACCCCAGCGTGGGCAGCCTCAACCCCACCCAACGCGCTGCGGCACTGCACCGCCTCGCCCACGAGCGCTACGACGTCATCGTCGTCGGCGCCGGGGTGACGGGTGTCGGCGTGGCGCTCGACGCGGCGTCGCGCGGGCTGCGCACGGCACTCGTCGAGCGCGTCGATCTGGCGGCAGGGACGAGTCGGTGGAGCAGCAAGCTCATCCATGGCGGCCTGCGCTATCTCGCAAAGGGTGACCTCGCCGTCGCCTACGAGTCGGCGCGCGAGCGTCATCACCTGATGACGAGCATCGCGCCGCATCTCGTGCGGCCGCTGCACACGGTGGTGCTCGACACCGGCATCGGTGAGGCGGCCGTCTCGAACCTCGGCATCACCCTCTCGGACGGGCTGCGCCGCGTCAGCCGCACGCCGTCGAACGTCCTCGCCGCGCCGCGCCGCATTCGGGTGCGTGACGTCGAGTCGCTCGTCCCTGGCGCAGTGCGCGGCCGCGCGGCGCTGCGCTACACCGACGGCCAGCTCGAGGACGACGCGCGCTTCGTGACGACCCTCGCGCGCACCGCCGCGGCGCACGGCGCCGACGTCGTGACGCGGTGTGCGGCGCGTCCGCTCGACTCTGAGTCCGTCGAGCTCACCGACGAGCTGACGGGGGAGTCGTTCGTCGCCCACGGCCACATCGTGCTCGCGACGGGGGTGTGGAGCGGCGAGCACGACGAGCGTCTCACCGTCACGCCCTCGCGTGGCTCGCACCTGGTCGTCCGGGCGAGCGCGGTGGGTAACCCTTCGGCGCAGCTCGTCGCACCGGTGCCCGGGCACTTTGGCCGCTACGTGTTCGCGATTCCGATCGTCGACGGGCTCGTCCTCATCGGGCTGACGGACGAGGCCGACCCGGACGCCGACCCGCTCGCTCCTTCCGTCCCGGACGAAGACGAGGAGTTCCTGCTCGCGACGATGAACGCCGTCCTGGCCCGTCCGCTGACGCGTGACGACGTCGTCGGGCGCTTCGCTGGTCTGCGACCGCTCGTGACGCGCGCCGACGCCTCGAGCGGGCAAGGCGCGACCGCGGACGCCTCGCGCAAGCACCTGCTCCTCGACGAGCCGGGCGCCCCGATCACCATCACGGGAGGAAAGTTCACGACGTATCGCCGCATGGCGCAGGACGCCGTCGACGCCGTAGCCCGGCGCGTCGGAGGCGTGGTCGCATCGTGCCGAACGCGTGAGCTTCCGCTTCTCGGCGCAGCCCCGACTGACGTCCTCGCTCGCGTCGCGGCGCCCGAGCGGCTCGTGCGCCGCTACGGCACGTTGGCCCCGTCGGTGGCCGCGATCGCCGACGAATCGTCGTTCTACGCCGAGCGCGTCGTGCCCGGATCGTCGACGCTGGTCGCCGAGTTCGTCCACGCGGTGCGGCACGAGGGTGCCATGACGCTCGACGATCTCGTCGAGCGCCGCACGCGCCTGGCTTTTGTCGACGCAGACCTCGAGCCGGCTCGCGCCGTTGCGGCGGAGGTTCTGCGGCGCGAGATGGGTCTGGACACCTTCAGAGAACTCCCAGTCGCGCACCACCGTGCCTGAACGTCCCTGACCGCCCTCGGCCAGTACCCTGAGGCCGGGAGGCCGATGCCGTGGCGTCCGAAAACGTCGTCGCTCGGAGGTCGCATGCTGCTCGTCCTGCTGCTGGCTGTCGCCTCCAGTGCGTGTGCGGCGCTGTCGACGGTGTTCAAGCACCGCGCCGCACAGCATGCCGTGGAGCAGCCGGCGGTCGACGAGCGAGCGGACGGTGAGAAGCTCCCCCGGCGCGGGTTGCGCGCCGCGGCGGTGGCATGGGTCGCGAACCCGACGTTCGCCATCGCCATGGTGTTCGACGGGCTGTGCGTCGTCTTCCAGATCCTCGCCCTCAAGTACGGCAGCCTCTCGGTCGTGCAGCCGGTGCTGTGCATGTCGCTCGTCATCAGCCTCGGGCTCAACCACGTCATGCTGCGTACGCGCCCGACACGTTCGGAGATCCTCCATTCGCTGACGCTCGTCGCCGGCCTCGTGATGTTCCTGCTCGTCTCCGACGCGATCTCCGCACACGGAGAGACGGCCATCGGTCGTCGCGTGCCCGCCATCATCCTCGCCGTCGTGGGCGGCCTGTTCGTCCTCGGCGCGGTGTTCGGCACGCGCTCGATGCGCCCGCGGATGCGTGCCCGGGCGCTCGCAGCGTCCGTCGCCATCGTCTACGCGACGACGGCCGGGTTGATGAAGTCGACGACGCAGATCTCACACCTCTTCGGTCTCGACGCGGTGCTGACGTCGTGGCAGCTGTGGGTGCTCATCGCGCTCGCTGCCTGTGGTCTGGCGCTCAACCAGGTGGCGTTCGCGGCGGCGCCTCTCAACGTCGTGCTGCCCGTCGTCGCCTCGCTCGATCCGCTGTTCAGCGTCCTCATCGGTGTCGGCGTCTACGGCGACCAACTGCGCGACACGCCCCTCGCCGTCGCCGGTGAGGTGGCCGGGCTCGCGCTGCTGCTGTACTCGGTCGTCAAGCTGAGCTCGGTGCGTGCCGCCCAGGGCGCGGCCGCCGAGGCCGAACTCGCGGCAGCGATGGACGGCGGCGCCACACCGCTGTCGATGCGTAACGAGTGACACCGGCGGCGCACACCTACCCGGCTCGATGCTCCGATGCGCGCTCGAGGTCCTGCTCGGGCTGGAAGTGACGCTCTCGCCCACTGCTCCAGCTGCTGCGGGTCACCAACTATTCACCTTCGCGGGACGCGTGGAATGAAGCCCGCGGGGCCGCTCGTGTTAGCGTGAGGGTGGTTGCTTTGCAGAACCCGGTTTTACCCCTGTTGTACATCACCTCAGGCGTTCACGGCATGCACATCAGCCTGAGCCTGCAAAAAGTGCAGGCTCAACGCAGAGAAACAGATTGAGGGATTTCCCATGGCACAGGGCACTGTGAAGTGGTTCAACGCTGAGAAGGGCTTCGGCTTCATCGAGCAGGACGGCGGCGGCGCCGACGTCTTCGTTCACTTCTCCGCCATCCAGACCAACGGCTACCGCTCGCTCGACGAGGGTCAGCGCGTCGAGTTCGAGATCACGCAGGGCGACAAGGGCCCGCAGGCCTCGAACGTCACGGCTGCCTGATCATCTGATCTCGTAGCGTTTTCGTACGAAGCCCCCAGCCGTTCGGCTGGGGGCTTCGTCGTGCGCCGACTCCGTCATGCTCGGGCGGGGCCCGTCACGCAGACGAGTGCGCCGCCCGTCCCTCGTGGGGTGGGCGGCGCAGCCGAGTCTGCGTTCAGTCGTGCGCACGATCAACAGGTGGCCGTGGTGTCGTCGATGGCCTGGTCGCTGCTCGACGAGCTGGTGCTCGCGCTGCTCGACGACGAGTTCGGGGCGGTCGACGACGAAGCGCTCGAGCTGGACTTCGGCTTCGGGGCCGGCGTCGAGCGATCCATGCCCTTCTTGATGAGGGCGCGCACCTTGTCGTAGTCGGGGTGGCTGTCGCTGATGACGGGGTAGGCGAGGTTGACGCTCTTCGTCTGGCCCTTCTTCATCGTGTTCGCGAGGTCGGCGAGGTCGGGCAGTTCGCTCTGCGGCAGGTCGAGCAGGATGTTCTCCTTGGCGACCTTCATGATCGAGGGGAACTGGTTGACCAGTGAGATGGGGTTGGTCTGGTCGATGAGTGCGTTGACCATGCAGCGCTGACGGCGCATGCGGTCGCCGTCGCCGGTCTCGACGCGGCTGCGTGAGTACCACAGGGCTTGCTGACCGTTCAGGTGTTGGCGTCCTTCGGGGATGCGGCCGGTGATCGAGCCGGGCACGATCGCGCCGCCCTCGATCTTGCCGCCGATGGCGATGCCCCCGGGAGGGATCGTCATGTCGACGCCGCCCATGGCGTCGACGAGGTCCTGGAAGCCCTTGAGGTTGATGACGGTGGAGTAGTCGATCGGCATGCCGATGATCTCCTGCACGACGTCGCGCGTCGCGTTGAGGCCGGCGTACTGCTCACCGGGGAACAACTCCGGGTGCTGCGTGTCAGCTTCGCTCCACACCGCATCCATCCAACAGGGGTCGCCCGCACCACGTTCGGGGCAGTGGAAGCCGTTCGGGTAGAGCTTGTGCAGCGGGTTCGACTCGGGGAACGGGACGTAGTTCCAGTTGCGCGGGATGCTGATGAGGGTCGTGTCACCCGTGTGGGTGTCGATCGAGGCGACCATGAGCGAGTCCGTGCGGATGCCCGTGCGGTCGCTACCCGCGTCGGAACCGACGAGCATGAGGTTGACGCGGGCCTTCTTCTTGAACGCGTTCTCCTTGGTGGAGGCGGCGCCCTTGCCGTTCTCGATGAACATGGTGCCGAACGCGTCCTGCGTGACGGTGACGGTGCTGACGGCGCGCGCGAGCGGCATCGTCACGGCGAGGCACATGAGGGCGGTGAAGGCCTTGAACAGGATGTCGCCGCGGTGCGACCAGCCGTCGGTGTGCGTCGTGCGCGCGGTGAGAACGATCGACGTCAACCACAGCACGAGGGCAGCGGCCAGCGCGACGAGGGCGAGCTTGAGGCCGGTCGAGGTGAGGACGTTGGCGGCGCCGGTGAGGACGTTACCGCTCAGGAGGAAGATGCTGAGAGCGATGCCGGCGATGACGGCGATGAGCAGGAGGATGACGCCGACGGTGCGACGTTTCGTCCACATCAACCCGAGGCCGGGGACGAGGGTGCTCAGAAATGTCAACGACAGAGAGCGGCGTAGCGTCGCACGGCGGCGTTGACGCTCGCTCGAGCGGGTCACGTCGGACGGTGCGTGCGCACCGGATGGTTCGTGCTCCGCCTGCCTCGCCATCGTGGCCCTCTCTGTTGCGTGTGAGGGCACCGAAAGCTGCCCCTGACACTCCATCATGAGGGATGAAGGAGGAAATGTCTCAATCTGGTGACGAAGCTCGACGCCGGCCGAAGCCCAGGTGTGAGTCTCCTGTGTTGACGTGTCGGGGGGAGGCGGTTTGGTGTGGCGGGGCGGGTCGGATAACCTTTCAGGGCTGCAGCGAAAGCTGCGCGGAGGAGGCGTCGCCTAGTCCGGTCTATGGCGCCCGCCTGCTAAGCGGGTTTGGGGTTTATAGCCCCATCGAGGGTTCAAATCCCTCCGCCTCCGCCAGCGAGAGTGACGAGGGCCCCGCCGGGCGCGACGAAGTCGCCCCGGCGGGGCCCTCGTCACTCTCGCTGAATGGGTACGGGGGATTTGAGGAGGAGGCACGACGCCCGCGAGCGAAGCGAGCGCGCGTCGCGCCGACGGAGTCCCTCCGCCCGTTCCGACAGCTCAACAACCC